>NZ_CP110678.1:1210312-1511250 GCF_026167545.1 Sphingomonas sp. S1-29 | reverse complement strand
CATTACGGCGCACGATCTTGAGATTGTCATACGGCTGCGAAAGTTTATGCGTGGGCATATTGCCGTCTGAATCTTGAAACAGATCATGCCGCCCATAGAAATCCCAGATGCGCTGGGCTCGTCGCTTATCGGCGTCAGCGTTATGATCATCATGTTTGATGATCGTTATCACTAAGTGAAGTAGCTCTAATTTGTCATCGACTTGAAGGTGATTTGAAATATAAGCGCATTGATCTTTGAAATTGCGCGGCACCTGAGCGCCTTCGTATTGCGCCCATCGGCCAACCTGCCTCTCCCAAAAGTGGAAAAGCATAAGCAATGTTGCTTCAGCTAATAGCTGCCGCGCCCTTCCTGCTTGATGAATGTCATATCTTAGAGGCCGTGTCAGAACGGTGGCGTAACAGTGGACGATCGAGCTTCGATGTGATTCCGGGCGGTTGCGAGACCAGACCTGGAAGGCATCATGTGGAACCCGACCGCCCGTGCGCTGCATAGCCGCACGGGCCTGCGCTATGGAAGCGATCTGACCGATGCGGAGTGGGCGATTGTCGCGCCGCTTCTGCCCAAGCCTTGCGATCGAGGGCGACGTCGCCGCTGGCACTGGCGCGAAGTGCTCGACGCGATCTTCTACGTGCTGAGGACGGGCTGCCCATGGCGCTTTCTGCCTGATGGCTTCCCGCCCTGGCGCACCGTCTATCGCTGGTTCGGCGAGCTACGCGATAGTGGCGGGTTCGAGGGGTTGAACCACCATCTCGTCCAGATGGATCGTGCCCGTGTCGGGCGCGAGCCGATGCCATCAGCGGCCGTGATCGACAGCCAGAGCGTGAAGACGACCGAGGCCGGTGGCCCATGCGGCTACGATGCCGGCAAGAAGATCAAAGGTCGAAAGCGCCATGCCATGGTGGATAGCGACGGGCGGACGCTCGAACTGCTGGTTCACCCTGCCGACGTGCAGGACCGCGACGGCGCCGTGCCTCTGCTCAAGATGTCCCGCGAGCGGCACCCGTTCGTGAAGCTCGTTTACGCCGACAGTGCCTATACCAGCGCGCGTGTCGCAACGGCGACGTCGATCGGCATCCAGATCGTGCGTAAGTTCGCCGACCAGACCGGCTTCGTCGTCCATCCGCGCCGCTGGGTCGTCGAACGAACCTTTGCCTGGCTCAACCGCAACAGACGCCTCGCCAAAGATTTCGAGCAAAGCATCCGATCCGCCACTGCCTTCCTATACGCCGCGTCCGCCATGTTGCTTATCCGGCGGCTCGCTCGTTACGCATGAGATTCGAGACGGGCTCTTAGGTAGGTCTCAGGCGGATAGTCGTCCTCCGCGACTGCGATATGCTGGCCGGAATTGACTGCCCGTTCAACCTCGCGAAGTCGGGTTATCAGTTCATCAAGGCGTTTAGCGAAAGCATCGTCAGCTTGGTCAAATGCCATCATGATCGAATTAACGCCGCTCTCGAATTCATATCCCCATGTGTTGAACGGGAAGGCGACCATTCCCTACCCCATCACTTTCGACATCGGGTAGGTCTTCGTGATCGCGTCTCCCATCATGTCTACCGATACCGTCAGCGACGACCCCTCCACGGTGTAGGTTGCGACATCCTCGGTTCGCCAGCGACCTTGCTGGCCATCATCGAACGCGTCGAACTGCGCCCACTGCATTGATTGGCCATCCGGGGTGATTTGGCATCGTGACTGCCACCGCTTCCCATCGTCGGGACGACGGTATGAAACATGGAAGAGATTATCCTCCAGTTTCTTCGCGGTCATGGTGCCGGGGTCTCGACCGTTCACTACCGCGATCAGAGCTTTGCACGCTCCAAGCGGGTTTTGGGTGACGAAGGTGTCAGGGAGTTCGACAACCCGTTCGACCGCTGGTTCGGCAATAACCGGCGTTACTGCAATCTCGTTCGCGCCCGTGGTTGTGGCGGTGTTTTCGGTTGGCGGCGACCCGCACCCTGCCAAGCTCGCCGACATCATCGCGGCCCATACAATCTTCATAGCTAACCCCCCGGTTTCAGACAGATAGCCCGTTGGCTATTGGATTGATCGGCGACCGACAACCCAACCCGAGCATCCAGCTAAATAATGGATGCTAACGATCAACATTCCCGATTTTGGGAAAATCTTCGCCACCGCCGATACCTTCGACGAACTTCGATCGATCCCGGCCAACAAAATCCGAAACGGTTATTCCGCTATCGTAAACGGCGGCATGGCCCCCGGTGACGGTCTCGGGGGTCTCTACTATTGGGACGCCATCTCCACCGCTGAGGACGATGCCGATACCGTCTTGACTCCCGATAAGCCGCTGGCGGCGGGACGGTGGATCAAGATCGGTCTAGCTGAGCCCGGTCCTCAAGGTCCGCAGGGCACCCAAGGGGAGGGGCTCGCGACCGTCATGTCTCCTACTGGCGCAACGCTAGTGGGGTATCAGGGACGCACCGTAGCTCGGAAGCTCGCGGAGACGGTCTCGGTCAAGGATTACGGCGCGGTCGGCAACGGCATCGCGGATGATACCGCAGCGATCCAAGCAGCGATCGACGCCAGCCAAGGCGGTGTTGCCAGCGTCCTATTCCCGACCGGCACCTACAAGGTAAGCGCCACCGGCCTGCATCCATGGGCTGGCGGCAACGATATGAAGGTCGCGCTCTTCCTGCGCAGCGGTATCGAGCTTGTAGGCCAGCGCGGGACCACCATCATGATGGCCCCTGATCTTTCGAGCGATGCCGCACCGATCGGCATGGCGCTGATGTTCACCAACACCGCGCTCGAAAACATCTCGATCCGGAATCTCCGTTTCGACATGAACGGCGCGAACAACAAGCACGCGCATTCGCTACGCAATCATGCGCATCTGCATGTCTCGGGCAATGCTGCCTATATCGATAATGTCGATATCCATGACTGCGAGTTCATCAATACCGCAGGGGTTTCCTGCATTGTCATGGGGCAGTGCGGACCCCCACCCGAAGGCGTCAACATCCCGCTCGGTAGCGGCTGGAATATCGCCCGCTGCAAGTTCATCAATAACGGCACGGACACGCTCGATCATTCGTCCATCTTCGCATGGGCTGAGGATGTCGTGATTTCGGAATGCCTATTCGACTCTCCGCCATTCATCCCAGACATCGGTAATGGGAATGCGTGTGGCGTCGAGCTACATGGTGCGAACCAGCGGCTGATCAACAACACCTTCCGGGGTGGTGCATATCAGGCCGTATGGGTCAGCGAGAATACCACGAGAGAATCTCGCAACCTGATCATTGATAGCAACACCTTCCTCGATATCCTCGCATTCGGTATTTGCTTCTTCGGTCAAGGCGAACAGGATTACCTCAAGCCTGCCCGCTCGACGAAGATCAGCAATAACCAGTTCGAGTTCAGCAACATCCCTTACCCCGGCGTCGATGTTAAAGGCGGCGTCACGATTGCTTCGCCTTATGGGCAAGAGGAGTGGGAAGTCACCAACAACACCTTCCGCATCGCAGAGGGTATGACGACGGCTAATGCGGGCGTGCTAGTGATTGGCGGGCTCGAAGGACAGAAGCACGACAAGGGATTGATCGAGGGCAACACCTCCTATGGTTGCAGCTATTGCGTTGCCCTCTTCACCTATGACGAAGGTGAAATCGGTACCGTAATGATTCGTAATAATACCGCCTTCGATTCCAACGGTGCAGGAGTATTGACCAATGGTTCGGGCATCTTGGTAAGTGGCGGCTCCGCTATCTTCCATGACCTAACGATTGAGAACAACCATACGATTGATACTCAGAGCCCGCCGACTGCATTTTGGGGGCTGAGGATGAGTGGGACGGTCACCCGCCTGTCAGAGAAGTTCAACAGAGCCTACGGGGTGATCGTTGCACCCACCGATTATACCGGTCTCAGCGTCGGCTTTAGATACGGTTTCAACTCCGTTCCCGAAGTAATGGGCGGAACAACGATCGATACAGAGGCTCGTGCTGCTATCGAAGCAATCCGTATCTCATTGGTGCAGGCGGGAATGCTTCCTGAATAAATATGGGATGACCGATTCTACATCATTCGAGGGCCGCAAACCAAACGGCCAGTTCCAGAAAGGTGTCAGCGGGCGAAAGCTCGCTGGCAAGCCTTCCCAGAAAGCCACCGTCGAGGACATTCTCGACTCTAACGCGATCAAGGTCGCGCAGATGTTGATCAAGATCATCCTTGACCCTGATACCGCTGGCGGGCCGCGTGTCGCCGCGATCAAGGAATTCGGAGATAGATGGCAGGGCCGTCCTACTCAAACCACCGTAATGAAGAAGGCTGAGAACGAACTCGACGAAATCGATCTGTCCAACTTGGATGAGGAGACGCTCCGCAAGGTTGTAGCTGCACAAGCCCGAAAGGATTCGTGAGCGCAACTACGCTTACCGTTCGCCAGCAACTCGTTTACGAAAAGGAACTCTGCGAACGGTCGTTCAAAGACTTCATCCGGCTGGCATGGCCGCATGTCGATACAGCGGAATATAAGCATAACTGGCATGTGGATGTTCTGGCGGAGCATCTGCAAGCCTGCACCGATGGTCGCATAACACGCCTGTTGATCAACATCTGCCCCGGCTCAGCGAAGAGCCTTATCGTCAATGTTCTATTTCCGGCGTGGCTATGGGCCATTCGCCCAAAGACCCGCGTGCTATCCGCCAGCCATAGCTTCGATCTGGCGACCCGCGATTCACTCAAAACGCGCCGCCTCATTACTTCGGAATGGTTTCAGCGACGCTGGCCTATCGGGTTGAGGAACGATCAGGACGCTAAGACTAAGTTCGAAAATGACAGTTTCGGGGCGCGTGAAGCCACTCCGTTAAAGAGCATAACCGGCAACCGCGCCAACTTTGTTATTATCGATGACCCGCACTCGGTTGATGATGCCAAGTCGGCGGCAATGCGTGCCACGGCGGTGGAGACCTACCTAACGGCGGTACCAAGCCGTCTCAACGATCCAGACCGCGATGTTATCATTTGCGTGATGCAGCGCCTCCAC
The DNA here is from genome assembly GCF_026167545.1 of Sphingomonas sp. S1-29. Classification (NCBI taxonomy): domain Bacteria; kingdom Pseudomonadati; phylum Pseudomonadota; class Alphaproteobacteria; order Sphingomonadales; family Sphingomonadaceae; genus Sphingomonas; species Sphingomonas sp. S1-29. The sequence goes on along the minus strand of NZ_CP110678.1, from coordinate 1,506,236 downwards.
GAGGGGGATGTGTCTGGCGCGATCCTTGGGCGTCCGGACCTAGATTATGACCATTTGTGCATCCCGCTCTTTGCCGATGGCGTGGATCGTCCACCGACTTCGATTGGGTGGATCGATCCCCGCGAAGAGGGGGAGAATATGTTCCCCGCTCGCTACACCGAAAAGGTCGTTCGGGGGTATCGTGCCTCCCTTGGTCCGCTGCAATTCTCTGGCCAGTATCAGCAAGCTCCGGCTCCGGATGCCGATGGGTTTTTTCGGAGAGAGTGGTTCCATCGATATGAACCAAGCGCGCTTCCCCAGCATGTAAACTATTACATGACCTCGGATCATGCCCCCTCGGGGAACAACGACTACAATGTGTTCCGCATATGGGCGGTGGACCATAATCGAGCGCTTTGGCTGGTGGATTCGTTCCGCAAGCGCTGCACCATGGATATCGCCTTGGGGCTGTCCCGCGATGCCAACGCCAAGACGGTTATTGCGCCTGAGGGTGCCTTCGCCCTGATCCGCAAATACAAGCCAAGGGCTTGGTTTCCTGAGAACGACGGCACTTGGGCGGCGATCAAATCGATGGTTAGCGCCGCCATGATTGAAACCAAAACCTTCGTGACGATCGACCCGCTCCCGACGAAAGGCTCGGGGGATAAAGTGGGTAAGGCGGTGGGGTATCAGGCTATGGCCGCGATGGGGCAGGTGCATTTACCGGTCGGCCCCATCGGGGATGAAGCCCTCAGCGAATACGCCATGTTCCCGGCGGGGAAGAGGGACGATCAGGTGGATGCTGATTCCGCCATCGCGAGAGCGCTTGAGGATGTAATCCCAGCATGGTTGCCTATCATTGCGCCGAAGAAAAAGCGGTCAATGTTTGACGACGACGATAGTAGGGCAACGAGCGACGACTGTTGGGGGTAATCGGCTAAATAGTCGATGGATGATAACATTGCGCAGTATGTCGCGCCCCTCGATCATAGCGACCTCAAAAAGTTTGTTGAAGAGTTCCGCGATAACACGCGCGAGAATAACGAACTGATTCAGCGCGACCGTGATTATTACGATGGCGATCAGATTTCGGATGATGTCCGCGCCGATTTGAAGAAGCGCGGGCAACCCGCGATCTACACCAACAAGATCGGTCCAGCGCTATCGGGGATACTCGGCATCATTGATGCCGGTGAAAGCGATCCCGCGTGCCTTCCCCGCACGCTTCGGTCTCAGGACGCCGCCGATGTTGCGACCAAGACGCTAAGGTATGTAGCTGATCGCGCTCAATATAAGACCGTTCGCAAGCTGTGCAGCGACAACTACTTCATCCAAGGTATCGCGGCTGGGATTGTCGAGTGGGACGGTCGCAACATTACCGTCTCCCGCATTCGCTGGGAAGATTTCGTTTATGATCCTTTGTCACGCGAACATGACTATAGCGACGCAAAGTATCTCGGTATCGCAAAGCTCATGGATGCCGTCGATGTAAAGGCCATGTTCCCCAAGACTTATGAAGAGCTTGGCCGTCCTGAGGGCGATAGCTTCGACTTCATGAATGATAAGTCGAATGAGAAATGGTGGCACTCTCACAACCGGAAGCGCCTTCGCGTAGTCGATCTGTATTACCAGACAGGCGGCGAATGGCACCGGATGATATTTTGCGATCAGGGCGAGCTATGGTCGGGACCATGTGAGTATGTGGACGATGAGGGCGTATCGATCTGCCCAATCGCCGCCACGACTTACGAGATTAAGCAGAATGGCGACAGATATGGGTGTATCCGCAACATGATCCCGTTGCAGGACGAAGTGAATGCCCGTCGTTCGCGCCTCCTGCACTTGGTCAACCATCGTCAAGTTCGGGCTATGGACCCCCGTGCAGCCGCGACGAATGTTGAGGTCGTTCGCAAGGAAGCCGCACGGGCCGATGGCGCAATCCCAGATGGTTGGGAAGTCATCCATTCGCAGGATTTGGCGCAAGGCCAGATGATGATCATGCAACAGTCCGGAGCCGATCTGGACCGTATGGCACCGACTCCATCGGTTCTAGGACGGGTGGCATCGTCGAGCGAGTCAGGCCGCGCGCGGCAGATGCTCCAGCAGGCCGGATACACCGAACTCGCGAGAGCTTTCGGGCGCTTTGAGGCTTTCGAAATGAACCTATATCGAAGAATGTGGTTCGCGGCGCGCCAGTATATCGATCAGCCCACCTTGGTGCGCATCGTTGACGATCCCCGCGCTGTCGAGTTCCTACAGATCAACGAACCCGTCATGGAAGAGCGGATGGTCCCGGTTGCCGATCCAGCGACGGGGCAACCGCTCATCGATCCCTACACGGGCCAGCCCGTCATGCAGCCTCACATGGTTCAGATCGATACGAAGAACCGTCTCGCTGAACTGGATATGGATATCCAGCTAACGACTGTTCCCGACCTCACCACTCAGCAGCACGAGGTATTCGAACAGCTTATGGCCCTCGCTGGTTCGACCGGCGTGAGCCCATTTGCGCCTGAATTTTTGGCATTCCTCGAAATGGCGCCGCTGGCGGACAAGACCGCCACAATCGAGCGTATCCAGAGGCTCGCGCAGAAATCGAGCGAGCAGGACGCGGAAGCTCAGCAGGCCATGCAGCAGATGGCGACAGCCGAAAAGGGTGCGGAAATCTCGGGCAAGGAAGCCAAGGCGGCGAAGGATCAGGCACTCGCCGCAAAAGCCGCGATGGACGCTAAGAAGATCGAGCAGGAGGTAGCTCGGGGGGCCATGCCGGTTAATCCGTCCATGATCCCTCCCGGCTTCGGCGGGGGCTACTTCAGCGGCTGAATATCAGAGGCCAGTGTCTCTTTTACGAAAATAGCTCGCCTGACAGGTATCGTAGTCTGCTCCTTCATATCGAATGGCAACATATGACCCATCATCACCGGCGGTCATTTGAAGGCGGATGTTAGTCACTGATGAAGGAAGATTGGCACCGTCAGCCTTTATCCAAAAGGTATCGAGAACGCGCTTCTCACTCTTTAGGGCTTTACGAAAGTCATTCTTCTCTTCCGTGCTGGCATCTTTGTCTAACCAATCGAAGTCATCTGAAGGTTGGCCGTAGCGCCGCACCAAAGCGTCGCGCCAGTAAGAAAACTCCTTTCTTGTCTCCACGCCGGAGAGATCGGAGCGGATAGTATTTCCGACCCCGGTAACGGCGCAAACCGTGCCATCATCCGCCGCCATCGCGAAATATAGTTCCATTCGTGCATGGGGCAACGGCGGTTGAACAATGTGCTGGCCCGGTTCCGGCTCGGTGGTCTTATAGTCTCGGATATTGCCGCCGAGCTTGACGCCGAACGCCTGCGCATTCGCGGCCATCGGCGCGACGAACGCGGCCACCCCCAGCGCTATCCCCCAAATCCTCATAATCGTCCCCCTTGTAGCCTTCGATCCATAAATCCGATCGCGGCCTGCGCAAGCGATAAGCCCCGCAGACTAAATAAGTCTGATGACCGATAGCTACGGTCGAATGGGTCGCCGCCATCTAATAGGGCGTATCGCTTTTCGTTGTGCGTAACAACTGAATGGGTCGCCGCCATTTCACCGGGCGTTTCGCGAAACTACACGCGCAGTTGTAGAAAAAGGATCGAATGGACGATTTTGAGAATCTGTTTAACGACGACCCGGTCGAAGACGACATCGTTGAGGCCGTTGAAGAGGAAGTAGCCGAAACGGTTGATGAGACCGCAGAGGACCTTGAGGAAACCGCCGAAGACGATGCGGATACCGTAGAAACGGTTGAAGCTGAACTAGAGAGCGAGACCCCAGAGACGCTTGAAGAGGCTGTTAAAGAGGCTCCCGAAAGCGTTCCAGTCGCCGCAATGTTGGCAGAGCGCAATCGCGCAAAGGCAGCAGAGCAAGAACTGGTATCTCTTCGTAGACAGATGGCAGCAGCACAAGCCGCCCAAGCTCAGCTAGCCGATCCTTACGATGATCCAGAGACCTACCGGTCTCAGCAGATGGAAATGATGCGTCAGCAAATCCAAGAGGAGATGCGTGTCGCTAAACTTTCAGAAAGCGTTGTTCGTGGCCGTGAAAAATACGGTCAAGAGACGCTCGATGAAGTCGCTGAGTGGGCGGAATCAATGGCGGCAATCGATCCGACATTTGAGACCCGCGCAATGTCTCAGCCTGATCCGGTCGAATGGACCATCGCAGAACGCAAACGCTCCGCACAGCGTCAACTCTTTGAAACCGATCCGGATGCCTTCGTGCGCCAGCGGGCTCTTGAGTTGGGGCTAACCGCGACTCCGGTCGCACAAACCAACACAACGATAACAGAGGCGCGAAAAGCGTCCGCCCCCGGCCCTAAGTCATTAGTTCATGCAGTATCGCGTCAACCCAATGCACCCAAGTCAGGAAAGGACGAATTCACCGATCTGTTCGACAAATAAGGAAAGTCGAACATGGCTGATTTTAAGCTGGCAAACGCAAATGCCAAAGAAGTATGGTCTACTAAGTACGCCAAGGAATATGTCGCGGAGTCGGGCTTTCTGCCCTTCATGTCCTCGGCTGATAACGCAATCATTCGCGTCAACACCGACCTAAAGTCGGCAGGCGATGTTGTCCACATCCCTTACATCGCATCGCTCAAGGGCGCGGGCGTAAGCGGTGGCGCAACTCTAGAGGGCAACGAGGAAGCTCTCCTGAACTACTCCACGGAAGTGAAGGTCCGCCATCGTCGTAATGCAGTAATGCTGGGCGAGCACGAGACTTTCAAGTCCGAACTCGACTACGCTAATATGGCGCGCGCTGGTCTAAAGGACTGGTCGGCAGAAGACCTTCGCGACGAACTCATCGAAAAGATGCAGAGCGTTGTCATTGAAGGTGGCGTGGACTCCGATGGAACCCCCATCGAAGATACCTACAAGCCTTTCGACACCGCAACGGCTGGCGAAAGGACCGCGTATCTCCTCAAGAATAACGACCGTATCCTGATGGGCACCGCTAAGGCAACCACTCAGGTATTCTCCACTTCGCTCGCGGCTGTCCCTTCCAGCGCAATCCTTACGGCTGATACCGTGTCGATGGCGAAGGAAATGGCAGAAACCACGGCTTCGTTCCGCATCACGCCTTACCGCACGAAGGAAGGCCAGAAGTGGTATGTGATGTTCGTCGGTGTCGAGGGCTTCCGCCAGCTTCGCAAAGACCCGCGCATCGAAGCGGCCAACCGCGACGCGCGTCCGCGCGAGGTGGAAACCAACCCGTTGTTCACCGGTGGTGATCTGGTTTGGGACGGCGTGATCGTGAAGAAGATTCCTGAAATCACTCAGGTTGGCAATCTGGGCGCAAGCTCGGCACCGATCGGTTTCGCGGCTCTTTGCGGCGCAAACGCTCTTGCGGTCGCGTTCTCGCGTAAGCCTTCTTTCCGCACGGAGAGCAAGGATTACGAGCATCGCGTCGGCGTCGGTATCACTGAGATTCGCGGCAGCGCGAAGATGAGTGCCGCTGGTACGCAGACCGGGCAAATCAGCATCTACTACGCTGCATAATCTCCCAAGGGAGTGCTCAAATGGGGGACAGGGCTTCGGCCCTGTCCCTTTTTGTATGTTGCCCCTTTCATAACAAACGCTAAGTGGGCCACGGCGTAGGTAAAGCCCAACTACGCCACACCTTAGCAGCCGCCTTCATGCGGCTGCTCTTTCCTTCATCCAGCTAAATACTGGATGAACTGTTCGCAAATAATCACAACGGCACTTCGCCGTCTCGGCATTCTTGCCGCTGGTCAACAGCCCGACGAAAGCCAGATTGAGGACCATCTAGAGACCCTCAAGGCACTTTACTTGCGCTGGGTCAATGACGGCACTTTCGGTCGCCTCTGCGATATTATCCCGCTGGCGGATACCGAACATCTAGCAAGTCCGATGACGCGCATTGCCGCGCTCGATCCCACAACCGTCATTTTACCCGAAACGATCCGTTGCGGCGGTCGCGAAGCTACTGCCGTGGATGGTTCGGTCATCGTAGTTGTGCATCGCACGACCCGCCAGACCGCCACATATATCTATGACTCGGCGTCGCATGATTGGCGGCAGATCGATCATTTGCAGCCAACGGATTTTGCCCCGCTGGCATACCGCGATCCCATCGGATTGGCCTGTTATCTCGCAATCGAGCTAAGCGAGGAATACGGCCAAGAAATCTCTGAGTTGACCGTCCGAAACGCGATGGCGTTCCGCACCTCGCTTACCCATGATTACTCGCGCGGCGATAACAGCCCGGTCCCGTATTACTGATATGGCTGGGGTGCCGCTGGGCTTACAGTCATACTCGCGCTTACGCTCGATCCAGCCTGAAACTCGGTTGGTAAATCTATATTTGGAGAAGGACGAAAGCGGAGCTTCACCGGATGAGGCGATGCGTCTCCAACGCCCCGGCTTGGTCAAGATGCACGCCATAGCGGGCAAGCCCATTCGCGGCCTGTATCAGTCGGACGGCGTTCTATCCAACAAGCTCATCATCGTTGCCGGAAATACCCTCTACCTCAGCGATGGTGCCAATCTTGAGACGGTGGGGACGCTCCCCGACGACAACGATACCGTCCGGATTGCCGCCACTTTTGAGCGCATCGGCATTGCGACCGCTGGTGAATTTTGGGTCTATGACGGGACGAAGCTCGCCAAGCTCGACCTTCCCGATGATCGCGCCGTCGTGGATGTCGATGTCATCAACAGCTACTTCGTTGTGATTACCTCGCCGGGTCAGTTCTATTGGCTGGCACCGGGCGCGAGTGCTTTTGACGCGCTCGATTTTGCGACCGCTGAGGCGCTCCCCGATGGCCTTAGGGCGATCCGGCGTATCCGCGATGATGTATTCCTGTTTGGGAGCCAATCGATCGAAGTTTGGCAATCCACAGGCGATGCAGACAGCCTTTACCAGCGCGCGCCCGGTCGCTTGATCGATCGCGGCGTTCAAGCTCGCGAGACCGTTGTAGCGCTGGATAACTCGGTCATTTTCCTTGGTGAAGACGGCTTGGTTTATCGCCTCTCCGATGTTCCCAAGAGGGTTTCGACCAACGGTATCGAGGAGCGTATCGCTGAGCGGTCGGACCTCTGTTCGGCGTTCAGCTACACATCGGAAGGGCATCTATTCTATGTCCTCACGATCCCCTCAGTGGGCACCTACGCTTATGATCTCTCGACTGAGATTTGGTGCGAGATGGCCAGCCATGACAGCATCGTCTTTCGCGGCCAGCACGGTTTTGATTCCGCGCTCGGGTCGGTTTGTGGCGATGCGCTGGGGAATGTCTACCGCTTCGACCGGCTCGCCACGACCGATGATGGTCTGCCGATCCTTCGCCTGATCTCGGGCACAATCCATACGGGCGCTCGACCGATCCCGAACGGGAGTTTCTCGGTTCATGTCGGCCTGAGTGAGGAAGCGACGATCCGCCTTAGATGGAGGGACGCTCGCTCGGATTGGTCAATGCCGCGATCCCAGACCGTCCGTGAAGGTAGCGAGATTGCCGATTTCTATCGGTTGGGCGCATCGCGCGGGGCTTATCGTCATTTCGAAGTGTCGTGCAGCGATCCGGTATTTCTGAGGATCAGCGGGGCGGTCGCCAATGAGGCGTGGACGATATGAGTAATAAGCTCAACATCGGCACCTTCATGGCCGGTCGCGCTATGGTCGATCCCGACAATGGCCATCCCACCATCGAATTCTTGCGCCAGCTTAACTCGATAATCCAGCAGCTTGGGAAACAGACCAACGCGAACACCGAACTGCTTGGACTGATCGAACTCGCGTTGGAGCAAGCTGGAATCGCGATCTTGACGGCGGAAGAGGCGCGAGATGCCGCTATGGCGGGTGCCCGCGATCAAAATCTCGTGAATAGCTATGTCGATCCCGGCGCGGTCCTTTCGTGCGCCGATCTAACCATAACGGTCTTGCCGCATGACCGCGTGTATGGGGATGGCACGCGGGTATCAGTGGCGGGGGCTACCTTGTCCGTGCCCAACTACTCGACCCGATATTGGATTACCTATCTTGATCCAGCGAGGACGGGTGGGGCGGTCACTTATGTGGCGACCGCGAACTACCTCGATGCCGCACAAGCTGGCGACCGCCATGTCGTCGGAGACATCATTACCCCAGCGGATGCGACCTCTCCCGGCACTGGCGGCAACGGTCCTCGACCGCCCGGTACCGGACCTTGGGAGCCGCTAATACCTAATGAGGTGCAGCCATGATGCGCACCTTTGATGCGACGATCCATGACACGATCGCTCGCCATCCAGAGATCGCCAGCGCGTTCGGGTGCGATGTGGATCGTATGCCGCTATCGTTTGCAGAAATGGCCGCGTCTCCCGACGACTTCGCGCTCTTGCGGAACGATACGGGAGATATGGGGATGATCTTCGAATGGTCGGCCCCATTCGTTTGGCAGATGCACACACTCGCGCTTCCATCATGTAGGGGAAAACGAGCCCTAAAGGATGGTAAGGCGATGATCCGGGAAATGTTTGTCGAGCATGGGGCGTGCCTGATCTGGGGTCAAACTCCCGTCGATCTCCGGGCCGCGCGGATATTCAATCGCTGGTGCGGGGCAAAATCGGTTGGGTTTCGCGAGCAACCTTTGTTCGGGTTGAGCGAAGTATTCATGGGCCTGAAGGACGATTGGTTGGAGCGGCATCCATAGGCTAGGTTTGCATAAATAACATTATGCCAATGGAAGCAGTAGGAGCGGCAACTTCAGTCGCCAAGGGAATATCGTCGGGTAAGGGCGCTAAAAGGGCCGCGCAGATTCAAGCCAAGTCTGCCGCTGAACAGCGCGCTCAATACGAACGCATTTACAACATGAACGCAAACAACTTCAAGGGCGACATTGCTCTTGGGGATGCAGCGTCAGCGCGGCAAGCTTCGTTGCTCGGATTGGCAGGGGGCGATGGTTCGAACCCCACCGAAGTCCTTCGCGCTACTCCGGGGTATGAGTTCCGCGTGAGCGAAGCTCTGCGCGGGCAGCAGGCGGGTGCCTACGCCAACGGGATGGGCACGAGCGGCGCGGCGATGAAGCAGCTTCAGGAACGCTCGATGGGTCTCGCTGATCAAACCTTCAACACCTATTTCGATCAGACCGGTCAGGTCGCCAATCGGGGCGTTGCGGCTAAGTCCTCGCTCGCCGGAGTGTCTACGAATTGGGCGGATTCGGACAGTCGAGTTGCGCAGGGTGCCGCCGATACTAAGAGTCAATTTCAGATGTTCAAGGCGGCGAATTTCAACAATACTCTTGATGGCGTCACGAAGTCATTCGGCTCCAGCTTTGGTGGCAAGTAATGAGTGGCTTCAACTTCATGCGCGATGGCGGCGCGACTCTTTTGGCGGGCGTCAATAACGACGCCTTTCGCGAAGGCGTTCAGCAGCGGCAGGTCGATCAGGATAACCAGCTTAAGCGCGAGCAAGCCGTTTACGAGAATGATCGCCAGCGCACCTATCATACCAAGCTAGCCGAAGCGATGACGGCCAATGATCCGGATCGCGCGGCGATGCTTGCATATCAGTATGGCGACGAGAAAACCGGAACCGGCATCGGTAAGGTTCGACAGGAACAGTTTACCCGCGCGCAGGGCAGCAATACCAGCTATGCTAACATTGTAGCTGGTGTTGCGGAACGCCCCTATGCGGAACGCCGTGCCGCGCTATTGAGCGCCGCTCCGATGCTAACGCGCATGGGTATCAGCCCCGCCGAAATAGAAGCGTTCGATCCAACCGATCAGAACATCGCTGCGCTCGCTGGCGTCGATTACACTGCCAAGGATCGCGACGCTAACGATGTCGCGGTCTACGGCGCGAACACCAACCGGATGGATGCGCAGACTAAGCGTATGGAGCTTAGTCAGCCTAAGGTTGTGGGGCAGAACCAAAGCCTTGTCACGCCAGAGGGTGGCGAGCTTTTCAGGGCTCCGCAGTATCAGAGCTTTGGCTTGGACGAAAATGTCTATGTCGATCCGGGCACGACTTCGCAGGGATATACCTCAAATATCACAAGCGGCGCTCGCGGTGGCGATGCCACTTGGGGTGCGATGATCGGGGCGGAATCTGGCGGTCGCCAGCTAGACGGGCAGGGACGCCCATTGCGTTCGTCCGCCGGAGCAATCGGTATCGCACAGGTCATGCCCGCTACGGCTCGCGAAGTCGCGGGGCAGATGGGTATCGCGTGGGATGAACAGCGATATCGCACCGATCCCGCCTATAATGAGGCGCTTGGTCGCCACTACTATGACAGCATGGTGAAGCGCTTTGGGGGAGATATCCCCAAGGCGGTCGCGGCATATAATGCCGGTCCCGCTGGCGTGGATCGAGCGATGGCGCGTGCGGCTCGCTCTGGCGGTTCATGGACGCAATATCTCCCCGCTGAGACGCAGGCCTATGTCCAAAAGGTCACGCGCAATTCGCAGGTGCAGGGACAGCGGCAAACCAGACCAACCCCCCAGCTATTGCAGCGCGGCGTTCCCAAGCCCGCAAGAGGTAGCAGCGCCACGGACGGCGGTAAGCCGGTTCCGGCGAAATGGGCCGACAAGTTCATGGACGCCCGAAATGTCTATCTGGGGTTCGATCGCGCCGAAAAATCGTTCAAGCCGGGGTTCGGCGGCAATGTGGCGGGAAGCGCAGAAAACCTAATCCAAGGCGTAGTCGGCGACCGTTTCGGGACGCCGGGGCAGCGCGATTGGTGGGCCAACCACTTCTCTAACGACAACAAAGAGCGTCATGAAATCTTCGGCGCGGCTTTGACCGGCACCGAGAAAGCGGCGTGGGAAGCAACCACGATCTCGCCATCGATGAGTGATGAACAGATCATGCGCAACCTCCAGCGTCGTCGCGAGATCGTGGCAAACAAGCTGAAGTATCAGCGTCGATTCTTGGTCGCACAGGGCTATTCTCAGACCGCTATCGCTGCGCTTGCAGAGGGGCTATAAATGGATTTCTTTGATCGCATTGGTCGCGGGGCGAAGGCGACCCTCGGGATGCCCGCGCCGGTATTTCAGCCGAATACCATATTTCATGTCCCTTCCGATCAGGACACTGAAGGCTACGCCGGTCGCGAAACCCTCGGCGGGATGGCGCAAGCTGAAACCTTGGGGCAACCGCAGCAAGCTCCAATGGCCGACAATCCGTTTGGCGTTGATCCCGGCGATAGCTTTTGGGAGCCCAACCCCGCGCCCGTCGAGCAGGCTCCGCAGCAAGCCCCGATGGCCTATAGTCCTCCAGCGCAGCAGCAGCAGCCAATGGCGCAACAGCCGCCCATGCCATCGCAGCAGCCAATGCCCCAGCAGGGTGGCGCAGCCGCCGCTGGTGGCGTCATGGGTAGCGGCGATCAGACTATGCAGGCGCAGACAGCGGGGCAGGTTGATCGCGCTAAGATCATACAGGCGCAGCTTGTGCAGATGCTCAACTCGGGCGTTTCCGATGGAGAGATTCGCACTTGGGTGGCGCAACAGGGCGTCCAGCTAGGTGGCTTGGACGAAAACCTTGCGCGCCGTCGCGATAACCCGAACGCGCAGATTCAGGTGGTCTCTCAGCTTCAGGGCGAGAAAATCCCCGTCGAGCCGTTACCCGAAATCTCTCGCGAAATGGCCGCGCTTCGCGGGGGCGTCGATACCTTCAGTTGGGGCTCGGACGATGAACTGTATGGTGCCGGTAAGGCGGTCGATTATCTGTTCGGTCAGGCCCCCGGCGATAGCTTCAGCGATGCCTATGCTCGCGGTAAGGCTGAACGCACCACTGAGAAAACGGCGGCTATCCAGCAGCATCCCGGCTATTACATTGGGGGACAGGTCGCGGGCGGTCTCGCAACCCTACCGTTGGGCGGGGCGCTGCCCAACATGCTTCGCGGCGGCGGTATCGTTCGCGGCATCGGGACCGGTATTTCTTCGGGAGCCGTTTATGGCTTTAACAGCGATGAAGGTGGCGTCACCGATCGTCTCGATGGGGCTGCGATCGGCGGCGCATTCGGCGGGGTTACCGGCGGTATCTTCAGCGGGGCAGGGGCAGGCGTTCGTCGCCTTACTCGCAACGGACGCGCTGAAGAGGTTTCGGATGCAGCCGCACGGGTAAACAACAGCCTCGGGACCAACATCCAGCCTTCGATCGCCCACTTCGGGCGGACGGGCAATGGTGCAGGCGAGTCGATCAGGGGCCGTATGGCAATGGGTTTGCGGAACACGCTCCCCGGTCTCGCTACCCTAGATGGCAACCTAACCCGCTTCGGCGACGATGTGACCGATGGCGTCCAGACGCTAGCAACGCGCACCGGCGCGGTATCCGACAACATCGTAGATGCAGGCGCGCGCCAGCTACAGCAGCGCCCCGGCACCATTGCGGGCTATCGCGAGACATCGCGCGGTATCGCCGATGGGCTTTACCGACAGGCCGATCAGCTTGGTGGGGGCACGCTGATTTCGCCGAACCGCACGGTCGCGTCGCTCGATACCATGATCGGTAATCTATCGCGGAGCCCCGGCACTGAGACCGCACGCACCGCCCTTCAGGGTTTGCGCGATGAAGTGGCTTCCCAGCAGTGGACCGCCGCCGGTTTGCGCGACATGCGAACCCGCTACGGTCGCCAGCTTAATGCAGTCGATGGCGTGACTCGCGGCGAAGCTAATCAAATGTGGGCGAGCCTTTCGCGCGACATTACCGATGGCCTGCACAATGCTGGTCGGAGCGATGCCGCACGGGCCTACCGTCAAGCAGATCGTTTCTATGCGCGTCGATCGCAGTCGATGCGGATCGTTGAAAACCTGATCGGCAAGCGCGAGACAGGTTTCAACTCCCCGCAACAGGTCGCCAACAAACTAACTCAGATGGCGCGAACGGACGCGGACGAACTCCAGACGGTTTTGCGTCAGCTTCCGCGTGCCGAAGCCGCCGATGTTCGGGGTTCGGTTTTGCGTCAGTTGGGCGTGGCTCCGGCATCAAAGCAGGGCGACACCCCGACATTCTCGATCAACACCTTCGCGACCGAATGGAATAAGATGGGGCCTCGCGCACGGTCGGTCATGTTCGATCAGCGGACGATCTCCGATTTGGACGATCTTGCCCGCTTGGCTACCGCTGCTAAATCGATCCCGTCAAATTCGTCCAACAGCTATGTCGCGGGGGCAATCGCCAACACCGTGCAGGGGGCGGCGGCGCTCAACATTTTCTACAACCGCGATAACCTAACTAGCTCGACCGGTGTCGCCAGCATCATCGGCGGTATCATGACGATCGGTGCTTCAGCGATCCTCGGGAACCGTGGGATGCTTCGCGGGCTGGTGAATTTTGGGAGGACGGGCAACGCGGCAGATTGGGAGCGCGCTCTAACGCGCGGTATCCGCAACGCGAAGGACAACCCAACTTGGCAGATGGAGCTAACCGGGATTCGCGATTGGATTGCGGGGACTAACTTCCCTGCACCGCCCGTATCAGCCGATACCGCCGATGCGGCACCTACCGCCACCGGGAGCATCTTTGATGATCAGGAACCGGCAACGCCCACGGGTGGGAGCATCTTTAACGGGGAAGATACCGCCATCGATGACCCCTCCAGCATGATCAATCCGTTCGGTGAGGATGATGACGAAAACGCCCCGGCGACGGGTGAGGGGATGACGGCGAAGGAACTGGTCGAAGAGGGATTGGGAGACGAACCCCTCTATTGAAGAATCGACAGGGAACAGTTTTGATAAATAATGGATGCAAAAGACATCCTCAAAAAAGTTCTCGCGTCCCTACATCATTCACAAAGGCATGAAGCAGCGATGCTCCGATCCTAACCATAAAAACTACCATCGATACGGAGGAAGGGGAATCAAAGTCTGCGAGGAATGGATTAGAAATCCCCTTGCTTTCGAGCAGTGGGCTAGAGCCAACGGATACACCGATGAACTTACCCTAGACCGTATCGACAACGATCTTGGTTATAGCCCAAGCAATTGTCGATGGGTTGACCGCAAAACCCAAATAAGAAATTCCACCGCTGCTAAGCTTACCATGCAAAAGGCGAACGAAATCAGGTCGGTCTACAAAACGACTAAGATATCTATGCGCGCTCTAGCCAAGCAGTTCGGCGTCGGCGCTACGACGGTTCACCGGATCATAAACGATGCGGGGTGGTTGCCTTCAGTTAGCGATTGACGGCCTAACCCTTGCCGCATGTTCCCGTTTTGTCCTACTATGGCGACATGGACACTCAGCGAATCGAAGCCGCCATATTGGATGCGCCAGCATGGGCGCAGATCGGCATTACCATGGATCATGAGAGGGTGCGGGCCAGTGCCGCGCATGAGCTAGCTTTGCGAATCGCGGATGCAATACAGGGGTGCGTCCAAGTGGACCTGCAAATCCGCGAAAAAAATGCCCCCCGCACGCCGTCCTATTGACTTCGCGGTGGCCCAGCTTGGTCCTCGCTTTGCGCCACAACTCATTGCATCGATGGGGGACTAAGAGGCGCGATTCTGCCTTGGCGCGGATTTACCGGCTTGTGGCTCCGGAATTTTCCGCACAATCTATAGTGGTAGCAACGGGGATACGGCCCAACCGATGGGCGATTGAAGTTGCTACCATTGCCCTCTCACCAAAAGAGGCGATGCACGATCGGGTTGGTAGCTTTAGCTAGGTCCACTGACGCTCCCCTCCAAAAGGAGAAAGTCGCTCGCAAGCTACCGACCCGATCGCTGATATTTAGGCTATCACCCCGGCGCGGATCGTCAAACTGGTTTTAGCGCGGCTTATGCGGCGTGTGGAACCGACATTCGTCATCGTCCAAGAATTACGCCGGTATCAATCATTGATATCAAAGTAAGTATAAAGACGGCCCAAGGAACCGCTTAGCGGGTCTGGTGAACCGTCACGGCAGGGGCTCTGACTTCAGCCGGAGCGACCGCGATCTCATACCCAACATAGGTCAAAAACGCGACGATTGCGAAGGCGAGACCTTTGACCATACTTCCCACGGTCTTTGCGCCTCTGAGTTCGGAGACCGTTTCGGTCTTCCATCGCTCCAGATCGACTACGCGCTTGATGGTATCATGATGCGCCTGCACCAGCGTTTCGCGGGCGGCGCTTGTAATTTCCAGCGTTGCGATCCGTGCCTCATGGCCATCGGCGCGCTGGTTGAGCCGCTCAAGTTGAGTCGTGATATTGTCCACCTTGGTATCAAGGCGAACCAGCAAATCGCGCATATCCTGCGGCAGATGCATGGAGGTGGTTGAGGCGGGCATTATTTGCTTTCGAACTGATCCAGCGCGTTCGTCGCCCCGGCGTTATCGCCCGCAGCGATTAAGCCCAAGGATGATACGATTAGGAGCACGACCGCGACGGTTTCGGCATCGAGCGTAATGCCGATCGTGGCGGCGAGTAGGGCGGTAATCGCGAACGATACGACGCGTCGTGTGGCTGTGTTAGTCAGCAGGCGAAGGATATTTTTCATAGGGGTATTTAGCCGGACGATACATATTGCCGCCCATAAGTCACGCCCTCGCGATCACTTTTTGTTCTCGCGCACAAAACGCACAGGGTATGATGACAGTGTCATGCAAAAAGCGAACTTGACCCCATCCCGTGAACGAGCGGACCTCCCCGCGATCGTTCGATCTTTTGAGCGTCAAAAGCGCCCTGCTATGGGACTTGTAGCGGTGTTGGTTTGGCGCGCTCCATCGATCGCTTTTGCGGCAGCGGCTGGATACGCAATATTTTTGCGCTGATAAGCCGAAGCCCTATAATGCGTTTATGTTATCCAACCTCGCTATCCTGACAAGATCGTTGGTATCTAGGAGTATAACACCTAGTTCGCGGGCAGCTTCGATTGCTGGTCTAGTATATCCGTTAGTGGAAATAACCATAGGGCGGTTGGCTCCTTTGCTGCAAACACCGGCTATCTCCCGGATAGGAGCTACTCCTATGGGTTTCGCGTGTCCTTTGCATTGGCACCAGTATGAATTTCCCGCGATTGAGAGTCTTAGATCAACTCCGCCGTCTCCAGTCGTTTTAGTCATTTGGGCCTTACAACCGCGAGAAATGAACAACTTCATCACCGCTCGCTCGAACGCAATTCCTTTCATTGGCTTCCAGAAGCCGACCCCAGTCTCTAACGAATGATATTCGAAAGCCTCTAGGTCCTTCCCATATTTTTTACCATTCTCGTCTTGAATGGTGAGGAACAGAGGTTTCACGAGAGACTGAGTGAAATACCCACTGCCCGCGAGTGCAACGAAGAAAACCATGGGCGCAAGCACCCATGTCCAGCCGCCGATCTGCTCGTTGAGGTTGTTTAAAATCAACACCCCCATTGCGCAGCCGCCGCCCCATCCCGCAGCGGCCCCGATGCAGCCAACGGCAGATTCCCTGCTTTGTATTCTGCCCTTGTTCGCGCGCCAGTCATAGCTTGGCGGAAGATTGTAATCGGCTGGTCGGGGGCGGTGCATCGCCTGAGACTAATGCGGTAAGTTCGGAAAGCTACACGGTTCAATCGGCCCTCAGCCCCGAGCCGCCAGAAGCTGGTGCATAGATATGTCTATCTCGGGTTAGAACTGGTGAACCCCACGGCCAACCTTGGCCAACTCCCTAACCCCCGATCTAACCCCCGAATCGGCTAGGGGTTCGTTTCCGGATTGACGGGGAAGGGGCAAAACTCTAGGTTTTCTGCGGGGATTTTGGTGCCGGTTGCAGGAATCGAACCCGCGACATCCAGTTTACAAAACTGGCGCTCTACCAACTGAGCTAAACCGGCACATGGCAGCTAATGTATCAGGTAACGCCGAAGGTCCAGCCTTCGGTTTGCGCGATATGGCGGGTCAGCGGGGCGGGGGACCAAAGTTCGGTGCGGTGGGCGTTGGCGCGCAGCCAGGCGGCGGTCAGCAGCGCGTCGGTGGCGTGATCGTCGTAGATCGCGATCGGTGAGGCGCGCTCCTGCGTAAAGGTCGCGGGATCGTGGGGGTGCGATCCGAATGCCGCGAGCGCTGCGTCGAGCGCGTCGCGGTCGCGCAGCTTGCTCAGGCCCTTGCGCAGTCCCGCCGCGCGCGCGGCGATCGTGGTGTAGATTTCGACGACGCAGCCGCCGGTGCGCGGCGCTGGGTCGAAGGGCCATACCGGCAATTGTTCGCCCAGATGGTGCAGCAGCCGCATGCCCGCGAAGCTTGCCTTGGCGACCTGCGCCGCGCCGATCGCGTCGTACACCGTCGAGGGCTTGCCGCCGCCATTGGCGTTGTAGCGCGCCTCGCAGCGGCGGAAATGCAGGAAGCCCGCCTTGGGGCCGTCGGCGGCACCCAGATAGAAATGGCTGCCGCGATGACGTTCGAGGAAGCTCGCCGCGCCGAGGTCGGCGTCGTCGCACGCGGCGTCGATCCAGCGCCAGAATGCGCGCGCGCTGTCGGGGGCGGGGAGGCCGGGGAGATAGGCGCCGCGTTCGATCCAGGGCGGGGCGAAGCTGAAATCGAAGCCGATCAGCGTGTCGCTCGCGGCCTGGTCGCGCAACCAGTCTAGCACGCCCGCGCGCGACCAGATGCCGCCGGGCGGGCGCACCAGCACCGGCGCGGCGCTGCCGGCTTCGCACAAGCCCACCGCGATGCCGCGGTGGCGATGGCCCCTGGCGCCCGACCAGTCGATCGCGGCGAAGCGGGTGAAGCGCTGCGGAGTCAGTCGATCATCTCGGCCACCGCCTTGGCGAAGCCGGCGATGTCGAACCGGGCGTTGCCGGGGTCCTCGCCGCGGCGGACGACGACCAGCCGCTTCGAGGGGATCACCATGACATATTGGCCGCGATTGCCCTGCGCGGCGTAGCTGCCGGCGGGGAGGCCCTGTTCGGGGCCGAACAGCCACATCGTCGCGCCATAGCCGGGGCCGGTGGCGGGCTGCGGGCCGGTCGGGGCGGTCATGTAGCGCATCCAGCCCTCGGGCAGCAGGCGCTTGCCCTGCCAGACTCCGTCGGCGCGCCAGAATTCGCCGAGTCGCGCCAGGTCGCGTGCAGTCGACCAGACCTGGCTCGACAGGATGAAATTGCCGCGCCAGTCCTGTTCGGCGACGGTGTGCGTCATGCCCAGCGGGCCGAACAAGGCGGTGTTGGGGAAGGTTGCATAGCGCGCGTCGCCCATGCCCTCGCGCAGCGACAGGACTGCCAGCAGGATGTCGTTGTTGGCGTAGCGGAAGCGGGTGCCGGGTTTGGCTTCGACCGGCCAGCCGGTGGTCTCCTCGGTCACCGCGGTGCCGCCGAAATAGATCGCGTCGGTACGGTTGCCCGCGGTGGCGCTGTGCAGCCCGCTCGCCATGCGAAGCAGGTTGTCGAGGGTGATCTGGCGGCGCGCGTTGGGGCCCTGCTCGTCGCGCCATGCGGCGATCCGCGCGGGTTGATCGACCTTGGCCACTCCGTCCTGCACCGCGATGCCTGCCAGCGTGCCGGCAATGCTCTTGGCGACCGACCAGGTGCGGTTCGACACGAACGGGCCGAAGCCATCGGCATAGCGTTCGGCGACGATCGTGCCGTCGCGGACGATCACCACGCCCGCGGTCTTGGCGCCTTCGCCGAAGCCGCCGGTGAAGGCGCGATCGACCGTTGCCGCCAAGGCGCGCGAGGGGCGCGGGGCGATGCCCGCGTCGCCTTGCGGCCAGCGTGCGGGGTTGGCCGGGGCGGGACCGGGCGGGGTAGAATAGCTGGTGGCGACCGGCGGCGGCACCGCGCCGATCGGCTGGCCGACACAGCCGCGGCCCTTTGCGAACACCGCGCGGCGCGGTGGGAGTTGCGGGTCGAAGGTGACGCTGACGACGCCGGTGGTACGATCGACGGTGGCGGGAAGCTCGGGCAACAGCGGTTGATATTGCGGATAGATGCCCGCAAGCTCGTCGACCTCGATCTGCGCTTCGCTGCGGCCGGCGTTGAAGATGCCGCTGCAGAGCATCGCGGCCTTGTAGCCGGCGGCGATCGCGCGGTCATAGGGTGCGGGGGCGGCGGGGGTGGTTTGCTGGCCGGCGGCGGGGGTGGTGACCAGCATTAGTACTAGCGCTGCCAACCACCGTTCGCCCTGAGCTTGTCGAAGGGCGGCCCGAACCTTCAGCTGGTGCGCGGGTTGCGGCTGCGGGGCGTGCTTCGACAAGCTCAGCACGAACGGGGATGGGGGAGTAGTCCTAACCTTCACGCGCATTCCTTGCTTCCTCCCACCACGCCATGCGTTCGGCCACGCGCTTTTCGAACCCGCGATCGGTGGGCGCGTAAAAGCGTTGCGGGGGCAGTTCGGCGGGCCAGTAATTGGCTCCCGAAAAGCCGCCCTCGGCGTCATGGTCATAGGCATAGCCCTTGCCATAGCCGATGTCCTTCATCAGCTTCGTCGGTGCATTCAGGATGTTCTGCGGCGGCATCAGCGATCCGGTTTCCTTCGCGCTGCGCCACGCGGCCTTCTGCGCCTTGTACGCGGCGTTCGATTTGGGGGCGGTCGCGCAATAGAGGCACGCCTGCGCGATCGCGAGCTCGCCCTCGGGACTGCCGAGGAAATCATAGGCGTCCTTGGCCGCGAGGCATTGCACCAGCGCCTGCGGATCGGCGAGGCCGATATCTTCGCTGGCGAAACGCACCAGCCGGCGCAGTACGTAGAGCGGCTCCTCGCCAGCGGTGATCATCCGGGCGAGATAATAGAGCGATGCCTGCGGGTCCGATCCGCGCAGCGATTTGTGCAGCGCCGAGATGAGGTTGTAATGCCCCTCGCGATCCTTGTCGTACACCGCGACGCGGCGCTGGAGCAGTGCCGACAGCCCGGCGGGGTCGAGCGGGGTCTCCAGCGCGATCGAGAACAGGGTCTCGGCCTGGTTGAGCAGGAAGCGGCCATCGCCATCGGCGCTCGCGACCAGCGCGGCGCGGGCGTCTGCGTCGAGCGGCAGGCTGCGGTCTTCGATCGCCTCGGCGCGCGCGAGCAAGGTGTCGAGCGCGGCGGCGTCGAGGCGGTGGAGGATCAGCACCTGCGCGCGGCTGAGCAAGGCGGCGTTGAGTTCGAACGACGGGTTTTCGGTCGTCGCACCCACCAAGGTGACGGTGCCGTCCTCGACATAGGGCAGGAACCCATCCTGCTGCGCGCGATTGAAGCGGTGGATCTCGTCGACAAATAATAAGGTGCGTTTGCCGATCCGGGCATGTTCGCGCGCTTCGGCGAAGACCTTCTTCAGATCGGCTACCCCTGAGAACACCGCCGAAATCTGCGCGTAGCGAAGCCCGACCGCGTCGGCGAGCAGCCGCGCGATCGTGGTCTTGCCGGTGCCCGGCGGCCCCCACAGGATGATCGATGACAGCTTGCCGGCCGCCACCATCCGCCCGATCGCCCCCTCGGGGCCGGTGAGGTGATCCTGGCCGACGACTTCGCCCAGATTGGCGGGGCGCAGGCGATCGGCGAGTGGTGCGTCGGCGGCGGGGCGGGCAGGGGGCGGGGGAGCGGAGTCCCCGAAAAGGTCGGCCATCACCGCCAGATAGGCGCGATCGCCGGGATGCGCGAGGCTTCTTCCCCCCTCCCGCAAGCGGGAGGGGGACTAGCGCGCCCGCGCCGCGATCGTTTCCAGATACGCATCGAGCACGACCTGGTTGATCCGATCCCATTGATAGCCCTGCGCCTTGGCATGGCCCGCCGCGCCCGCGGTGCGGCGCGCGGCATCGTCGCGGCAATAATGCTCGATCGCGTCGGCATAGGCACCGACGTCGCGCGGCTCGACCAATGCGCCGGTGACCCCCGGATCGACCAGCCCGACCGCGCCGGTCGCGCGCGCCGCCACCACCGGCACGCCCGCCGCCATCGCCTCGAGCGTCACATTGCCGAAGGTCTCGGTGACCGATGGATTGAAGAACACGTCCATCGACGCGACCGCGCGGCCCAGATCGTCGCCCGACTGGAAGCCGGCGAACACCGCGCTCGGCACCTGCTTGGCGAACCAGTCGTGTGCCGGGCCTTCGCCGATCACCAGCACGCGGTGGCGCACGCCGCGGCGTTCGAGCTCGCGCACCACGTCGGCGAAGATGTCGAGCCCCTTTTCGAGCACCAGCCGGCCGAGAAAGCTCACCGCGACCTCATCGTCGGCGATGCCGAGTCCGCGGCGCCATTCGAGGCTGCGCATCCCCGGATTGAAGCGCGCATGGTTCACCCCGCGCGACCAGATGTCGATCGGCGTCGTCACCCCCCATTCGCGCAGCAGGTCGCGCATGCCGTCGCCTGGCACCACGACATGATCGACGCGGTTGTAGAAGCGCTTCGACAGTTTCACCGCGAGCGGCTCGAGGAATGCGGCCTTGTAATAGCGCGGATAGGTTTCGAACCGGGTGTGCAGCGAGGCGAGCGAAGGGACGCCGTTTTCGCGTGCCCAGCTGACGACTCGGTGGCCGGTGATGTCGGGCACCGAGACATGGACGATGTCGGGGGCGAAGGCCTCGAGGTCGCGGCGGATCGCCTTGGGCAACCCCAACCCCAGCCGGTATTCGCCGCGGCCCGGGAAGGCGAACGCGGGGACGCCGATCAGCTCGCCGGTCGGCTCGAACGCTGGCTGCGGCACCGTCGGCGAATAGACGCGCAGCGTCACCCCCGCGCGCAGCAAATGCCCCGCCAACAGGTTGAGCGCCTGGTTCGCGCCGTCGCGGACATAATTATAGTTGCCGCTGAACAGCGCCACGCGAAGATTGGAAGCATGCATCGCCGGGCATCTAGCCGTACCGAGCGCGGTTTGCCACCGGAACGATCATCGCCGATCGCGGGTTTTGCATCGTCATCCAGATCGGGAGCCGTCGATGTCGAATGCATTTCGCAAGGGCCAGAAGGTGAAGTGGAATTGGGGCAGCGGTTCGGCGCACGGCAAGGTCGAGGAACGCTTCGATCGCCGGGTGCAGCGGACGCTGAAGGGATCAAAGGTGGTCAAGAACGGGACGACCGATAATCCGGCGTATCTGATCGCGCAGGAAGATGGCGATCAGGTGCTCAAACGCGGGAGCGAATTGAGCGGGGGGTGATCCTTGGACACCCTTCCGTCACCCCAGCGAAAGCTGGGGTCTCCCGGTTGGCGAGCGCACCGACTGCCGCGAGGAGACCCCAGCTTTCGCTGGGGTGACGGCTGTTGGGGTAACTGATGTCTTGGGGGCGGTATTCCCTTTTCGTTCCTCTCGCGCTACCGCTTCCCCATGGCCAAACCCCAGAAGAAATATGTCTGCCAGGCGTGCGGATCGGCGACGTCGAAATGGGCGGGGCAATGCGCCGATTGCGGCGAATGGAACACGCTGGTCGAGGATGCCGGCGCGGTCGTCACGGCGTTTTCGGCGCGACATAATCTGCAAGGCGGCGGGCGGCCGATCCTGCTGTCGGGGCTCGACAGCGAAATCGCGCTCCCCGAGCGTATGGCAACCGGCATCGCCGAGCTCGATCGTGCGCTGGGGGGCGGGTTCGTCGAATCCTCGGCGACGCTGATCGGCGGCGATCCGGGGATCGGCAAGTCGACCCTGCTGCTTCAGGCGGCGGCCAAGCTCGCGCTCGCGGGCAAGTCGGTTGCCTATGTCTCGGGCGAGGAGGCCGCCGACCAGGTGCGGCTGCGCGCGCGGCGGTTGGGGCTCGGCAACGCGCCGGTGCAATTGGCGGCGGCGACCTCGGTGCGTGACATTCTCACGACCTTCGGCGGCGCGGCGGCGCCCGATCTGCTGGTGATCGATTCGATCCAGACGATGCACTCGGACCTGATCGAGGGCGCGGCGGGCACCGTCAGCCAGGTGCGCGCGTCGGCGGGCGAGCTGATCCGCTTCGCCAAGGAACGCGGGACGGCGGTGGTGCTGGTCGGCCATGTCACCAAGGACGGCAGCCTGGCCGGCCCGCGGGTGATGGAGCATATGGTCGATACCGTGCTGGCGTTCGAGGGCGAGCGCAGCCACCAATATCGCATCCTGCGCGCGATCAAGAACCGCTTCGGCGGCACCGACGAGATCGGGGTGTTCTCGATGGAGACGCAGGGGCTGAGCGAGATCGCCAACCCCTCGTCGCTGTTCCTCACCTCGCGCGACGAAAGCGTCACCGGCACCGTGGTGTTCCCCGCGCTCGAGGGAACGCGCCCGGTGCTGGTCGAGGTGCAGGCGCTGATCGTCCGGCTCGCCAGCGGCGCGACCCCGCGGCGCGCGGTGGTCGGCTGGGATTCGGGGCGGCTGGCGATGATCCTCGCGGTGCTCGAGGCGCGCTGCGGGCTCAGCTTTTCGACCTGCGAAGTGTATCTCAACATCGCCGGCGGCTATCGCGTGCAGGACCCCGCGGCCGACTTGGCGGTGGCGGCAGCGTTGGTGTCGGCGTTGTCCGAACGCGCGGTGCCCGTCGATTCGGTGGGGTTCGGCGAAATCGCGCTGTCGGGCGAGATCCGCCCCGTCGCGCACGCCAATCTGCGGCTGAAGGAAGCCGCCAAATTGGGCTTCGCCAGCGCGCTGCTGCCCAGCGCGCAAGCCGCCGAGCCGGGCACGATGAAGCTGGCCGGGTTCAAGAACTTGGGCGCGTTCGTTGACCATATGCTGGCGCGCGGCTAGCGGCGCGGGAGCAATTTGGAACGCGCGCCATGGACCTGACCGCCCTCGATATCGTCGTCCTGCTCGCCGTCGGTAGCGCAGCGGTGCTCGGCGCGATGCGCGGCTTCGTCACCGAGGTGCTGTCGCTGCTCACCTGGTTGCTGGTCGCGTTCGTCGTGCGGCTGTTCCACACGCCGCTGTCGGTGATGATGGTCGATTGGGTCGGCACCAGTTCGGGCGCGGCGGTGCTGGCGCTGTCGATCCTGTTCGGGGTGACCTATCTGGGAGGCAAGCTAATCGCCAACGCGGTCGGCAAGCGAACGCGCACCTCGGTGCTGGGACCGGTCGATCGCGCGCTGGGGTTCGGGTTCGGGATGCTCAAGGCGGTGATCCTGGTCAGCCTGGCGTTCATCCTGGTCGTGCTGGTGCTCGATACCGTCAATGGCGGCCCGGCGCGGCGCCCCGACTGGATCAAGAGTGCGCGGACCTATCCGCTGCTCAACGCCACCAGCGCGAGCATCGCCGAGTTCGTCGATCGCCGCCGCCGCGGCGAGCCGGTGTTCCCCTTCCTCGAAGACGCCCCGCGCAAGAAATAAACGCCCTCTCGCGCAAAGCCTTGCCGTCGCCTACATCGATGCGGTGACCACGCTCTACAACACCGACATCCTGCGGCTCGCCGCGACCGTGCCGTTCCAGCAGCGGCTCGATTCGCCGATGGCGAGCGTCGAGAAGCGCTCGCCGATCTGCGGCAGCCGGGTGACGATCGACGTCAATCTCGACGAGGAGGGCCGCGTCGGCGCGCTCGGCATGCTGGTGCGCGCCTGCGCGCTCGGCCAGGCATCGAGCGCGCTGCTTGCCGAACACGTTATCGGCCGGACGCCCGAGGAGATCGCCGCCGCCAGCGATGCGCTCGCGGCATGGCTGGCTGGGGGCGAAACACCGCCCGATTGGCCGCGGCTCGAATTGTTCACCCCCGCGCTGCCGCATAGCGCGCGCCACGCCTCGATCCGGCTGGCGTTCGAAGCGGCGGCCGAAGCCGCGGCGCAAGCGGCGACCCACCGGCGCGAATTCGCCGGCTGATGGAAGCGCATGGCGAACTGAGCTTCGTTCGCGAATTCGCGCCGCTGCTCGGCGCGGCTTTGGTCTTCGTCCTGCTGTTCCGCAAGCTGGGGCTGGGTGCGACGCTCGGCTATCTGGTCGCGGGCGCGGTGGTCGGGCCGCAAGTGCTTGGGCTGGTCGGCGATGCCGAGAGCAAGCTGGGGTTCGCCGAGCTCGGGATCACGCTGCTGCTGTTCCTCGTCGGGCTCGAGCTCAGCCCGCAGCGGCTGTGGCGGCTGCGGCACGACATTTTCGGCCTCGGGCTGTTGCAGGTCGTACTGTGCGGGCTGGCAGTGAGCGCGGTGATCTGGGGCGGGGCGGGGTTCTCGCTCGCCGCGGCGTTCGCGCTCGGGCTGCCGCTCGCTTTGTCCTCGACCGCGCAGGTGCTGCCGATGCTACAATCGGCGGGGCGGTTGAAGACACCCTTCGGCGAGCGCGCCTTTTCGATCCTGCTGCTGCAGGATTTGTCGATCGTCCCGCTGATCACCATCGTCGCGGCGATGTCGCGCAACCCCGCCGATGCCGCCGGCCCGCCGGGCTGGCTGCTCGCGGTCAACACCGTGCTCGCCGTCATCGGCCTGATCCTCGCCGGCCGCTTCATCCTGCGCCCGTTGTTCACATTGATCGGCAATCTGGGCGAGCGCGAGATGTTCGTGTTCGCCGGGCTGTTCACCGTCATCGCAGCGGCGGCGATCATGCAGGCGCTGGGGCTGTCGATGGCGCTCGGCGCGTTCGTCGCCGGGGTGATGCTGGCCGACAGCCCGTATCGCCACGAGCTCGAGGCCGATGTCGAGCCGTTCCGCTCGATCCTGCTCGGATTGTTCTTCCTCGCGGTCGGCATGCTGCTCGACTTGAGCGCGATCGCCGAGCGGCCGCTCTTCGTGTTCGGCATGGCGCTGGCGCTGATCGTGACCAAGGGCGCGGTGATCTTTGGCCTTGCGTTGTTGTTCAGGATGCCGTGGCGGCCCGCGCTGGCGCTGGGCATGCTGCTCAGCCAAGGCGGCGAGTTCGGCTTCGTGCTGTTCGCGCAGGCGCAGGCGGCGTTGCTGATCGCGCCCGAGGCGGCGAGCGTGTTCGGCGCGATCATCACGCTGTCGATGGCGACCACGCCATTCCTGATGATGTTCACCAAGCGCTTCCGTGCCGAGCCCGCCGCGGGCGACGGCTCGGCGCTCGATCCGCCGCGCCACGATGGCGCCAGCGCGGTGGTGGTCGGCTATGGTCGTTTCGGCCAGACGGTGGCGCAGATGCTGATCGGCCAGGGGCTGTCGGTGACGATCATCGACACCGATCCCGAAACGATCGAGGTCGCGCGCGATTTCGGCATGAAGGTCTATTATGGCGACGGCACCCGCATCGACCTGTTGCGGCTGGCGGGCGCCGCCGATGCCGAGCTGCTGATGTTCTGCCTCGACGGCGACCAGCTCGATACCGAGGCGCTGACCGCGATCAAACAGGCCTTCCCGCAGCCCTCGCAATTCCTGCGCGTAGTCGATCGCCGCGCGGTGATGCGGCTGGCGGGCGCGCCGGTCGAGGCGACGGTGCGCGAAGTCTATGAATCGGCGATCGCGATGGCACGGCTGGCGATGGCGTGCGTCGGCGTCGACGAGGGTGAGGTCGAGCGGACCGAGGATGAATATCGCCGGCTCGACGAGGCGCGGCTGAAGCTGCAGGCCGACAGCGGCAGCATCTATGCCGGGCGCGACGAGATGTTCTCGCAGGCGCGCCAGCAGCGGCAGGCGGAGGAAGCGGGATGAACATGATCGTGGTGCTGGCGGGGCTTTCGGGCGCGATGGCAGTGGCGGCGGGCGCGTTCGGCGCGCACGGCGCGCAGGCGCAGGCCGCCGAATGGCTGCGCACCGGGGGCATGTACCAACTGGTCCATGCGGTGGCGGCGGTGGCGGTGCTCCAGCTCGGCGCGCGGGTGCCGGCGTGGCTGTTCCTGGCCGGCGGGCTGGTGTTCGCGGGCACGCTCTACGCGATGGCGTTGGGCGCACCGCGTTGGCTGGGCGCGGTGACGCCGATCGGGGGGACGTTGCTGATCGTCGGGTGGTTGTGGCTGGGGTGGCATGGGGTGCGGGGGTAGGGCGCCCGCCCAAGCCTAGGGCGTCACGGTGATCGAGGCGGTGCCCTCGGCCCAGACCGGCAGGTACAGCCCCTGGCCGGCCGCCTGCAGTTGCCCGGTACGCGTTCGTTCGAGATCGGCGCGGATGATGACGCGGTCCTGTCGCTGGTTGGCGATCGCGCGATCGACCTTGCCGATCAATTTGGCGTAATCACGCTCGAAATTCTGCGCCAGCAGGCCCGCGATCATCGGCGCCACGCCGGGCGCGTTGACCAGGTCGAGTATCAGATCGCCGCCGGTCATGTCGGTGGTGCCGCTGACCGCGAAGTCTTCGAAGCCGATCGCGCGCGAATCGGGGCGCGTGACGGGCTTTCCGGTCATCCAGACGGTGCCGTGGGTGGGCTTGGTGTCGCCCGCTTCGAGCGCGGTGAAGGTCAAGCCGACCGCGATTCGTCCATTGGTCGTCCCGTATATCTCGACCTTTTCGAACCGAGCGCGCACCGGGTCCAGCCCTGGAATGTCGAACGGTCGGGCGGATCGCCGACGCAGCGCTTTCATGAGCACGGGTTCGAGCACGCGATAGTCGGCAATTACCGGAATGAAGAAGGCAAGCCGACCGACGGGCGTGGCAACCGGCTGCATCGGCGGCAGCGGGGTTGGTTCGGGGGGCGGCGGGCGGTTGCCGATATGCGTCTCGGTGATCGCGCGCAGGCCCAGGTTCAGCCGCAATCGGCCGTCGGCGATCGTATAGCCGCCATAGCGTAATTCGCGCGGCGCGATCCGCATCCACGCCGCCGGATTTTCGCGGTTGAGCGAGATGGTGGTGAAGGCGGCGGTCCAGGCGCCGGCAATAGCGTCGCGCAATCCCATCTTGCCCAACTCGGCGGGCAGGTTGCGCTCGAGCCGCGCCAAGATCGGCGCGAGCTGGCGCTCTGCCTGCGCGGTAAAGTCGATGCGCTGGCCCAGAAACTCGATATGCGGCGTGTCGGTCCAGTCATAGGCGATGCGCATCGTGGCGCGCGGCGTCCAATCTCGGGCGAAGGTTATCCGCATGCGCGCGGTGACGATGGCGTCGGCGGTAGCGGTCTCGCGCTTGAGCACCCCGCCGACATCCACGGCGCTCACGACGGCACGCAAGGGTATCGTGATCTCGATATCCTCGCCCTTGCCGGCGAGCGCGACCCGGCCGCGCGTGACCGATCCGACGATGCGGCATTTGATCGTCGGGGTCTTGACGGTGGCGATCCCCAGGTCGACGCGTTTGCTGGCGACGCAGGTCTGGCCGGGCTTGTCGATCCGCCAAAGCTGCGCCGGCACTTCGCCTTCGATCAGTCGCGCGAGATTGCCGAGTTCGGCTTCGACCGGGACGGCGAGGATCGATGGCTGTGGTTCGATGACGATGGCGTCATTGGCGCGTGGCGGCTGCCCGCGATTGCGGTCGCATCCGGCCAGCAGGAGCAGCGCGAAGCTGATGGCCAGACCGGTCGAGCCCCTGCGCGCGATTACGAGGGGCTTGGCGGCCATCTTACGCATCGCCGCGGTCTGGCTTCGCCGCCGATGCCTGCTTCTTCCCCACCCCCCGGCACTTGTCCGAACAATACACGACATTCTCCCAATCGCGCTCCCACTTCTTGCGCCAGGCGAAGGGGCGTTGGCAGACCGAACAGGTCTTGGTCGGCAGGTCGCGCTTGGCGACGCCGCGGGGCATCAGGCGGGGACGCGCTGGGCGTCGAGGAAGGTGGCGACGTCGGTCAGGTCCACGTTCCGGTCGAGATAGGTTTGGCCGATTCCGCGCGCGAGCAGGAAGGGGAGGGTGCCGCCCGCCATCTTCTTGTCGTGCGCCATATGGTCGACCAGCCGCGCGCCATCGGCATCGACCTGCGCGCTGCCAAGGCCGTCGGGCAGGCCTACCGCGCGCAGGTGCGCGGCTACCCGGTCGGCATCGGCTTGTGGCGCGATGCCGTGCGCGGCGGAAAAGCCGAAGGCGAGCGCCATGCCCGCCGCGACGCCTTCGCCGTGGAGCAGCCGGTCGGAAAAGCCCGTTTCGGCCTCGAGCGCGTGGCCGAAGGTGTGGCCGAGGTTGAGCAGCGCGCGCTTGCCGGTGGTCTCGCGCTCATCCTCGGCGACGATCCGCGCCTTGGCGGCGACCGCGTGGGCGATCGCGTGGAGCCGCGCTTCGGGATCGCCGGCGATCAGCGCCGCGCCGTTCGCCTCGCACCAGGCGAAGAAATCGGCATCGTCGATCAGGCCGTATTTGACGATCTCGGCATAGCCCGCACGCACCTGGCGCGGCGGCAGCGTGTCGAGCACGGTGGGGTCGATCAGCACCAGGGCGGGCTGGTGGAACGCGCCGACCAAATTCTTGCCCGCCGGCGTGTTGATCGCGGTCTTGCCGCCGACCGACGAATCGACCTGCGCGAGCAAGGAGGTGGGGATCTGCACGAACTGGCAGCCGCGCTTGAGGATCGCGCAGGCAAAGCCCACGAGGTCGCCAATCACGCCGCCGCCCAGCGCAATGACATGATCCGACCGCTCGACGCCGAGCGCGAGCAATTGGTCGGTCAGCTCGGCGAGCATCGCCCAGCTCTTGGTGCCCTCGCCCGGCGGCAGGATGATCGGGTGGCTGGCAATCCCTGCGGCGTCGAGGCTGGCGCGCAAGGTTGCGAGATGGGGGGCAAGATTCTCGTCGGTGACGATCGCCATAGCGCGGCCGCGTGCCAGCGGCGCGAGCGCTTCGCCCGCACGCGCGAGCAGCCCCGCCTCGATCCGCACGTCGTATCCGCGTTCGGCCAGCGCCACCTTGATCGTCGTCATCGCCCGATGGCCTCCAATATCGCATTCACCGTGGTTTCGTGCGGCGCGTCGTAGCTGGTGATCCGCAGCGGCGCGAGCGCGTAAAACGGGTTTCGCACCGCCGCCAGTTCGGCGAGTACCGCGTACGGATCGCGCCCGCGCAGCAACGGGCGGGTGTCGCGGCGGCGGACGCGCTCGGCGAGCACTTGCGGCTCGGCGTCGAGCCAGATCGCCAGCGCCTGGTCGAGGATCAGCGCGCGCGTCTCGGGATTGACGAAGGCGCCGCCGCCGGTGGCGATCACCTTGCGCGTGCCGTCGATCAGCCGCGCGATCACCCGGCGCTCGCCGTCGCGGAAATGCGCTTCGCCGAAGCGTTCGAAAATGTCGCTCACCGACATGCCCGCGGCAACCTCGATCTCGGTATCGGCATCGACGAAGGGCAGGTGCAACCGCGCGGCGAGCCGGCGGCCGACGGTCGATTTGCCCGCCCCCATCAGCCCGACAAGGACGATGGCGCGGTCATTCGTCGCGGATGCGGGGGGATGGGTTTGCAGCATGGTCGCCGGGGCTATACAGCCAGGGGGCGTGTCGGGCAAAAGGCGGCGCGTGCTATTTGCCCAGGCGCGCTTGCTACTCACCAAAGCAGTCGCCCAACGAAGGTTTCGAACCCCCGCATGTCCCGTTCGCTTGTGATTCTCGTCGTCGTCATCGTCCTGCTGGTCGGCGGGCTGTTCTACCTGTCGGGTCGCGACGCCACTAAGGCGCCGGTCACGGTCGAAAAGGTGGTGCCGCTTGAAAATCTCTCGAACTAGCGTCGCCGCTGGCGCGCTGGCGGTGCTGCTCGCGGGGGGCGTCCTCTCCGCGCAGGATCGTGACGCGCCCGAATCGCTGCTGCCGCCGGGGTTCGGCGATCCGGTAGCGCCGGCACCGACGCCCGCCCCTGGACCGCGTCCGACCGGCGCGGTGCCGCCGCCGATGGTCCAGCCGCTGCCGGGGCCGACCCCCAGCCCGACGCCGACGCCGTCGCCGACCCCCACGCCAACCCCGACGCCGCTGACCGCCGCCGAGCTGCTCGAATATGAGCTGCCGGTATATGCACGCCGCTCGACCGCGCGGGTGGGGCGGATCGGGATGGAGAATGGCGGGCTCGCGCCCGATGCGTTCGGCGATGCCGATGGCGTGTATCTCGAAGGCTTGATGCGGCGGATCGAAGCGCCGATCGCGTCGCGCTGGCTGTCGATCGCGCTACGGCGGATGCTGTTGTCGCAGCTCGACACGCCGGCGCGGGTGAACGGTGCCGACTTCGCTGCCGAGCGCGCGTGGCTGCTGATTCGCATGGGCGAGGCGATGGGCGCGCGCAGCGTCGTCCAGGGTGTCGATACCCAGAATTACACGCCTAAATTATACCAGGTCGCGATGCAGGCGGCGCTGGCGGCGGGCGATCCGGGGGGCTTGTGTCCGCTCGAACCCTTTGCACGGCCGACCACTAACGAGGCGGGCTGGGAACTGGTCGAGGCGATGTGCGCCGGGCTGGCGGGCGAGCCAAAGCGTGCGGGGCAGATCATCGACGCCGCGCGCCGCGCGCGCGTCGCCAACGGCACCAATTTGCTGCTCGCCGAAAAGGTGGTGGGGGCGGGCGCGCAAGGCCGCCGCGCGGTGACGATCGAATGGGACGACGTCCAGCAGCTCACCGCCTGGCATTACGGGCTGGCGATGGCGACCGGGGTCGCGATCCCCGACGAGCTGATCCAGACGGTCGGACCACATGTTCGATCATGGCAGGCTTTGTCGCCCGCACTGGCACCGCAGACGCGGCTGCGCGCCGCCGAACTGGGGGCGAGCTGGGGGGTTTTGTCTAACGCGGCATTGGTCGACCTGTGGGGCGCGGTCGAAGCGTCGGACGAGGCATCGAGCGCCGATGCCGGCATCGCGAGCGACCTGCGCACCGCCTATACCGCGGGTACCGCCAGCGAGCGAATCGCGGTGATGCGCCGGCTGTGGAGCGAGCCGACCGACGCGCGCGTTCGCCATGCGCGGCACATCCTTACCGCGCGTGCGGCGACACGGATCGTCCCCGCGGCCGAGCAGGTCGAGGCCGCCGATTCGCTGGTCGCCTCGATGCTGAGCGCGGGGCTCGACCGGCCCGCGGCGCGCTGGCGTGACGTGGCACCCGAAGGATCGGATGCCTGGGCGATGATCCTGCTTTCCGATCCCGATGCGCGCGCGCCGGTCTCGGCGAACACCGTCTCGGCGTATCGCGGCGGCGCGACCGCGCGCAAGGCGCAGCTGTTCTTTGCGGGCATGGCGGGCACCGGGCGTGTCGCCGAGGAATCGGTCGAGGACCTGGCGCAATCGTTCGAGGTACGGATCGGCGACCAGAATGCCTGGACCCGCGCGATCGCGCAGGCGGCGCGTAATCGCCAGCCCGCGACGGTGCTGGTGCTGGCGGCGCTGGGGATGCAGACGACCGATTGGTCGGCGGTGTCGCCCGCCGCGCTGTTCCACATCACCGCTGCGCTGACCGCCGTCGGGCTCGAGGGCGAAGCGCGGATGATCGCCGCCGAGGCGATCGCGCGCGCTTGACCGACGCCGCCGATCGCGCGCCGAGCGAGGATCGGGCGCTGATCGAGCGGTTCCTCGAGATGATGTCGGCCGAAGCCGGCGCGGCGCGCAACACGCTGGCGGCGTATGAGACCGACCTGCGGCTGGCGTCCGAGCATTTGCGCGGCGGGCTCGCGGTCGCCGATGCCGCGGCGCTGCAGTCGGTTGCCGAGCAATGGATGCCGCTCGCGCGCAGCAGCGTCGCGCGCAAGGCGGCGGCGCTGCGGCGGTTCTTCGGCTTCCTGGCCGACGAGGGCTTCCGCACCGATGATCCGTCGGAAGCGCTGCCGCGCCCCGGGCCTGCGCGATCCTTGCCCAAGACGCTGTCGATCGCCGATGTCGACCGGCTGTTCGCCGCGATCGCCGACCGGATCGCGCGGGTGCCCGCCGACCCCAACGACCTGCGGCTGTCGGCCTTGGTCGAGCTGCTCTATGGGTCTGGGCTGCGCGCGACCGAACTCGTGTCGCTGGCGCGCGGCGCGATCTCGCCCGATCGGCCCTGGTGCATCCTCAAGGGCAAGGGCGGGCGTGAACGGATGGTGCCGATCTCGGATCGCGCGCGCGCCGCGGTGGCGGTGTGGCGCGCGCAGGTGCCCGCCGATCGCGCGTTCCTGTTCCCCTCGCGCACCGGGCATCTGACGCGGATCCGCTTGTACCAGTTGCTCAAGGCGCTGGCGGCCGAGGCGGGTATCCCGCCCGATCGGGTGAGCCCGCACGTGCTGCGCCACGCCTTCGCGACGCATCTGCTGTCGGGCGGCGCCGATCTGCGCGCGCTGCAGGCGATGCTGGGGCATGCCGACATCGCGACCACCGAAATCTACACCCATGTCGACGCCAGCCGGCTGGTCGCGCTGGTCAACGAACGCCATCCGCTCGTTGACGCGGCGGCGCGGCGCACGTAACCGCAGCGGCCACATGGCAAGCTTCCTAGACTTCGAAAAACCGATCGCCGAACTGCAGGGCAGGATCGACGAATTGCGCGAAACCGCGGCGGGCGGCGAGCTCGACATCGATGCCGAGGTCAAGCGCATCCAGGTCAAGTCCGACCGGATGCTGCGCGAGACCTATGCGCGGCTGACCCCGTGGCAGAAGACCCAGGTCGCGCGCCACCCCGAGCGGCCACATTTCAAGCATTATGTCGCTGCGCTGATCGACGATTTCATGCCGCTGGGCGGCGACCGCGCCTTTGCCGACGATCAGGCGATCATCGGCGGCTTCGGCAAGTTCCGCGGGCAGCGCGTGATGGTGCTCGGCCACGAAAAGGGTGACGACACCGCCAGCCGGCTGCGCCACAATTTCGGCATGGGCAAGCCCGAGGGCTATCGCAAGGCGATCCGGCTGATGCAGCTGGCCGACCGATTCGGGCTGCCGGTGGTGACGCTGGTCGACACCTCGGGCGCGTTCCCCGGCGTGCAGGCCGAGGAGCGCGGCCAGGCCGAGGCGATCGCGCGCTCGACCGAGCAGCTGCTGAACCTGGGCGTGCCGGTGGTGTCGGCAATCGTCGGCGAGGGCGGATCGGGCGGCGCGGTGGCGTTGGCGACGGGCAATACCGTGCTGATGTTCGAGCATGCGGTGTATTCGGTGATTTCACCCGAGGGCTGCGCATCGATCCTGTGGCGCACCGCCGATCGCGCGGCGGATGCGGCGGAGGCGATGAAGGTCACTGCGCAGGATCTGATGGCGCTGGGCGTGATCGACCGGGTGATTCCGGAGCCGCTGGGCGGCGCGCACCGTGATCCGGGCGCGGCGATCGTGTCGCTGGGCGATGCCATCGAGAAGGAGTTGGGTCAGCTCGAGGGCAAGACGCCCGAGGCGCTGCGCAAGGCGCGGCGTGAGAAGTTTTTGAAGATGGGGCGGGGGTAAAAAGAGCGGCCGGGATATTCCGGCCGCTCTCGCTAAGTTGCTAAAGTTATTAGGTGCCGCCGTCGGTGCCGCCGCCGGTGCCGCCGGTGCCGCCCATTTCGGCTGAAACCGCATTAAAAGTCGTGTTCAGGCTGGTGCCCAGGCCCTGCATTGCGGCGATCGCTGCGACGGCGATCAGTGCGGCGATCAGGCCGTATTCAATGGCGGTGGCGCCCTTGTTGTTCGAAAGAATCTTGCGAATCGTCTTCATGCCGGTCTCCATCCTATAAGAGCTTCAAAATAACCCGGCTGTTCGGGGAGCCCCGGCCAGCCTGGGGGGGATAGCGCGGCTACGGTTGAGAAATGGTTTAAGCGCCGACGGTGTCGGCAACTATTCGGTGCGGCCAGTCGTCACTTCTTCGACATCGGTGCTCACACCGTCCCACATGCCGATCGTCGCATCGGCAACCCCCGCGATCGCACCGACGATCGCCAGGAACACCAGCGCGAGAATCAGCCCATATTCCACCGCGGTAGCACCGCGGCGGTCGTCGAAGAGGCGCTTGGCCGCATAAAAAAATCGCCGCATAGGTTCCGCTCTCGATCCGTGGCGTACGCCTTACGCCAGCAGAGGTAAAAATATTGCTCGCACCGGTTTCTTCCGCTCCCGTGTTGCCCTTGCTGGTGGTCGCTGCCGCGCTGATCGATCTCGAGGGGCGCGTGCTGGTGCAGCAGCGGCCGCCGGGGGGATCGATGGCGGGGCTATGGGAATTTCCCGGCGGCAAGGTCGAACCCGGCGAGACCCCCGAGGCGGCACTGATCCGCGAATTGCACGAAGAACTGGGGATCGACGTCGAACAGGCGTGTCTGGCGCCGGCGGTGTTCGCCAGCGAGCCGCTGGGCGACCGGCATTTGTTGCTGCTGCTTTACGCCTGCCGCAAATGGCGTGGCGTGCCCGAGGCGCGACACGCCAGCACGCTTCGCTGGGTGCGTCCGCTGGAGTTGCACCGCATGGAAATGCCGCCGGCGGACAAGCCGCTGATCGGCCTGCTCGAAGCCTTGGTCTGACGTCTCCCCTCGCGCGCTAGGAAGCGGAGCCACCCTCCTTCAACGCCGCCGCGAGCGACGCCGTCGCACTCCCGCGCTTGGCGGGCTTGGGCTGCGACGGATCGGGTGCCCAACCGGTCAGGAACACGATCTGGAAGCGCTCGGGCGTCCGCCCGTCGGGATCGGCGCGTGCGGCGAAGCCCTGGGCCGCCGCCGCCAGCGCCGCGCGGGTCAGTGGCGGGGTGCCGCGCAGCAGGTTGGTCGCCGCCATGCCGCGCAGATCGTCGAGCAGCCGCCCCAGCCCCGAATAGCGCACAGTCAGCGTCTCGATATCGGCGACCGGCAGCGCGAAGCCGGCGCGCATCATCAGGTCGCCCGCCGACCGGACGTCGATCTGCGGATGCACCCGCGCGATCGCGCGATCGGGCTCGGCGGCGAGCAGCACCGGCTTGAGCGTAGCGAGCGATCCTGCGCCGAGGAACGCGCCGAGGAACAGGCCGTCGGGTTTGAGCACCCGTCGTGCCAGCGCGAGCGCGCCGGGAACGTCGTTCACCTGGTCGAGCACGCCAGCGCTCACCACGCAATCGAAGCTTGCATCGGCAAAGGGCAGGCGGTCTTCGTCGCATTGCACCCCGCGCGCTGCCGCCGCGAAGCCGAACCCCGCATCGGCGCGGATCACCCGCGACCCCGGCGGCACGAACGCGCCGTCGAAACAGCCGAGGTCGAGGATGTCGACCATCGGCCGCGTCACGCTGTCGAGCCGCTCGGCGATCCCGTCGAGCATCGCGGCGCGCAGAAAGTCGTGTGCGGCATAGCCCGGCTGCGCGCGGTCGCGGCGGCGGCGGCGCAGCGCGCGATCGAAAAGTTCGGTGGTCGCCATCGCCGCGCTTGTGCCCCCGTGGGGCTCGGCCGACAAGGGTGCGATGCTGCTTCGCTCGGCCTCGACCGTCGCCTTGCGGCTGCTCAGCGGCGCCGCGTCGCTCGCGCTGCCGCCGCGCTGCCCAGCCTGCGGCGCGGTGACCGCCGACGATCACCGCTTCTGCGTCGATTGCTGGGATACGCTCCGCTTCCTGGGCCCGCCCTGGTGCGCCGGTTGCGCGACACCGTTCGAGCATGATCGCGGCGAGGGGGCGATGTGCGGCGCGTGCCTTGTCGATCCGCCGCGGCATAGCGGGGTGCGCGCGGCGGTCGCCTATGGCGAGGTCGCGCGGCGCACGGTGCTCAAGCTCAAATATGGCGGGCGGATCGGTTGCGCCAACACCGTCGCGCGGCTCATGCTGCGGCTGCTCCCCGAGGATACGGAACTGTTGGTGCCGGTGCCGCTGCATCGTCGGCGGTTATGGTCGCGGGGATTCAACCAGTCGGGGTTGATTGCGGTTGCGCTGGGACGGGATCGAAGCGTGCCGGTGGCGCTTGATGCGCTGGTGCGGCGAAGGCCAACCCCGGTGCTCAAGGGGCTTGACCGCCGTGCCCGCGCCAAGGCGATGGCGGGGGCGTTCACGGTGCCGCCCGAACGCCGCGAGACGATCGCGGGACGCCGGGTGGTGCTGATCGACGACGTCTATACCAGCGGCGCCACCACCGATGCCTGCACCGTGCGATTGCTGCGCGCGGGTGCGGCGAGCGTCACGATCGTGTGCTGGGCGCGGGTGCTGCGGCCGGCCGATGATTGACAACCGCCGTCACGCCCCACACGTGAAGCGTATGGCAACGATCGAAATCTATACCAAGGCGTTCTGCCCCTATTGCACGCGCGCCAAGCGGCTGCTCGACGGCAAGGACGTCAGCTACACCGAACACGACATCACGATGGGCGGCCCGCGCCGCGCCGAGATGATCGAGCGTGCGCAGGGCCGTACCACGGTGCCGCAGGTGTTCATCGACGGGCAGCATATCGGCGGTTCGGACGACCTGGCGGCGCTCGACCGCGAGGGCGGCCTGGATTCGCTGCTCGCCAAGTGAGCGCGTGGGCGTGAAGGTCGCGCTGCTCCAGATGACCGCGGGGATCGATCCTGCGGCCAATGCAGCGACGCTGGTGGCGGCGGTGGGCGACGCCGCCGCTGCGGGCGCGGCGATGCTCTTCACGCCCGAAATGTCCGGGCTGCTCGATCGCGACCGCGAGCGCGCGAAGGCGAGCATGTTTGCCGAGCGCGAGAATCGCGTGCTCGCGGCGGTGCGCGAGGCGGCGCGCGCCAACGCGATATGGGTGCATCTGGGATCGCTCGCGATCCTGCGCGACGACGGCCGCTACGCCAATCGCGGCTTCGTGATCGATCCCGAGGGCGTCATCCGCGCGCGCTATGACAAGCTGCACCTCTTCGATGTTGACCTGCCCAGCGGCGAGCGCTGGCGCGAGTCGGCGGCCTATGCCGCGGGCGAGGCCGCGGTGCTGGTTGACACCCCGGCGGGTCGGCTCGGCCCGACGATCTGCTACGACCTGCGCTTCCCCGATCTCTATCGCGCGCTTAGCGACGCCGGCGCGACGTTGTTCTCGGTGCCCGCCGCCTTCACGCGGCCGACCGGGGCGGCGCATTGGCACGTGCTGCTGCGCGCGCGTGCGATCGAGGCGGGGGCGTTCGTCGTCGCGGCGGCGCAATGCGGCGAGCACGCCGATGGCCGCGCGACCTATGGCCATTCACTGGTGATCGACCCCTGGGGCGAGGTGCTGCTCGACATGGGCGATACGCCGGGGCTGGACTTTGCCGAGATCGATCCCGCCCGGGTCGCCGCCGTCCGCGCCGAGGTCGCCGCGCTGCGCCATCGCCGGCCGATCCCGAAGGTGGCGCTGGCGCCATGATCGTCTTCGACCTTCGCTGCCCCGCGGCACATGTGTTCGAGGCTTGGTTCGGCAGCTCGGCCGCCTATGCCGACCAGCGCGAACGGGGGCTGATCGCCTGCCCGATCTGCGGCGATACCGACATCCAGAAGGCGCTGATGGCGCCCAACATCGGCGCCAAGGGCAATCGCGCCGTGGCGCCGCCGCCCAAACCCGCTGGCGATGCGCCGACCCCGGAAGCGATCAAGGCGGCAATCGCTACCGTCGCTGCGGCGCAGGCAAAAATGCTCGAGCAATCGGCCTGGGTCGGCCGATCCTTCCCCGATCGCGCGCGCGCGATGCATCTGGGCGAGGAAAAGGTCGCGCCGATCCACGGCCAGGCAACGCTCGCCGAGGCGCGCGCTTTGGTCGACGAAGGCGTCGCGATCGCCCCGC
Organism: Sphingomonas sp. S1-29; assembly: GCF_026167545.1. Classification (NCBI taxonomy): domain Bacteria; kingdom Pseudomonadati; phylum Pseudomonadota; class Alphaproteobacteria; order Sphingomonadales; family Sphingomonadaceae; genus Sphingomonas; species Sphingomonas sp. S1-29. The sequence goes on along the minus strand of NZ_CP110678.1, from coordinate 1,468,094 downwards.
TGCCGTTCCCCGTGGTACCCCCCAGCGCGCAGAATTGAATCGCGCGGCTGGTCGCGGGGCGTGGAGGGGTTCGGGATTGTCGGTCGCCGACGGTGCGACTAAACGCCGTGCGACGCACCCGTAGCTCAGCAGGATAGAGCGGTCGCCTCCTAAGCGACAGGCCACTGGTTCGAATCCAGTCGGGTGCACCAAGGATTTCCCAGCGCTGAGAAGCGCGGTGCTGTGGCGATCGATGTTCGGCTCGGTTAATCGTCTTATTGTCCCTCGACCGGAGGCGAAGCGATGACCGAGATTTTCAGAAGCTCCTATACTAACCCCGACCCCTATTGTGATATTCCGGCGTCGTTGAGCGAGATCTACGATATGCTGGCTTCGCTGGCGGGCGGCGCACCGACGTTTGTCGATCCGATGTTTCCCGAGCGTAACATCGACACCGAGTTTGAAATACTGCGCAGAGCGCTGGATATCGTTCGCCACAAGCTGGGTGACGAGCGGCACGCAGCGGCGCTCGAACTGGCGGCGCGTGCCAAGGCGCTGTTTCTCGACCATCCTGCCGAGGACAATGGTAAGACGGGCGAGGGGATCAAGCTGACCTTCGAGATCGAGGACATCATCCAGGCAGCAAGAAATCGCCGGACCAAGGCGGGGATCAAGGACGAGGAAGGGCGGGTCAGCGGCGACTGACGCCGGCCCCGCTACTCCTGATAGCCGGCTGCGCCCCGCTAAGGGCTCCGGCCTATTCGCGCCAACTCCTATCGTGCCGATCGACCAGCCGCACCATCGCGGCGAAGTCGGCTGCACCGGGGCCGCCGGGGGGCTGGACCTTGAAGAGGTCGCGCTGGTGCGTCGCGACGACTTCGGGCGACACTTCGAGCGCGGTGCCCATACTGGCGGTCGCGATCTGGATTTCGCACGCGCGCTGGAGCGACCAATGCTTGATGAAGGCTTCGGGCAGCGTCCGCCCCATCACCAGGATGCCGTGGTTCTTGAGGAACATCACGCGCTGGTCGCCCAGATTGGCGACCAGCCGCTCGCCCTCTTCGCTGCGCACCGTCACGCCTTCGAAATCATGGTATGCGATCTGGCCGACGAAATTGCAGGCGTAGAAATTGGCCGGCCGCAGCCCGCCCTCGACCGAACTGACCGCCATGCCCGCGGTGGTGTGGGTGTGCATGATGCAATGCGCGTCGGGCAGGTTGCGGTGGAACACCGCATGCTGGGTCAAGCCCGCCAGGTTGACGGGGTAGGGCGATCCGTCGAGCTTGTTGCCGTCGAGGTCGATCTTGACGAGGTTCGATGCCTTCACTTCGCTGAAATGCAGGCCGAAGGGGTTGATCAGGAACGCGCCTTCTTCGCCGGGCACCTTCAGCGTGATGTGGTTGTAGATCATCTCGGACCAGCCGAGCATGTCGAACACGCGGTAGCAGGCGGCGAGCTGCTGGCGCGCCTCCCATTCGGACTCGCTCATCTTCGTCGTCTGCGCTGTCGGCGTCTGGATCGCGGCGGTCGCCATGGCATCCTCCCGGGGACTGTTTCGGATTATGGGTATGCCATTATCGATCAGCGAAAGCGATAGGGGACGACCTGGCGGACATTGGGGTCGATCTCGATGATCGAGGCCGCGGGGGGGAATGCGCGCTGGTCGCAGGCGATACGCGGGCAGATGCGGCACGAGCTGCCGATCGGCGTGGCGGGGCCGTCGGCGCGCAGTTCGTCGGCATAGACGAAGTCGGCGGCGTGCTGCGCCTCGCATCCCAAGGTCACCGCATAGCGCCGCGGGGTGCGGGTGAAGCTGCCCGATGCCTTCACCAGCCCCTTCGCCATCGTGACATAGCGAACGCCATCGGGGGTTTCGGCGAGCTGGACGAGGATACGATCGGGAATCGCCACGGCTTCGTGCACCAGCCAGAGCGGGCAGGCGCCGCCATATTGCGCGAATTGCAGCGGGGTGGCCGAATGCCGCTTGGTGATGTTCCCCGCCATGTCGACGCGGCAGAAGAACACTGGGATTCCCGCCGCGCCGGGGCGCTGGAGCGTCGAGAGGCGGTGGCAGGCCTGTTCGAAGCTGACGCCGAAGCGCTGGCGCAGGCCATCGACATCGTGGCGCAGCTCGCGCGCGGCGTCACGATAGGCGGTGTAGGGCATCAACAGCGCGCCCGCCGCATAATTGGCTAGGCCGACCGACAGCAAGGCGCTGGCGGCGTCGACCAGCCCCGATCGCGCAACGGTGACGTCGATTTCGTTGGCGAATTCGAGCCGGACGAGCTGGTGCGCGAGCTGGAAATGGGTGCTTTCGGGGGGCAGGTTGCGGTCGATCCGCAGCGTGCGGCGGACGGGGTCGAAGGCGCGCAGCGGCGCGGTCTGCTCGCCGGTGCCGGGTTCGATCGTCACCCGGTGGCGCAGTTGCAGCCGGTCGATCATCGCGCGCACCGGGTCCGCCCCCGCGGGCAGCGCGGCGGCGAGCGCCTCGGCGGCGCGGTCGAGCGGGTCGATATAATTATTGGCGTGGTGAAACCAGTCGCGCACCTCTTCCCAGGGTTGGCGGCCGGTGGTTTCGCCGCCGCTGTCGAATCGGTCATCGAGCGCGCGAACCTGTTGCTGTACCCGAACATAGGCGTCGTGCAGCGCGACGAGCCGACGGGCGAGTTGCGGTTGCTGGCGAAGCGCGCGGTGGACCGCGGCCTCGTCGATCGCCGGGCCGGGGACGCTGGGATCGCGCGCCGCTGCGATCGCGGCGGATAGCAGCCCGGCATCCTCGCCGACCTCAGCCCAGTCATTGGGGAAAGCGCGTCCCAGCGCCGCGAGCGTGAGTTCGGTAAGCGGGCGATCGCCATTCTCGATCTGCGAGAGATAGCTGGTCGAGATACCTAGCCGCGCGGCGGTTTCGGCCTGCGACAGCGCGAGGCGCTGGCGGAGCGTTCGGACCTTCGACCCGGCGAAGAGACGGCGGCGGGGGGCGGTCAATGTGCTTCTCCCCGCTCGCCCGTTCGTTTCGAGCGAAGTCGAGAACCGGCGGCTTGGCGCATTGGGCGGTTTCTCGACTTCGCTCGAAACGAACGGGGTGGGGACGTGCCGGACATGAGTCCTTGGTAGTTTGCAAAGTGTTTCGCCGCAACTTCGCAACATCGCATTTGCCTTTCGCGCGGCGGGCTGAGAAGGGGATGGCCAGCGCAACGGAGTGATCGCCTGCATGTCGTCGACGATGCTCGAACTTGAAAAGCGGCGTGAAGCCGCGCGGGCAGGCGGCGGTCAAAAGCGGATCGATGCGCAGCACGCCAAGGGCAAGTTGACCGCACGCGAGCGGCTTGACGTTCTGCTCGATCACGGATCGTTCGAAGAACTCGACATGTATGTCGAGCATAACTGCGTCGATTTCGGGATGGAGGAACAGATCGTCCCCGGCGACGGGGTCGTCACCGGATCGGGCACGATAAACGGCCGGCTGGTGTTCGTGTTCAGCCAGGATTTCACCGTATTTGGCGGGTCATTGTCCGAGCGACACGCGCAGAAAATCTGCAAGATCATGGATATGGCGCTGAAGGTCGGCGCACCGGTGATCGGGCTGAATGATTCGGGCGGCGCGCGCATCCAGGAGGGTGTCGCATCGCTTGGCGGCTATGCCGAAGTGTTCCAGCGCAACGTTTTAGCTTCCGGCGTCGTCCCGCAGCTCAGCCTCATCATGGGGCCGTGTGCGGGCGGCGCAGTGTATTCTCCAGCTATGACGGACTTCATCTTCATGGTGAAAGATTCGTCGTATATGTTCGTCACCGGCCCAGATGTAGTGAAGACCGTTACAAACGAGATCGTCACGCAGGAGGAACTGGGTGGAGCGGTGACGCATACCACGAAGTCGGGGGTCGCAGATGTGGCCTTCGAAAACGATATCGAGGCGCTGCTCGCAGCCCGCGACTTCGTGGACTTTCTTCCTGCCTCGAACCGCGCCGCAGTGCCCGAGCGTTCGAGCGACGACCCGTGGGATCGGCTCGAGCCTAGCCTCGACACGCTGATCCCGCCCAGCGCCAACATGCCCTATGACATGCACGAGTTGATCGCCAAGACGGTCGACGAGGGCGATTTCTTCGAATTGCAGCCGAGCCATGCAGGCAACATCCTGATCGGCTTTGGTCGGATCGAGGGGCACACGGTGGGGATCGTCGCCAACCAGCCAATGGTGCTGGCGGGCTGCCTCGACATTAATTCATCGAAGAAGGCGGCGCGATTCGTGCGCTTCTGCGATGCATTCGACATTCCGATCGTCACCTTCGTCGACGTTCCCGGCTTCCTGCCCGGCGTGGGGCAGGAGCATTCGGGAATCATCAAGCATGGCGCGAAACTGCTCTTCGCCTATGCCGAGGCGACGGTACCCAAGATCACGGTGATCACGCGCAAGGCCTATGGCGGTGCCTATGACGTGATGGCGTCGAAGCATCTGCGCGGCGATCTGAACTATGCCTGGCCGACCGCCGAAATCGCGGTGATGGGGGCCAAGGGCGCGGTCGAGATCATCTTCCGGGGCAAAACGCCCGAGGAAATCGCCGAGCGTACCGCCGAATATGAGGCGCGCTTCGCCAATCCGTTCGTGGCGGCGAGCAAGGGCTTTATCGACGAGGTGATCCAGCCGCATTCTACGCGGCGGCGGGTGGCACTGGGGCTGCGCAAGCTGCGCGGCAAGAGCCTGGAAAACCCGTGGAAGAAGCATGACAATATTCCGTTGTGAGCCCAGATTTTGAAGTTTCCCATGTATTTGTAGTGCTGGTCACGACTATTTTTGGGGGCGCTGCACATCGGATGCATTCGACCCAGACGTATTTCAAAAGAAATATGTTGAAGGGTGTTAGTGTTAAACGGGCGGACAATCCGACTGAGTTTATTGCTTGCTTTGTAGTTTTCAGCGCAATCAGTTTTACGGGTGCTACGTGGTTACTTCTGGAGTTGTGGCAGGCGCTATGAAACTCGGCCGCCTCAACCATGTCGGCGTTGCGACACCGTCGATCGCCGATTCAGTCGTCTTCTACCGCGACATCATGGGCGCCACCGCGATTGGCGAGCCCTTCGATCTGCCCGCGCAAGGGGTGAAGGTGTGCTTCGTCGATACGCCCAACACGCAGATCGAACTGATCGAGCCGCTGGGCGAAGGCTCGCCGATCCACGGCTTCCTCGCCAAGCATCCCGGCGGCGGACAGCATCATCTATGTTATGAGGTCGAGGATATCCTGGTCGCGAAGGCGTGGTTCGAGGGGCGCGGGGTGCGGGTGCTCGGCGAACCACGGATCGGCGCGCATGGGACGTTGATCCTGTTCCTGCACCCCAAGGATACCGGCGGCGTGCTGACCGAATTGATGGAAGCGCACTGACTTCCCCTCGCCCCTGAAAGGGGAGAGGGTTGGGCAGACTTGGTCGTGCTTTTTCAGCACGGCCTAGTCGTAGCTGGGTGACGGGTAGGCGCTTGCCCTTGCAAGCGCGCGAGCCGGCGGCTCGCTCGACCCCTCACCAACCTTCGCTAGGCCGCTTCGCGACCAAGCTTCGGTATCCTCTCCCCTGTCCAGGGGAGAGGGGTTTTTTTAGCGGGAGAGGCTGTTGCCCCAGTACGAACACATCCTCACCGAGCGGCGCGGCGACGTGCTGGTCGTCACGCTTAATCGCCCCGACCGGCTGAACGCAGCTCCGCCCGCTATGTTCGACGAATTGCGCGCCGCGCTCGGCGATCTGGACGGCGCGCGTGCGGTGTTGATCGCCGGGGCGGGGCGGGGCTTTTGTTCGGGGGCCGATGTCGGCGGTGGTGCGCTGGGGGCGGCGGATCCCGGCGCTGCGACCTACGAAGCGCTGACCGAGCATTATAATCCCGCGCTGCTGGCGATCGCCGGCCTCGATGTGCCGGTCGTCAGCGCGGTGCTTGGGCCGGCGGCGGGGATCGGGTGCAGCCTGGCGCTGGCCGCCGATTTCTGTGTCGCGGGCGACACCGCCTATTTCCTGCAAGCGTTCGTCAATATCGGGTTGGTGCCCGATGGCGGCGCGTCGTGGATGCTGCCGCGGCTGATCGGTCGCGCGCGTGCGACCGAGATGATGCTGCTGGGCGAGCGGGTGCCGGCTGCCAAGGCGCTCGAATGGGGGATGATTCACCGCGTCGTCGTCGACGAAGCGGTCGATGCCGAGGCGTTTGCGCTCGCCGAGCGGCTGGCGGCGGGGCCGACGCGGGCGTTGGGGCTGATGCGGCGCGGGATGCAGGCGGCGCTTGAGAGCGATTATGCCGGCGCGATGGTCCGCGAGGCCGAGAACCAGCGCGCGGCGCGCGGGACGCAGGATGCGCTCGAGGGGGGGATGGCGTTTTTGCAGAAGCGGAAGGCTGAGTTTAAGGGGCAATAAAGCGCGCCGTTCGTTTCGAGCGAAGTCGAGAAACGTTCCAGCCCACCGCCCTTACTTGCTTCTCGACTTCGCTCGAAGCGAACGGAGACCTTTTTGACCGACAAACCGACCCTCGCCGACTGGCAGACCCTCGCCGCCAAGGAATCGAAGGACCGAGACCTTCGCTGGCACACGCCCGAAGGTATCGCGGTCAAGCCCTTGTACACACAGGAGGACGTCGCCGATCTCGACCCCGGCCTGCCGGGCTTCGCGCCGTTCACGCGCGGGGTGCGCGCGTCGATGTATGCCGGGCGGCCCTGGACGGTGCGGCAATATGCGGGCTTTTCGACCGCTGAGGAATCGAACGCCTTCTACCGCCGCAACCTGGCCGCGGGGCAAAAGGGGCTGAGCGTCGCGTTCGATCTCGCCACCCATCGCGGTTACGACAGCGATCATCCGCGTGTGACCGGCGATGTCGGCAAGGCGGGCGTGGCAATCGACAGCGTCGAGGACATGAAGATCCTGTTCGACGGCATCCCGCTCGACAAGATGTCGGTCAGTATGACGATGAACGGCGCGGTGATCCCGATCCTGGCGTTCTTCATCGTTGCGGGCGAGGAACAGGGGGTGCCGCGCGAACAGCTCGACGGGACGATCCAGAACGACATCCTCAAGGAGTTCATGGTCCGCAACACCTATATCTACCCGCCCGAGCCCAGCATGCGGATCATCGCCGACATCATCGGCTATACTTCGGCGCACATGCCCAAGTTCAACAGCATCAGCATCTCGGGCTATCACATGCAGGAGGCGGGGGCGACGCAGGTGCAGGAGCTTGCCTTCACCATCGCCGACGGCCGCGAATATGCGCGCGCGGCGATGGCGGCGGGGCTCGACATCGACAAGTTCGCCGGGCGGCTGAGCTTCTTTTTCGCGATCGGCATGAACTTCTTCATGGAAGTCGCCAAATTGCGCGCCGCGCGGCTGCTGTGGCACCGGGTGATGACCGAGCTGGGCGCCAAGGACGAGCGATCGAAGATGCTGCGCACGCATTGCCAGACATCGGGCGTGTCGTTGCAGGAGCAGGACCCGTATAACAACGTGATCCGCACCACCGTCGAGGCGATGGCGGCAGCGTTCGGGGGCACGCAGAGCCTGCACACCAACGCGCTCGACGAAGCGATCGCGCTGCCGACCGACTTTTCGGCGCGGATCGCGCGCAATACCCAGATCGTGCTGCAGGAAGAAACCGGCATCACCAAGGTCGTCGATCCGCTGGGCGGCAGCTATTATGTCGAGGCGCTGACGCAGGAAATCGCCGATCGCGCCTGGGAAATCGTCGAGCGGGTCGAGCGCGAGGGCGGGATGGCCAATGCGGTCGATGCCGGATGGCCCAAGGCGATGATCGAGGAAGCGAGCGCGGCGCGGCAGGCGCGGGTCGATCGCGGCGAGGACGTGATCGTCGGGGTCAACAAATACCGGCTGAAGGACGAAGACCCGGTCGAAATCCTCGACATCGACAATCATGCGGTGCGCGCCGGGCAAGTCGCGCGGATCGAGCGGATCAAGGCGACGCGCGACGAAGCGGTGTGCCGCGCCGCATTGGATGCGCTGCGTGAAGGCGCGCGAAATCCTCCCCGGAACGGGGAGGGGGACCATGCGCAGCATGGTGGAGGGGGCGAGCCGCAAACGGCATCGCCCGAGGAAAGCCCCCTCCGTCAGCCTTCGGCTGCCACCTCCCCCGCTGGGGGAGGAACCAACCTGCTCGCGCTCGCGGTCGAATGCGCCCGCGCGCGCGCGACGCTAGGCGAGATCAGCCAGGCGCTGGAGGATGTGTTCGGCCGCTATGGCACCACGCCGACCCCGGTGAGCGGCATCTATGGCGGAGCCTATGGCGACGATGTGCGCTGGTCGCGGCTGACCGACGGCGTCGCGGCCACCGAGCGGCGGCTGGGGCGCAAGCCCCGGATGTTGGTCGCCAAGATGGGGCAGGACGGACATGATCGCGGCGCCAATCTGGTGTCGAGCATGTTCGGCGATCTGGGGTTCGAGATCGTCCCCGGTGCGCTGTTCCAGACGCCCGAGGAGGTCGCCAAGCTGGCGATCGAGCAGGAGGTCGATGTGGTCGGCGCATCGAGCCTGGCGGCGGGGCACAAGACCTTGGTGCCCGAACTCATCGGCCATCTGCGCGACGCGGGGCATGGCGACATCAAGGTGATCGCGGGCGGCGTGATCCCCGCGCAGGACTATGACTTCCTGCGCCAGGCTGGCGTCCAGGCGATCTTCGGCCCCGGCACCAATTTGATCGACGCCGCGGGCGAAGTGCTGCGGCTGCTGGGGCACAACATGGCACCCACCGAGGATGCCGCGTGAGTCTTGGCTTTTCGGTCGAGACGCTGATGCCGCGTGCGCGCGGCGGCGGGGCGTTGCGGATGGGGCTGGTGCCGCTTGCGCACGATCAGTGGCTGCACCCCGCGCCCGATCTTGCCACGCGCGCGGCCGCATTCGACGCGGGCGATTGCGTCGCGGTATTGCCCGAGGCCGAGGCTGCGGCGCGCGAGACCGCGGCGCTGCTCGGGGTTGCGGGCGGGCTGGGCGAGGCGGCGCGCGCGGTGTGGGAGGATCTGTGCCTGGTCACAAGCGACGCCGATCGCGGCTATCGGCTGACCGGCGGCGCGGTGGCGTTCCCCACCGATTGGCGGTTGCCCGAGAAGCTTGGCCAGTCGCTGACGCAGGTCCACGCGCCGATCCATGGCTATGCCGAGCAATTGTCGAAGGGGGTCGATCACTTCGTCGCGACGCTGCCCGCGGGGGCGATCTATGGCCGCGCGAACTGGTTCGTCGTGCCGACCGCGGCGGGGCGCTATTTGCCCCAGGACGATCCTGCGCAGCGTTTTGCGCATGTCACCACCGCCAACGCCGGCGATACGCTGTTCGTGCGCTGCGAGCGCCAGACGCTGCGCCGGCTGCCAGCAACCGGCGCGGTGCTGTTCACCATCGGCATCCACGTCGCGCCGCTGCACGCGCTGAGCGCCGGCGTGGTGCACCGCGTCGCCGATGCGGTGGCGCAGACCGGCGGCGGCGAACATGCGCGGCGCGCCGCGCCCTTTTACGCCGAAGCGCTGGCGGGCTATGCCGCCGCGCGACGCGACGAGCTTGTGGAGACGATCGAGTGACGACCCTTATTGCCGATGGAGGCACCCGCAACGATTGGACGCGCGAGGAAATTGCGGCGCTGTTCGACCTGCCGTTCACCGAACTGGTCTTCCGCGCTGCCGAGGTGCATCGCGCCAACCACGCCCCCGATCGGGTCCAGCGGTCGACCTTGCTGTCGATCAAGACCGGCGGCTGCCCCGAGGATTGCGGCTATTGCAACCAGGCGGCGGGGGCCGATACCGGGCTGAAGGCATCGAAGCTGATGGATGTCCGCGCGGTGCTGCAATCGGCGGCGCAGGCCAAGGACAATGGCTCGACGCGTTTCTGCATGGGCGCGGCGTGGCGCAACCCCAAGGACCGCGACATGCCCGCGATCGTCGAGATGGTGCGCGGCGTTCGCCAGATGGGGATGGAGACCTGCATGACGTTGGGCATGCTGACGCCGGCGCAGGCGCGGATGCTGGGCGAGGCGGGGCTCGATTATTACAACCACAATATCGACACTTCGCCGGAGCATTACGAAAAGGTCATCACCACGCGGACCTTCGCCGACCGGCTCGATACGCTGGAGCAAGTGCGCGCGGCGGGGATCAACGTGTGTTCGGGCGGGATTGTCGGCCTGGGCGAGACGCGCGCCGATCGCGTCGGCTTCGTCCATGCGCTGGCGACGTTGCCCCGGCATCCCGAAAGCGTGCCGGTGAATGCTTTGGTGCCGGTGAAGGGCACGCCGCTGGGCGACATGCTCGCCGACACGCCGATGGCGAAGATCGACGATATCGAATTCGTGCGGACGGTGGCGGTCGCGCGGATCACGATGCCCGAAAGCATGGTGCGGCTGTCGGCTGGGCGCGAGAGCATGAGTGAGGCGACACAGGCCTTGTGCTTCCTGGCGGGGGCGAACTCGATCTTCACCGGCGATCGGCTGTTGACGACGGGCAATGCCGGCGACGACGCCGACAGCGCGCTGTTCGCCAAGCTGGGGCTGCAACCGATGGCGGCCGCCGCGCCTGCGCAGCTTGAGGCGGCAGGGGCGTGATGCTCGCTGTGCCGCTGGTAATCGTCGCGATGACCCACCCTCGTCACCCCGGACTGGTTCCGGGGTCCACGCTTCCACCTGCGGCGGCTTCGCTGGGCGCAAGGTGGACCCCGGAACAGGTCCGGGGTGACGTTCAAGATTGGTGCAACTGATGTTCAAGAAAATCCTGGTTGCCAATCGCGGCGAAATCGCTTGCCGCGTCATGCGGACGGCGAAGAAGATGGGGATCGCCACCGTCGCGGTCTATTCGGACGCCGATGCGCGCAGCCCGCATGTGCTGATGGCCGACGAGAGCGTCCGGCTGGGGCCGGCACCCGCTGCGGAGAGCTATCTCAAGGCCGAGCTGATCCTGCTGGCGGCCAAGGAGACCGGGGCGGACTGCATCCATCCGGGCTATGGCTTCCTGTCCGAGCGCGAGAGCTTCGCGCGCGCCTGCGCCGAGGCGGGGATCGCCTTCGTCGGCCCGCCGCCGGAGGCCATCGCGGCGATGGGCGACAAGATCGAATCGAAGAAGCTGGCCAAGGCCGCGGGCGTCAACGTCGTTCCCGGCTTCCTGGGCGAGATCGCCGATACCGACCATGCGGTGCGGATCGCGGGCGAGATCGGCTATCCGGTGATGATGAAGGCGAGCGCGGGCGGCGGCGGCAAGGGGATGCGGCTGGCCTGGGGCGAACAGGACGTCCGCGACGGGTTCGAGGCGACCAAGCGCGAGGGGCTGGCGAGCTTCGGCGACGACCGTGTGTTCATCGAGAAGTTCATCGAACAGCCGCGGCATATCGAGATCCAGCTGCTCGGCGACCAGCACGGCAGCATCGTGTATCTGGGCGAGCGCGAATGCTCGATCCAGCGGCGGCACCAGAAGGTGGTCGAGGAAGCGCCGTCGCCCTTCGTGACGCCCGAGATGCGCAAGCGGATGGGCGAGCAGGCGGTCGCGCTGGCGCGCGCGGTGGGCTATTATTCGGCGGGCACCGTCGAGCTGATCGTGTCGGGCGCCGACACGACGGGCGAGGGATTCTACTTCCTCGAGATGAACACCCGGCTGCAGGTCGAGCATCCGGTGACCGAGGCGATCACCGGGCTCGATCTGGTCGAACAGATGATCCGGGTGGCGGCGGGCGAACGGTTGGCATTCGGGCAGGACGAGGTGCAGCTCAACGGCTGGGCGATCGAGAACCGCGTCTATGCCGAGGATCCGTATCGCGGGTTCCTGCCGAGCACCGGGCGGCTGGTGCGCTATCGTGCGCCTGAGGCGGGGCCGGCCCCAGGCTCGTCACCCCAGCGAAAGCTGGGGTCTCTCGCCGCATTCGATGCGCTTCGAACGGGCGAGACCCCCGCTTTCGCTGGGGTGACGGATGATGGCGAGGCGCAACCCTATATCCGCATCGACGACGGCGTCGCCGAAGGCGGTGAGGTCAGCATGTTCTACGACCCGATGATCGCCAAACTGGTCACCTGGGCACCCACCCGCGACGGCGCCGCCGATCTGGCGGTCGCGGCGCTCGACCGGTTCGAGCTCGAGGGCGTCGGCAACAACATCGATTTCCTCTCGGCGCTGATGCAGCATCCGCGCTTCCGCAGCGGCGCGCTGACGACGGGGTTCATCGCCGAGGAATTCCCCGACGGCTTCACCGGCGCCGATGCATCCGAAGCGATGATCCGCAAGCTGGCCGCGGTGGCGGCGGTGCTCGACATGGAGACCGCGTGGCGCAACGCCAGCATCTCGGACAAGCTCGACGATCGCTTCATCCCGCGCGAGGATCGTGCGGTGCTGATCGGCGAGCGGCGCTACGACGTGTCGATCGACGGCTATGATCGCGGGCTGCTGGTCAATCTCGATCCGCAGGAAAGCCCGCTCGACGTGGTGACCGGGTGGAAGCCCGGCCAGCGCCAGTTCGTCGCGACGATCGACGACGAAGCGATCACCGTGGGAGTGAAGCGCACCCGCACCGGCTGGCGGCTCAACGCGCATGGCCGAACGCATGTCGTGCGTGTGATGACGGTGCGCGCGGCCGACCTGGCGGCGCACATGATCGAGAAGGTGCCGCCCGACCTGTCGAAATTCCTGCTCTGCCCGATGCCTGGGATGCTGAGCGCGCTCCACGTCGCCGAGGGCGATGCGGTCGAGGCCGGACAGCCGCTGGCGACGGTCGAGGCGATGAAGATGGAGAATATCCTGCGCGCCGAGCGGCCGGGAGTGGTGGGCAAGATCCACTTCGCGCCGGGCGAGAGCATGGCGGTCGACGCGGCGATCCTCGACTTCGTTTGAGGGACCCTCGAGAACCGTTCGTGTCGAGCGAAGTCGAGACAGGGTGGCCAGAAGCGGGCGGGTTCTCGACTTCGCTCGAACCGAACGGGGGGGGAGGATGATTGCCGCTGGTTTCGCCGCGCGATAGGACCGGTGGCATGATCCTTCGCGTTGCCACTTCGCTCGCGCTGCTCGCAGCCGCGCCCGTCCATGCCCAGAACCGATCTGCTCCGCAGCCCGCGCCGCTGCCGCCGGTGCTGCCCTGGTCGGGGGCGAGCGAAGCGCTGGTCGCCAAGCCCGGCGCGCACTGGATCACCCCGGCGGAGGTCGCCAGATTCGAGACCACCCCCGATTACGCCGCGACGCGGGCGTGGATCGAGCGGCTGGTCGCCGCCTCGCCGCTGCTGACGCTCCAAAGCTTCGGCACGACGCCCGAGGGGCGCGACCTTTATTATGTCCGCGCGAGCAAGGGGCCGGGCAAGCCGGTGGTGCTGGCGCAGGCGGGAATCCACGCCGGCGAAATCGACGGCAAGGATGCCGGCATGATGCTGCTGCGCGACATTGCGTTCGGCGGCAAGGATGCGCTGCTCGACCAGGCCGATCTCGTCTTCGTGCCGATTTTCAACGCCGATGGGCATGAGCGGTCATCACCCTGGAGCCGCCCCAACCAGCGCGGCCCGCGCGAACAGGGCTGGCGCACCAACGCGCAGAACCTCAACCTCAACCGCGACTATCTCAAGGCCGACACCCCCGAGATGCGGGCGATGCTCGCGCTGATCCGGCGGATCGATCCCGCGCTGTACCTAGACCTGCACGTCACCGACGGTACCGATTACCAGTACGACATCACCTACGACTTTAACGGGCTGTACGGGCACTATGCCAACAGCGTCGCGATCGGGCGCTGGCTCGACGAGCGGCTGCGCCCGGCGTTCGATGCCGCGCTGACCGCCAACGGCCATGTGCCGGGTATCTATGTCGATGCGATCGACAATCGCGACCCCGCCAAGGGAATCGCGCACAATGCCGATGCCGCGCGCTTCTCGACCGGCTGGGGCGACCGTGCCCGCGTGCCGACGGTGCTGCTCGAGACGCATTCGCTCAAGCCCTATCGCCAGCGGGTGCTCGGCACCTATGTCTTCATCGAAACCGCGCTCCGGACGGTCGGCGCCGAGCGCCAGGCGCTGCAACGTGCGATCGCCGCCGATCGCGCTGCCCGCCCGCGCGAGGCGGTGCTGGGCTGGAAGCAGGCGCCCGCGCCGATCTTCACCATCCCGTTCAAGGGCGTCGCGCACGATCGCTATCGCTCGGTTGCCTCGGGGCGCGAAGAACTACGCTGGTTGGGGCGGCCGGTGACGCTGACGATGCCCGTCATCGGCCAGGTGCCGGCGATCACCACCAAGCTGCCCAAGGCCTGGTGGGTGCCCGCCAGCGCGCCGCAGGCGATCGAGCGGCTCCGCGTGCAGGGGATCGCGTTCGAAACGATCGATGCGCCGCGCAAGCTACGGCTCGACATGGTGCGGCTGAAGGATCCCAAGCTCGGCACCGCGATCGAAGGCCATGTGCCGCTGACCGCGGGGTTCGCGCACGAGACGCGGAGCGAGATGATGCCCGCCGGATCGGTACGGGTGCGATCGGATCAGCCGCTTGGGCTGCTCGCCGCGGCGATGCTCGAGGCCGAGAGCGCCGATTCGCTGCTGGCGTGGAATTACTTCCCCGCGATCCTGACGCGGACCGAATATATCGAAGGCTATGCGATCGCGCCGATGGCCGATGCGATGCTGGCGCGCGACCCCGCGCTCAAGCGCGCGTTCGAGGCGAAGCTGGCCGCCGATCCCAAGTTCGCTGCGGATGCAAATGCGCGGCTGGCGTGGTTCTACGAACGCACGCCCTATTACGACGCGCGGTATCTGCTGTATCCGGTCGGCCGCGAGCTGTGACAATCGCGCCGCGAGCGGCGTAGGATAGCGGCGTGAACCCGGTCGTCCTCACCCTTGTCGCGTTCGGCTTTGCCGTGCTGCTGTTCGCGGTGGCGGCGTGGGTCGAGGGGCGGCGCGAGGCGCTGGCGCAGCACCGCTTCCGGCATGTCGCCTATGCGATGTCGCTCGCGGTCTATTGCACCAGCTGGACGTTCTTCGGCGCGGTCGGCAGCGCGGCTGCCGAGGGCTGGTCGTATCTGCCGATCTATCTCGGGCCGATCCTGGTCTTCGCGCTCGCGCCGCGCTTCCTGCGGCGGCTGGTGGCGGCGGTGCAGGCCGAGGGGGCGACGACGATCTCGGACTTTATCGGCTCGCGCTTCGGCAAGAGCCGCGGCGTGGCGGCGCTGGTGACGGTGACCGCGGCGTTGGGGGTGATGCCCTATATCGCGCTCCAGCTGCGATCGGTGGGAATCGCCTTTTCGACGCTGAGCGGCGGATCGGTCGCGGTAGTGATGGGCGTCACCGCCGTCGTGCTCGCGATGTTCGCGATGTTGTTCGGCACGCGGCGCTATGAGGCATCGGGCCGCAACGAAGGCGTGGTGTTCGCCACCGCGTTCGAATCGCTGGTGAAGCTGGCGGCGCTCGCTGCGGTCGCGGTGACCGCGACGGTGCTGCTGCTGTCGGCGCCACGTGACGCAGCGGCGGCGGGCGCGGCGGCGATCGCGCGCAACTTCTCGCCCGCGGGGGCAGGGGTCGAGGTCGTCCTCATCACCTTGCTGTCGATGGCCGCGATCCTGTGCCTGCCGCGCCAATTCTATGTCAGCGTGATCGAGGCGCATTCGCCCGACGACATCGTTCGCGCGCGCTGGCCGTTCGTCGGCTATCTGCTGGTGATGACCGCGATGGTGATGCCGATCACCTGGGCGGGGCTGGCACTGTTGCCCCCCGGCGCGTCGCCTGATCTGTTCGTGCTGCAACTGCCACTGGCGATCGATTCGCAGGCGCTCGCGTTGGTCGCGTTCCTCGGCGGGTTTTCGGCGGCGACCGCGATGGTGGTGGTCGAGACGATCGCGCTGTCCACGATGGTGTCGAACGATCTGATCGCGCCGATCCTGTTGCGCTCGCCGCGGCTGTCGGGCGAGGCCAATCTGGGTCGGTTGCTGCTGTACGTCAGGCGGCTGTCGATCGTGCTGGTGATCGCCCTGGCCTTGCTGTGGGCGCGTTCGATTTCGGGCGAGCAGCGGCTGGCGGTGATTGGCCACATCGCCTTCGCCGCGATGGCGCAGATCGCGCCGTTACTGCTGCTCGCGGTCGACGGGCGGATGCGCGATGCGCTGGCGGCCAAGGCGGGGCTCGCGGCGGGGCTGGTGCTGTGGCTGTGGACGCTGGCGCTGCCGCCGGTGCTGCCCCGCGCCTGGCTGACCGCGCTGGCGGACACGCCGTTCGATCCGCGCCATCTGCTGGGGATCGGCGATGCCGGGCCGCTGGTGCACGGCGTCGCGTGGAGCCTGGGCGCGAACCTGCTGCTGCTCGCGCTGGTCGCCGCGCGCAAGGCGCCCAAGCGCCCGCGCCTGTTCGCGCGCGCTGCGGTAGGCCAGGTCGAGGACATGGCGGCGCTGTCGGCCTTCGTCGGGCGCTTCGTCGGCGAAGGGCGCGCCGCCGAGACGCTGGGGCCGCCGCAGGCGCGGCCGATCGCGCGCGAGGATGCCAGGCGCGCCGAACGGCTGGTCGCAGGCGTGGTCGGCGCCCCCTCGGCGCGCGCGCTGATGGCGTCGGCGCTGGCGGGCGAGCGGCTGGGGCATGAGGATGTCGCGCGGATGCTCGACGAAAGCGGGCAGAGCCTGCAATTTTCGAAGGGACTGCTGGCGGCGACGCTCGAGCATATCGACCCCGGCGTCAGCGTGGTCGATGGCGAGCAACGGCTGGTGGCGTGGAATACGCGCTATCTCGAGCTGTTCGGCTATCCCGAGGGGCTGGTGCATGTCGGCGCGCCGGTCGCCGACCTGATCCGCTGGAACGCGATCCGCGGCGATTGCGGGCCGGGCGAGGTCGAGGCGCATGTCGCGCGGCGGCTGGGGCATCTGCAGCGCGGCGAGGTGCACAGCTTCGAGCGCACCCGCCCCGATGGCCGCGTGCTCAAGACCGTGGGCGGGCCGATGCCCGGCGGCGGGTATGTGATGTGCTTCACCGACACCACCACCGAAGCGCGCGCGCGCGCCGAGCTCGAGGCGCGGGTGACCGAGCGGACCGCCGAGCTGACCCGGCTCAACGAACAACTGGCGCTGGCGACGCGCGACAAGACGCGCTTCCTGGCGGCGGCGAGCCACGATCTGTTGCAGCCGCTCCACGCCGCGCGGCTGTTCAGCGCGGCGCTGGGCCGCGAGACCGGCGCGCACCGGCTGGTCGAGCGGGTCGACAAGTCGATCGCCGCCGCCGAGCAATTGCTGCGCGCGCTGCTCGATATCTCCAAGCTCGACGCAGGCGGGATCGAGCCCGTGCCCGAGGCGATCGACGTTCGCCCGCTGCTGAGCGACGTGGTCGAGGGGTTTCGCCCGCTTGCCGCCGAAAAGGGGCTGCGGATCGCGTTGGGGGCGGGAACGGGGACGGTCGCGACCGATCCGGTGCTGCTGCGATCGATCCTGCAGAATTTCGTGTCGAACGCGATCCGCTACACCGATTCCGGCGGGGTGCTGGTGGGCGCAAGGCGGCGCGGGGGCCGAATCGCGATCGAGGTGATCGACACCGGCCACGGGATTCCCGACGACAAGCGCGCGGCGATCTTCCGCGAGTTCGAGCGGCTCGGGACCGGCGGCGAGGGCGGGATCGGCCTTGGCCTGGCGATCGTCGAGCGGACCGCGCGGTTGCTCGGTGCCGAGGTGACGCTGCGCTCGCACGTCGGGCGCGGGAGCGCGTTCGGGGTGGTGCTGCCGCGTTCGCAGGCGCAGCCGGTCGCGGCGACGTTGCGCCTGCCTGCGACGATCGGCGAACGGCGGCATGCGATCCTGGTGGTCGACGACGATCCCGACATTCTCGACGCGATGCGCGCGCTGCTCGAAGCCGATGGCCACCGCGTGGCGATCGCGCGCGATGCCGCGAGCGCGGCGGTGGCGCTCGGCGAGGCGAGCCTGGCGCTGGTCGACTTCCATTTGGGCGACGGCCCCGACGGGCTGGCGACGATCGCCGCGCTCCGGCGGCTGCGGCCCGGGCTGCGCGCGGCGCTGGTAACCGCCGATGCCTCGGCGGTGACGTCGGCCAAGGCGCATGGGGTTGGCGTCACGGTGCTGGCGAAGCCGCTGGCGGCGGCGACGCTGGCGGGGTGGATCGCGGAAGGTGAAGGCGCGCGGGCGGCGGAGTGAGGGTGCGGGGACCCTAACCGCACCCGTTCGTTTCGAGCGAAGTCGAGAAACGGGGTTCTGCGCTGCGTGGCGGCTTCTCGACTACGCTCGAAACGAACGGCGCTATGCCGTTCGCTCGAATTCAGTGCGTAATCCCGAGCCCCAGCGCGCGCGCCGCCAGCACCGCCTGGGTGCGGTTTTGCACGTCGAGCTTGCGCAGCACCGCGGTCATGTGCGCCTTCACCGTCGCCTCGCTGATCGACAGGTCATAGGCGATCTGCTTGTTCAGCCGGCCGTGCAGCACGCCCAGCAGCACCTTCAACTGCATCGGCGTGAGCCCGGCGACCTTTTCGGCGACCGCGTCGATCTCGGGGTCGGCGGGGCCAGTGATTGCCTTGCCCGCCAGCGCGTCGGCGATCGCGGCTTCGATGTCCTCGAGCGGGCGGTCCTTTCCGATGAAGCCGACCGCGCCGAAGCGGCAGGCCTCGTGCGCCACCGCGAGCCCGCCGGCGCTCGACACCACCAGGATCGGCACGCCGGGGCGTTCGGCGTGGAGCAGCGCGACACCCGAAAACCCCTCGGCGCCGGGCATCTTCAGGTCGAGCAGCACCAGCGCCAGATCCTCGGCCGTCGCCGCAAGCTCGGCGGCGCGCGCGAGCGTGCCCGCCTCGACGATCCTCGCCTCGGGCGCCACCCGCTCGATCGCCAGGATCAGCGCCTGGCGGAACAGCGGATGGTCGTCGGCGACGAGGATCGTTCGATTCATGCAGGAACCATCGGACGGTTCTCGATCAGATTATCGACCACCGCGGGGTCGGCGAGCGTCGAGGTATCGCCGAGCGACCCGATATCGCCCTCGGCGATCTTGCGCAGGATGCGGCGCATGATCTTGCCCGACCGCGTCTTGGGCAGCCCCGGCGCGAACTGGATGACGTCGGGGGTCGCGATCGGGCCGATCTCGCGGCGCACCCACTGCGACAATTCCTTGCGCAGCTCCTCGCTGTCGGGGACGTTGGCGTTGAGCGTGACATAGGCATAGATGCCCTGGCCCTTCACCGGATGCGGCATCCCCACCACCGCGGCTTCGGCGACCTTGGCATGCGCCACCAGCGCGCTTTCGACCTCGGCGGTGCCCATCCGGTGGCCGCTGACGTTGATGACGTCGTCGATCCGCCCGGTGATCCAGTAATCGCCATCGGCGTCGCGCCGCGCGCCGTCACCGGTGAAATATTTGCCGGGGAAGGTGGTGAAATAGGTCTGGAAGAAGCGGTCGTGATCACCCCAGACGGTACGCATCTGCCCCGGCCAGCTGTCGGTGATGACCAGGCACCCCTCGGTCGCGCCGTCGAGGACCTTGCCCTCGGTATCGACGAGTTGCGGCTGGACGCCGAACAGCGGCTTGGTCGCCGATCCGGGCTTGAGGTCGGTCGCGCCGGGCAACGGCGAGATCATCGCGCCGCCGGTCTCGGTCTGCCACCAGGTGTCGACGATCGGGCAGCGGCCGTCGCCGACGACGCGGTGATACCAGTCCCACGCCTCGGGATTGATCGGTTCGCCGACGCTGCCGAGCAGCCGCAGCGACGAGCGATCGGTGCGGGTCACATAGTCGTCGCCCTCGCGCATCAACGCGCGCAGCGCGGTGGGCGCGGCGTAGAAGATGTTGACCCCGAACTTATCCACCACTTCCCAAAACCGGCTCGGATCGGGCCAATTGGGCACGCCTTCAAACATCACCGTGGTCGCGCCGTTGGCGAGCGGCCCGTAGACGACATAGGTGTGGCCGGTGACCCAGCCGACATCGGCGGCGCACCAATATACCTCGCCGGGGCGATAATCGAAGACATAGTCGTGGGTCATCGACGCCCATACCAGATAGCCACCGGTGGTGTGCAGTACGCCCTTGGGCTGGCCGGTCGATCCGCTGGTGTAGAGGATGAACAACGGGTCTTCGGCGCCCATCGCTTCAGGCGCGCAATCGGCCGATGCCGTCTCGAGCGCTTCGTGATACCAGAGGTCGCGCCCTTCCTGCATCGTCACCGCGCCGCCGGTGCGGCGGACGACGACGACCTTCTGGACCGAGGAGCAGCGCTTGAGCGCTTCGTCGAGATTGGCCTTGAGCGGGATCGCCTTGCCGCTGCGCAGCCCCTCGTCGGCGGTGATCACCAAGGTGCTGTCGCAATCCTGAATACGCCCGGCGAGCGCATCGGCCGAAAAGCCGCCGAACACGATCGAATGGATCGCGCCGATCCGCGTGCAGGCGAGCATCGCCATCGCGGCTTCGGGGATCATCGGCATGTACAGCGTCACGCGGTCGCCGCGCCCGACGCCATTGTCCTTGAGAATGTTGGCGAAGCGGCAGACTTCGGCGTGCAATTCGCGATAGGTGATGCGCCGCGCCTCGCCGGGGGTGTCGGGCTCCCACAGGATCGCGATCGCGTCGCCGCGTTCGGCGAGATGGCGATCTAGGCAGTTGGCCGAGACGTTGAGCTTGCCGTCGGCGAACCATTTGATGCCGAAATCGGCTTCGGCGAACGACGTTTCCTTGACGCGCGTGAAGGGCTCGATCCAGTCGAGCCGCTTGGCCTCGTCGCGCCAGAAGCCGTCGGGATCGGTGATCGAGCGTTCGTAGCGCTCGGCATAGCCCGCGGCGTCGATCTTCGCGGTTGCCGCCCATTCGGCGGGCACGCGGTGGATGGCCTGGCTCATATGCGGCTCCTCTCTGCTTGTTTCCTCCGCAAATACCCGCTTCGCGGGCTTTGCGCACCCCAGACATAGGTCGCAGGGGCGCCCGGAGGCATCGACGAAGGTCTAACTATCGCATGTTCGTCAGGGGGGCGATCCTAACGGCTATAACTAGAGCGTGCGCCATGAGCGCGGGCCGGTTGTTCGGGAGAGTTCGGATGCTTCGCTACAAAAGTACATTGCTGGCGGGTGCCGCGGTCCTTTCGATGAGCGCAGGCAGCGCCAATGCGCAGACGGCGCGCGAGGTGCAGTTGGAAGAGCGGCTGCGCCAGCTGGAGGAAGCGGTGGCGCTGCTACGCAGCGAATTGCAGTCGGCGCGCGCAGCGCCGGCGACGGGCGCCGCCGTACCCATGCCGCAGGCAAACGTCGCCTCGGCGCCGCCGCCGCCGGGGACGAACGTACAGGTTACGCGCGCCGCCGGATCGTCGCAGGGCGATGTCGCGGTGGCCTCGGCACCGCCCGCCGATGGGTTTCGCGTCGGCAACACGACGGTGAAGCTCAACGGCTTCGTCCGGCTGAACACCATCGCCAGCCGCTACAGCGACGGCGAGGTTGCGGTCGGCGGGCTCGGCAAGGAATTCTACCTGCCGCAGCAGATTCCGGTCGGCGGCGGCTTTGCGAGCGAGGATCTGCTGCTGTCGGCGCGCCAGTCGCGGATCGTGCTGAGCTCGTCGACCCCGGTCGGCGGCGTCGACATCAAGACGTTGGTCGAGTTCGACTTTGCCCTCGCGACCGCACCGGTGGGGGCGCAGCGCGCGACCAACCCCTATGTGCCGACGTTCCGCCGCGGCTTCATCGAATATGGCAATTTGCTGGTCGGGCAGGAATGGTCGACCTTCCAGAATGTCGGTGTGCTGCCCGAAAGCACCGATTTCGTCGGCCCGCTCGAAGGCACGGTGTTCAACCGCCAGGCGCTGATCCGCTACACCGTGCCGCTGTCGAAGAGCGCGAACCTGCAGCTGGCGATCGAGAATCCGCAGAGCGAAACCGCGCTGCCGGGCAACGCGGCGTTGGTCGACACCGACGACGATCGCGCGCCCGATCTGGTCGCGCGGCTCAACCTGAAACCCGCGTTCGGCGACTTCGCGATCGCCGCGATCGCGCGCGAACTGCGTGTCGATGCCCTGGGCGTCGGCGACAGCGCATTCGGCTGGGGCGTCTCGGGATCGGGCAAGGTACCGATCGGTGCCAATGGCAGCGATATCCGCTTCATGGCGACCTATGGCCAGGGCATCGGCCGCTATCTGGGCCTCGGCTATGTCCCCGACGCGCTCTATGCCGGGCCGGGCGGCCAGCTCGAGGTGATCGACAATTTTGCGGGCTTCGCGGCGGTGAAGCTCGGCTGGACGCCGACGATCCGATCGACCTTTACCGGCAGCTACCAATCGGCGCAGTATCCCGACGGGCTGATCGTCACCGGCCTGGCCAATGCCAAGGCGTATAGCGGCGCGGCCAATCTGTTCTGGACGCCCGCCAAGGGTTTCGATGTCGGCGTCGAATATCGTCACGGCGTCCGCGAATTGCTCAATGGCGACACCGGTGCGCTCGATCGCATCGAATTCGCGATCAAATACGGCTTCTAATTCACCACAGGGAGAGGGTGCATGGCGACGACATATGACGAGGTGCCACCGGGCAAAATGTCGGTGAAGCAGAACGAGAAACTGGTGATCGCGGCGTCGTCGCTGGGCACCGTTTTCGAATGGTACGACTTCTACCTCTATGGCCTGCTCGCAGCCTATATCACCGCGCAATTCTTTTCGGGCGTGAACGAGACGACGGGCTTTATCCTGGCGCTGGCGGCGTTTGCTGCCGGCTTTGCGGTGCGGCCGTTCGGCGCGTTGGTGTTCGGGCGGATCGGCGATCTGGTAGGGCGCAAGAACACGTTTCTGGTGACGATGGGGCTGATGGGCCTGTCGACCTTCGCGGTGGGGCTGTTGCCAAGCTATGCCTCGATCGGCGTTGCCGCGCCGATCATCCTGGTGGCGCTGCGACTGATCCAGGGCCTCGCGCTGGGCGGCGAATATGGCGGCGCGGCGACCTATGTCGCCGAGCATGCCCCGCCGGGCAAGCGCGGGCTGTTCACCAGCTGGATCCAGACGACCGCGACGATGGGGCTGTTCGCGGCCTTGCTGGTCGTCATCGGGCTGCGCACCGCGATGGGCGAGGAAGCCTTCGCTGCCTGGGGCTGGCGCGTGCCGTTCCTGATCTCGATCTTCCTGCTGGCGGTATCGTTGTGGATCCGCTTGCAGCTCGCCGAAAGCCCGGTCTTCCAGAAGATGAAGGACGAAGGTGCCACGTCGAAGGCACCGCTGACCGAAGCGTTCGGGACGTGGAGCAACGGCAAATGGGTGCTGATCGCGCTGTTCGGCGCGGTCGCGGGGCAGGGCGTGGTCTGGTACACCGGCCAATTCTATGCGCTCTTCTTCCTCGAACGCACGATGAAGGTCGATGGCGCGAGCGCGAACATCATGATCGCGATCGCGCTGGCGCTGGCGACGCCGTTCTTCGTGTTCTTCGGCTGGCTGTCGGACAAGATCGGTCGCAAGCCGATCATCCTCAGCGGCTGCGCATTGGCGGCGATCCTGTACTTCCCGCTGTTCGGTGCGCTGACCGACGCGGCCAACCCGGCGTTGGCGCGCGCCACCGCGGCTGCCCCGATCACCGTGCTGGCGCACGAGAATGAATGCTCGTTCCAGTTCGATCCGGTGGGCAAGAACAAGTTCGACAGCACCAGCTGCGACATCGCCAAGGCGTATCTGGCCAAGAACGGCCTCGACTACAACAATGTCGAGGGGCCTGCGGGCACCGTGGCGCAGATCCGCATCGGCGAGACGGTGTTCACCTCGCCCGATCCGGCGACGGTGAGCGGCCCCGAGCGGGCAGCCGCGATCACCGCGTTCCAGAACGAGGTGAAGGCCGGGCTGGCGACTGCGGGCTATCCCGCCAAGGCAGATCCGGCGCAGATCGACCGGGTGACGGTGGTCGCGATCCTGTTCGCGCTCGTCTTCCTGGTGACCATGGTCTACGGCCCGATCGCGGCGTTGCTGGTCGAATTGTTCCCGACGCGGATCCGCTACACCTCGATGTCGCTGCCCTATCATATCGGCAATGGCTGGTTCGGCGGCTTCCTGCCGACGGTAGCCTTCGCGATGGTCGCGGCGACGGGGGATATCACCTACGGCCTGTGGTACCCGATCGTGGTCGCGTCGCTGACGGTGGTCATCGGGCTGATCTGGCTGCCCGAGACGTTCAAGCGCAGCCTGAACGACTAACCAGACAACCGCCCCTTCAAATCCTCCCCCGCAAGGGGGAGGTGGCAGGCGAAGCCTGACCGAAGGGGAGGACACGAGCCGCTGGGTTCGGGAGTCCTCCCCCTCCGTCGCCTTCGGCGCCACCTCCCCCTGGCGGGGGAGGATTGGTTTGGGCGAGCAGCCGCCGCAGGATCATCGCCCCTTTTCTCGCACAACGGGCTTGCCCGTGGCCCCCCCCATCGGCCACACGCAGCCGATGGCGATATCGGTGGACATGGGGGTCGACGATGCGGGACGTCCCGCGTCGATCGACCTGGAAGAACTATTGGCGACCCGCCTGCTGGTGCAGGGCAATTCTGGGTCGGGCAAATCGCACCTGCTGCGCCGGCTGCTCGAACGCAGCGCACCGCACGTCCAGCAAGTGATCATTGATCCCGAGGGCGATTTCGTCACCTTGTCCGAACGCTATGGCCATGTCGTGGTCGAGGCGGGGGAATATTCGGCGGCGGAGATCCTGCGCTTTGCTGGGCGCTGCCGCGAGCATCGCGCGTCGGTGGTGCTGAGCCTGGAGGGGCTGGAGGCCGAAGGGCAGATGCGGACGGCTGCGGCGTTTCTGGGCGGATTGTTCGATGCGCCGCGTGAACATTGGTATCCGGCATTGGTGGTGGTCGACGAGGCGCAGGTGTTCGCGCCGGCAGGCGGCGGCGAGGTGGCCGAAGAGGTGCGGCGTGCATCGCTGGGGGCGATGACCAACCTGATGTGTCGCGGGCGTAAGCGCGGGCTGGCCGGGATCATCGCGACTCAGCGGCTGGCCAAGCTTGCCAAGAACGTCGCCGCCGAAGCATCGAACTTCCTGATGGGGCGCACCTTCCTCGACATCGACATGCTGCGCGCCGCCGATTTGTTGGGGATGGAGCGCAAACAGGCTGACGCGATCCGCGATCTGGCGCGCGGCAGCTTCCTGGCGCTGGGGCCGGCGATCTCGCGGCGGCCGGTGTCGATCCGCATCGGTTCGGTCGAAACCGGCGCGCGTGCGGTGGCACCCAAGCTGACGCCGTTGCCAACGCCATCGGCGGACATGAAGCAGACGTTGCTCGAAGAACCTGAGCAGCCAAGCCTGTTCCTGGTGCCGCCACCGCCGCCGCCGCCAGCGCCCGCCGAGAGCGTGCTCGAAACGCTGGCGCAGGTCGATCTGCCGCCGCCGGTCGAGGATGATTCGCCCCCCGTCGATGTCGCCGCGGTGGTCGCCGACGTGCTGCGCGCGATCGTTGCCGAGCCCGATGCCGCCGCGCGATCGGCGACGATGTTGTTCCAGGATTTCCAGGTGCGCTGCCGGATGCAGGGGGTACACCGCTCGCCGCTCGACGCTTCGGCCTTCGCCCGCCGGGTCGCGGCAGCGCGCGCTGGGGTCTATGATTGCGAGGGCGAGGAATGGGCACCCGCGATCCGCGCCGCGCGTGACCTGCCCGACGACATGCTGGGACCGTATCTGGCGATCGCCCGCGCCGCGCGCGACGGGGCGCCGTGCCCGAGCGACGAGGAACTTGCGCGGGTATATGGCACCACCTCGCTGGGGCGCGCGCGGCGGGTGATCGGCTATATCGAGGAGCGGCAGATACTGGTCACGCGGGTGGATCTGTCAGGCAAGCGTTCGATGACGATCCCGGCGCTGGGTTGGACGACGCTGCCGGCGGCGGCCTGATCGCGCGGGTCAGGCGGTCGCGAACGCCCAGCGCAGCGCCCTGGCGACGCCGGTGGTCGTGCCCGATACCAGCGGCCGGCGCATCCGCGAGGTCGGGAGACCATGCATTGCCGCCGCCCAGGGCGGCAGCAGATCGACCGCCGCCTGCAGCAGCATCGCCTGCACCGGCCCCGCGACTGCCGAGCGCGGCGGCTGCGACAGGATCAGCCGCGAAACCTCGCGCGTCCGCGCATCGACGCGCAACTCGCTTCGATAGGACAGCAACAGCGCATCGGCGGCGGCGCGGGTTGCGGGCACCGGATCGGCCCCCAGCGCGCGCGCAATCTGTGCGAATTGCGCAAAATACCGGTCCTGTTCGGGGCGAGTGAGCGGCTTCGATCCGAACTTCTGCCACGCATCGAGAAAGCCGATCGCCTCAGCGACATGCACCCATGCCAGCAGACGCGGATCACCCGCGCGATAGGGCGTGCCATCGGCCAGCGTGCCGCCGACATGATCGTGGATCCGCCGCACCCGCGCCATCGCGGCTTCGGCATCGACGCGGTCGCCATAGGTGGTCACCGCGATGAAGCGCGCGGTGCGGCGCAGCCGGCCCAGCATGTCCTCGCGGAAATTCGAATGGTCCCACACGCCGGCAAGCGCGGCGGGGTGGAGCATCTGGAGCAGCAACGCCGCGACTCCGCCGACCATCATGCTGGTGACGTCGCCATGCACGCGCCAGATCGGCGTGCCGGGATCGAACAAAGCGTTGTCCGATCGCATCACCGGGCGCTCGCCCTTTGCCTGATCGTTGAATACCGCGCGCACCTGCCCGATCATTTGCCGTCGCAACAGCGCGGCGGGACCCGAGCCGATATCGGCCAAGCGGAGCGGGGTGGGGGGTGGCATCCCACCCGATATGGGGCCGCGGCGCGCAACGTGCAGGGGGAAGCGCGCGAATTCGTCAGCCCAGATGCCTTCGCAGCGCGGCGACGAAGGCGGGCGGGGTGGTGGCGAGCCCCTCGGCATTGGCGGCGTAGATCAGCCCGATCGATCGGCGCAGCTTGAACCCGGCGAGCTTGGGCCGCGCGACGCCGGCCGCGCGATAGGCGTCGGGCATTACCGTCAGTCCCAGCCCGGCAGCGATCATCGCGAGCACGCGCTCGTCATTGGTCGATCGATAGGCGAAATGCGGGCGTACCCCGCGTTCGGTGAAGTGGCGGCTGGTTTCGGACAGCGCCTCACAATGGCGGCGGACGATCATCACCTCGGCGGCGAGCGCCTCGGCCTCGATCACCGCTTCGCCCGCCAGCGGGTGCCCGGCGGGAAGCGCGAGCGCATAGCCTTCGTCGATCAGCGGCTCCTCGAGGAACCGATCGCCGCCGCGCCCCACCAAGGTGACCGCGCAATCGACCCGCCCGCGCGCGACATGGCCGATCAGTTCGCGCTCGCTGCCGCCGACGAGTTCGACCCGCGCGTCGGGATCGATCGCGAGCATGCCGGCGATCGCACCCGCCACCAGCGCGCCGGGCACGCTGCGCAGCATCCCGACGCGCAGCACCGCGCGATCGGTCGCGGCGGTGGCGGCCTGCAGCGCCAGGTTGAACTCGCTTTCGATCCGCCGCGCATGATCGAGGAAGCGCGTGCCGGCGCCGGTCAGCTCGACCCGCTGGCTCGATCGCAGGAACAAGGCGGTGCCAAGGAAGCGTTCGAGCTTCGCGATGCCCGCGGACAAGGTCGGCTGCGACACATGGCAATTGGTGGCGGCACGCGAGAAATTGCCGTGATCGACCACCGCGAGGAAATAGCGAAGCTGATAGCGATCGATCATAGGTGTCATCTATAGCATGGGGCGCGAAGCTTCAATTTCTGTCGCAGCTCGGAATCGGCTAGAAGGGGTGAAAATAGGAGAGAGCCATGGCCAGTTTCGATTTCGCACTCGGCGAAAATGCCGACATGATCCGCGACAGCACCCAGCGGTTCGCGACCGACCGGATCATGCCGATCGCCGCGCGCGTCGACGCCGACGACTGGTTTCCGCGCGAGCTGTGGCCCGAAATGGGCGCGCTCGGGCTGCACGGGATTACCGTTGCCGAGGCGGATGGCGGGCTGGGCCTTGGCTATCTCGAGCATGTGATCGCGTGCGAGGAAGTCAGCCGGGCGTCGGCTTCGGTGGGCTTGAGCTATGGCGCGCATTCGAACCTGTGCATCAATCAGATCGCGCGCTGGGGCAATGCCGAGCAGAAGGCGAAATATCTCCCCAAGCTGATTTCGGGCGAGCATGTCGGATCGCTGGCGATGTCCGAGGCGGGTGCCGGATCGGACGTGGTGTCGATGAAGCTCAAGGCCGAGCGCGTGGCGGGCGGCTATGTGCTCAACGGCACGAAGTTCTGGATCACCAACGCGCCCTATGCCGACACATTGGTGGTCTATGCCAAGACCGGCGAGGGCTCGCGCGGGATCACCACTTTCCTGATCGAAAAGGATATGGCGGGGTTCGCGATCGGCCAGAAGATCGACAAGATGGGGATGCGCGGCAGCCCCACCGCCGAACTGGTCTTCACCGATTGCATGGTGCCCGACGAAAATGTGATGGGCCCCGAAAATGGCGGCGTCGGGGTGCTGATGTCGGGGCTCGATTACGAGCGCACCGTGCTGGCGGGCATCCAGCTGGGGATCATGCAGGCGTGCCTCGACGTCGTGCTGCCCTATGTTCGCGAGCGCCGGCAGTTCGGCGCGGCGATCGGGTCGTTCCAGTTGGTGCAGGCCAAGATCGCCGACATGTATGTCGCGCTCAACTCGGCGCGCGCTTATGTCTATGCGGTCGCCAAGTCGTGCGATGCGGGGCGGACGACGCGCTTCGATGCGGCGGGCGCGATCCTGCTGGCGAGCGAGAATGCGTTTCGGGTTGCGGGGGAGGCGGTGCAGGCGCTGGGCGGGGCGGGTTACACCAAGGACTGGCCGGTCGAGCGCTTCCTGCGCGATGCCAAGTTGCTCGATATTGGGGCGGGGACGAATGAGATCCGGCGGATGCTTATCGGCCGTGAGCTGATCGGAGCGGCATGAGCGCGCCTGTTCTTACCTCGGCGATCGCCACCGATACGCCCGAATTCGCCGCCCGCGCCGCGCATAATCGCGCGCTTGCCGATGAGCTTCGCGCCCGCGTAGCCGAGGCGGCGAAGGGTGGGCCGGAACGCGCGCGTGACAAGCACACCGCGCGCGGCAAGCTGCTGCCGCGCGATCGGGTCGAGCATCTGCTCGACGCGGGCAGTCCGTTCCTTGAGATCGGGCAGTTGGCGGCCAACGGGTTGTATGGCGATGAGGTGCCCGGCGCAGGCGTGATCGCCGGTATCGGTCGGGTATCGGGGCGGCAGGCGATGATCGTCTGCAACGACGCCACGGTGAAGGGCGGCACCTACTTCCCGATGACGGTGAAGAAGCATTTGCGCGCGCAGGAAATCGCTGAGGCGAACCGGCTGCCGTGCATCTATCTGGTCGATTCGGGCGGCGCGAACCTGCCCAACCAGGCCGAGGTGTTTCCCGACCGCGACCATTTCGGGCGCATCTTCTTCAACCAGGCGAATATGAGCGCGGCGGGGATCGCGCAGGTCGCGTGCGTGATGGGAAGCTGCACCGCGGGCGGGGCCTATGTGCCCGCCATGTCCGACGAAAGCGTGATCGTGCGCGGGCAGGGGACGATCTTCCTGGCCGGGCCGCCTTTGGTGCAGGCAGCGACCGGCGAAGTCATCAGCGCCGAGGATCTGGGCGGCGGCGATCTGCACGGGCGGCGATCGGGCGTGGTCGATCATGTCGCCGAGGATGACGCCCATGCGCTGACGATCGTGCGCGACATCGTGTCGACGCTCGCGCCCGATGCGGTGCCCGACGTGAATGTGCGCGCGCCGGTGCCGCCGAAATACGACCCCGCCGAGCTGTATGGCATCATCCCCGACGATGTCCGCGCGCCCTATGACGTGCGCGAGGTGATCGCACGGCTGGTCGATGCGTCGGAATTTCACGAGTTCAAGGCGCTGTACGGCACCACCCTGGTGTGCGGTTTCGCGCATATCCATGGGATGCCGGTCGCGATCCTGGCCAATAACGGCGTGTTGTTCAGCGAAAGCGCGGTCAAGGGCGCGCATTTCATCGAACTGGCGTGCCAGCGGCGGGTGCCGTTGTTGTTCCTGCAGAACATTTCGGGCTTCATGGTCGGCGGCAAATATGAGGCCGAAGGGATCGCCAAGCACGGGGCCAAGCTGGTGACCGCGGTGGCGACCGCCAGCGTGCCCAAGGTGACGGTGCTGATCGGCGGCAGCTTTGGTGCTGGCAATTACGGCATGTGCGGCCGCGCCTATAGCCCGCGCTTCCTGTTTGCCTGGCCCAATAGCCGGATCAGCGTGATGGGCGGCGAGCAGGCGGCAAGTGTGCTGGCGACGGTCCACCGTGACGCCGCGACCTGGTCCGAGGAAGAGGCCGAGGCGTTCAAGGCCCCGGTGCGCGCGACCTATGAGGCCGAGGGTAGTCCGTATTACGCGACCGCACGGCTGTGGGACGACGGGATCATTGATCCGGCGCAGACCCGCGATGTGCTGGGGCTGGCATTTGCGGCGTGTCTGAACGCGCCGGTGCCGCAGCGGGCAAGCTTTGGGGTGTTCCGGATGTGATGGGGCGGGGCGAAACCTTAATCCTCCCCGAGCTTTGCTCGGGGAGGGGGACCATGCGAAGCATGGTGGAGGGGCAGCTGCGCAAGCGCCGCCGCAACGACGCCGCGCACCACTGCCTCCATATCCCCCAGCACCGCAGCCGCAGGGATGCGCAACACCGCGATACCAGCCTTCGCACACCACCGATCACGCGCGGTATCTCGCATTGGCTGGTCGCCGCGCGAATGCACTTCGCCATCGACCTCGATCGCCAGCCGAGCGTCACTGCAGTAAAAGTCGAGGATATAGCTGCCACAGGGATGCTGGCGGCGAAACTTCAGCCCCGCCGGGCGGGCGCGAAGAGCGTTCCACAGCAGCACTTCGGGCAGCGTCATCGCGCGGCGCAAGCGGCGGGCACGGTCGACGCCGCCCGTGGCAGCCTTAGGTGCGATGTCTTTCAGCATCCCCATTTCCCCTCCACCATGCTGCGCATGGTCCCCCTCCCCGAGCAAAGCTCGGGGAGGATTTAGGTAGTCATCATGATCCAGTCGCTGCTTATCGCCAATCGGGGCGAAATCGCCTGCCGCATCATCCGCACCGCACGGGCGATGGGGATCCGCACCGTTGCCGTCTATTCGGATGCCGATGCCGGGGCGTTGCACGTGCGGCTCGCCGATGCGGCGGTGCATGTCGGGCCTTCGCCGGTGCGCGAGAGTTATCTGGTTGGCGAGCGGATCATCGCCGCTGCTCGCGCTAGCGGCGCCGAGGCGATCCATCCCGGCTATGGCTTCCTGTCGGAGAATGCAGCGTTCGCGCAGAGCGTGATCGATGCTGGCCTCGTGTGGGTCGGGCCGCGCCCCGCCTCGATCACCGCGATGGGGCTGAAGGATGCCGCCAAGCGGCTGATGCAGGATGCCGGGGTTCCAACGACGCCGGGCTATCTGGGCGAGGACCAGTCGCCGCAGCGGCTCGCGGTAGAAGCCGATGCGATCGGCTATCCGGTGCTGATCAAGGCGGTGGCGGGCGGCGGTGGCAAGGGAATGCGGCGGGTCGATGATCCGGCCGACTTTGCCGAAGCATTGGTTTCGTGCCGGCGCGAGGCGAGCGCCAGCTTCGGCAATGACCATATCCTGCTCGAAAAATGGATCACCAATCCGCGCCATATCGAGGTGCAGGTGTTCGGCGACACCCACGGCAATGTCGTCCATCTGTTCGAGCGTGACTGCTCGCTGCAACGCCGCCACCAGAAGGTGATCGAGGAAGGGCCCGCACCCGGGATGGATCCCGCCACCCGCGCCGCGATCTGCGATGCGGCGGTGCGCGCGGCGCGCGCGGTCGACTATGTCGGGGCGGGGACGATCGAGTTTATCGCCGATGGTTCGGGCCCGGTTTCGGCCGATCGCACCTGGTTCATGGAAATGAACACGCGGTTGCAGGTCGAACATCCGGTGACCGAGGCGATCACCGGCGTCGATCTGGTCGAGTGGCAATTGCGCGTGGCATCGGGCGAGCCGTTGCCGCTCACCCAGGATCAACTGACGATCACCGGCCATGCGATGGAGGTGCGGCTCTATGCCGAGGACCCTGCCAAGGGATTCCTGCCGTCGATCGGGCGGCTCGATCGGTTCCGGCTGGGCGAGGGGTGCCGAGTCGATACCGGGGTAGAGGAAGGCTCGACGATCTCGCCCTTCTACGACCCGATGATCGCGAAGGTGATCGCGCACGGGCCGACGCGCGAAGCGGCGCGGGCGCGGGTTTCGGCAGCGCTGGCGACGAGCGTGATTTCGCCGCTGCGGACCAATGCGGGGTTTCTGGTCAAGGCGCTCGACCACCCGGCGTTCGTTGCGGGCGAGGTCGATACCGGGCTGATCACGCGCGAGGGTGAGGCGCTGATGCCGGCGGCGATGCCTTCGGAGGCTCGGCTGGCTGCTGCTGCTGGCACGCTGGTGGCGGGGGATGCGCTTGGCGGGTTTCGGTTGAATGCGGCGCGGCAGGCGACGGGGCGGCTTTTGCTCGATGGGGTAGAGGTGGAAACAAGCCTTGAGGGTGCCCTTCGACAAGCTCAGTACGAACGAAGTGGGGGCGGCATTCTCATCTCCGAAGCCGGTCAGACCTGGCACCTGACCCCCTGGCGGATTGATGGCAAGGGTGCCGCTGCCGCCGGCGACGGGTCGATCATCTCGCCGATGCCGGGGCGGATCATCGCGGTGGCGGTGGTGCAGGGCGAGCAGGTGGTCAAAGGCCAGAAGCTGTTGACGCTCGAGGCGATGAAGATGGAGCATAGCCTAGTCGCGCCCTATGACGGGGTGGTCGTCGAACTGAATGCGGTCGAGGGTGGCCAGGTGAGCGAAGGCGCGGTGCTCGCGCGGGTTACCGAAGCGGAGGCAGGGTGATGGCGGGGCGCTATTTCGACCAGTGGAGCGTTGGCGACCGGATCGTCCACGATATCCGCCGAACGGTTACCGAGACCGACAACCTGCTGTTCACGGTGATGACGCACAATCCGCAGCCCTTGCACCTCGATGCCGAGGCGGCGCGCGCGTCGGAGTTCGGGCAGATACTGGTCAACGGCACCTTCACCTTTGCGCTGATGGTGGGGCTGTCGGTCGGCGATACGACGCTGGGGACGCTCGTCGCCAACCTTGGCTATGACAAGCTGGTGATGCCGTCGCCGGTGTTCCTGGGCGATACGCTGCACGCCGAGACCGAGATCGTCGCGCTGAAGGACAGCCGATCGCGGCCCGAGGCGGGGATTGTGACCTTTGGTCACCGGATGCTCAACCAGCGCGACCAAGTGGTGTGCGAATGCCTGCGGACCGCGCTGCTGCTGCGGGCACCGGCATGAGGCTGCGCTCGCTGTTGTTCGTGCCCGGCGACCGGCCCGAACGCTTCGTCAAGGCCGCGGCTAGCGGGGCCGACGCGATCATCCTCGACCTCGAGGATTCGGTGACGCCGGCGCGCAAGGACGACGCGCGTGCGGCGGTGGCTGACTGGCTGGCGGCCGAGCGGACGGTGCCTGCGATTGTGCGGATCAATCCGGTCGACGGCGGGCTGGCCGAGCGCGATCTGGCGGCGGTGCTGGCGGCGCGGCCCGATGCGATCATGCTGCCCAAGGCCGAGGGGGCGGCGTCGGTCGAGGCGCTGGTGGCGATGATGGGGGCGGGCGCGGTGCCGGTGCTGCCGATCGCGACCGAGACGCCGCGCGCGATCTTCGCGCTGGGCGAATATGCTGCGATCGCCGATCGGTTGATCGGGTTGACCTGGGGGGCCGAGGATCTGCCCGCCGCGATTGGGGCGACGTCGTCGCGCGAGGCCGATGGCGGCTACACCGCGCCCTATGAGATGGTGCGATCGCTCACGCTGTTCGGCGCGCATGCCGCCGGCGTGGCGGCGATCGAGACAGTGTTTCCCGCGATCAGCGATGGCGCGGGGCTGGCGGCTTATGTCGCGCGGGCGCGGCGCGATGGCTTTACCGGCATGATGGCGATCCATCCCGCGCAGGTCGCCGCGATCAACCAAGGCTTCACCCCCAGCGCCGATGAAGTGGCGCGCGCGCGGGCGATCGTCGCGGCGTTTGCCGAGGCGGCCGAGGCGGGGGCGTTGCAGCTCGACGGGCGGATGATCGACCGCCCGCATCTGGTGCAGGCGCGCAAGCTGCTCGCCCAGGCGGGGGCGAGTTAGGGCAGGCCCAGCCCCGTCCGATTCGAGCGCAGTCGAGAAATCTGCGTGTCGCGCGAACGGCTTCTCGACTTCGCTCGAAGCGAACGGGTGGGGTTTAGCGGTCGCTGACCCCGAGCGCATCGGCGATTACGTAATAGATGCTGTGCTGTTCGATCGTGCCCTTGAACAGATGCGCCTTGGGGCCCGCCGCGCGCACCGCGACGTCTTCGCCGGCATGGGTTTCGCCGCCTAGCGGCACCAAGGCCTGCTGCTTATAGTCGAGGGCCGTCGTGTCGGTCGCGACCGGATCGGCGCGCGCGCCCTCGACCGCGCCGGGGCCGTTGGCATAGCCGAGCGTCGTGTACCCCTTGCCGTCGCGTGCGCGCGAAGGCTGTTTGTCGTCGCCCGCGACGACGCCCAGGATCGGATTG
The DNA here is from genome assembly GCF_026167545.1 of Sphingomonas sp. S1-29. NCBI lineage: Bacteria > Pseudomonadati > Pseudomonadota > Alphaproteobacteria > Sphingomonadales > Sphingomonadaceae > Sphingomonas > Sphingomonas sp. S1-29. The sequence goes on along the minus strand of NZ_CP110678.1, from coordinate 1,433,650 downwards.
CCGCGCGCCGGATAGCCCGCCATCGCGAAGGCGTGGCTGTGATCGGCGGTGGTGACGATCAGCGTATCGGTGCCCTTGGTCGCTTCAAGCGCGGCGGCGACCGCCTGGTCGAGCGCCACCGCGTCCTCGAGCGCGCGGCGGGCGTTACCGGCGTGGTGTGCGTGGTCGATCCGGCCGCCTTCCACCAGCAGCACGAAGCCGCGGCGCTCGCGCGACAGCATCGTGATCGCGGTGCGAGTCATGTCGGCTAGCGAGGGCTCGCCCGCCTTGTCGCCCTTGCGGTCGGCTTCATATTGCATGTGGTCGGGCTGGAAGAGGCCGAGCACCTTGCGGTCGCGCGCGGGGTCCAGCGCGGCGAAGCCGGCGGTGTCGGTGATATAGCGCGCGCCGCGATTGCGCCGCTGCCACTCGGCGATCAGGTCGCGGCCATCGTCGCGCGCGCCCTTTACCTCGGGATATTCGGGGTCGACGGCGGTCGCGGGCAGGAAATAGCGCCGGCCGCCGCCGAGCACCACGTCGAGCTTCGATCCGACCTTGTCCTCGACCAGCTGCGCGGCGATGTCCTTGCAGCCTGCCGCCTTGGCTTCGGCGGGCAGCTTGGCCTCCCAGTCGCGCTCGGGGGTGTGGGCATAGGCCGCCGCCGGGGTGGCGTGGGTGATCCGCGCGGTCGAGATCACCCCGGTCGCGCGGCCCTGCTGCTGCGCCAGCGCGATGAACGACGGCACGACATGGCGAAGCGCGCCCGCGCAATCGGTGACGAGCGCTTCGGGACCGACCCCGATCGATCCGTTGCGCGTCTTCACCCCGCTGAGGATCGCGGTGGCGGTCGGCGCCGAATCGGCGACCTGGGTGTCGTGCGAATAGGTCTTCACCAGCGCCGCATGCGGCAGCGTGTCCATCGCGGTGACGAAGGATTCGCCGTCCTTGCCCGCGACCTGCCCCTGATGGATCCGCGCCGCGGTGAGCGTCGATACCCCCATGCCGTCGCCGATGAAGACGATGACGTTGCGCGCCGGGCGATCGATCGGCACCGCCGCCTTCAATCGCGCAAGCTCGGCGCGTCCCTGCTCGCGATAGGCGGCGGTATCGGCCTCCTGCGCGGCGGCGGGCAGCGCGGCGATGCAGAGGAACGGAACGAGGCAGTGGCGCAGGGCGAGGGTCATCGAAATCTCCTTGGCGGTCCCCTTTCCAGACCGATGTGACAATATCGATACAAGGGTGGGATGCGGGCGGCGGGGACGGCGGTCGTATCCAATTGTGTTCCCGGCGACCGGGACTCGTTGCGGCCCAGTTTCGGAGTCGTGGTGGCCGTGGGGTGGCTCCCGGTGCTCGGAAAGCTACAAAAGCTACACTACGTACCCCCCGGATTCGCCTATTCCGCCCAACAAAGCGCGATGCGGGTGGAGTATGCAGGGAGCGTGGTCATGCGGCATGCGTACCAAAGCGGGGGCTTGTAGGACAGCGGGGTTTGGTTGGCGGCGTGGGGGACGAGCCGGTTCGGTAGACGAGGTGGCGGAAAGGGGTGAAAGCGGACGCGCCCCGATCGTCACCCCGGACTTGGTCCGGGGTCCACCGAGCCGCCGGGTGCTACCGATATGGATGGAGGACCGAACCCGAGGGCAAGCTCATGCCACGCCGACCACACCAAAACATGGCGTGTGGTTATAGCGGGTCGACAGGATGTAGACGCAGGGGGGCGTTCGTTCATCAGCGGCATTATGTGTGGCACGGCAGACCCCGGAACAGGTCCGGGGTGACGAGGAAATGCTGTCGGCAATTCGGCGCTTTCATACGGCCAGATTTCCCGGTTGGGTGGGATTTGTAGAAATGGCAGTCGCTTTCCCCGGACCCGCAATTCGTATATACGTCGTCAGTATAAAAGCGAGGACGCCATGCCTAAAGCCGCCGTGTTTACGATGAAGCTGGAAGCCGATCTGCGGGCCGCGTTCATGGCTGCGGCCGAAGCGAGCCATCGCCCGGCATCGCAGGTGGTGCGCGAGATGATGCGGGAGTTCGTCCAGCGCCAGCAGGAGCAGCGCGACCATAGCGCTTTCCTGCAAGGCAAGGTCGAGGCCGCGCGCGCGTCCGCCGAAGCAGGACGGGGCCGGTCCAACGAGGTGGTGGAGACTGCGTTTGCTGCACGCCGTGCCCGGATCACTGATCGGGCGTGAAGGTCCGCTGGACGCCGGAAGCCGAGCAGGACCGCGCGGCGATCTGGGACTATCTCGAAGCCCGCGATCCCGATGCTGCGCTTCGAATCGACCGGCTGTTTAGCGAAGCCGTGGCGGGATTGGCCGAGTATCCGATGCTCGGGCGCGAAGGCGAGGTGCCCGGCACGCGCGAGCTTACGCCGCACCGAAGCTACCGCCTCATCTATGAGGTCGCCGGCGATACGGTCTGGATTCTCGTGCTGATCCACACTGCCCGACACTGGCCCCCGCTCCGCATTTCCCAAAAGTGATGCTATTTTGGGGCTGACCGGGTCTGCTGGGAAGCGGAACGACCGCTTAGGCTTTATAGAATTCAGGAAAGCTCAAGGCGCAATTGGCGTAGATATCACCCTCGAAGCCGGTATATTTGAAGGAAAAGCTCCTTACGATTGCCACTTTCTCAGGCCCTCGATATATTGAAATATCGTTTGGCACGTATTTTTCTTTCATGATCAAATCGGGGGTTTTGGAAAAAACGACTTCAAATCCACTCTTTTCCGAAATACTCACGATTCGGTAGCTGGTTTCAGAGTTTTGACGAAAGCCACTCAGATACTGCTGCCACGCAGAGCTATCGAAAACCGATATACGAGACTCCTGCATGCAAAATCGCTTGAAGCTTTCTATCTTGCTTTCTTGGCATCCAGAAAGGAAAAAAAAGAGTCCAAATATCGAGGCGGCTGTTGGTGCAATGATTCCATCTTTCGAAAACTTTGGGATGAATCGCTCGCAGTAGAATGAACGGACCCTGGTGGATGAATTCCAAGTTGTCACTTTTGGTTACTTCTTAATCGAGTACTAAGCCGATCGAGCCTTATCCTTGCTTCGGCAAGGCCTGTCGCCGGCCCCTTTTGCTGCAAAGGTACAATGCCAGCTGGAGCACCTCCGACCGCAGGCGCGTAGACCCAGTTCGGTTGTTCGTCGTCACGTGCCGCAAATCGATAAAGGGTCGCGGCTCGATCAAGGTTAGGCAATACGCCGTCGCCCTGTTCGTATCGAATACCTAATTCAAGCTGCGCTGCCTTGTCGCCTGCCTTAGCACGGACTGCGAGCAGCTGAATGTCGCTAGATGAACCGCCGGGTCGCAAATCGATTCCGGCATAGCGGCCAAGGGGCGCACACGACGCCAGCAGCGCCGCTGAGGTGCCGAGTATGAAAGCGAAAAGCCGACGCAACATAGCACGTATTGGTAGTCGTATGGCCCGCTCTCGTCTCGTGGAAAACAAGCCACGACCGGCTCCCTTGCCACTTCGCGCTTTTATTCGAAACGGCAATCCAGGGGCCCCCCGCTTTCCGTTTGGCAACGGTGATTCGAAGGAGCCGAGGTTTCCTAAAAAGGAAGGTTTATAGGGGAGGCAGGGCAATGATCGCCCCCCTCGCTACCACCGATACGACCGCTTTCCCAAAACCCGTTCCCAATTGCCCTTTCCCAGAATGGGCGGCTGGAGATGGAGTTATGGGAACGACGACCTAGCGCTCGAACCGCCACCTTCGGTTGATACGCGGTCGCTCCCGGCGGTATGCCACTCACCAAAGGAGCAAGCATGACGACAACGCTATACGGCATCCCCAATTGCGACACCGTCAAAAAGGCCCGGGCGTGGCTGGCCGAGCATGGCGTCGCCTATCACTTCCACGATTATAAGAAGCAAGGCGTCGATGCCGCGCGGCTCGCCAAGTGGAGCGAGCAGGTCGGCTGGGAGCGGCTGGTCAATCGCGCGGGTACCACCTTTCGCAAGCTGCCCGAGGCCGACAAGGCGATTGCCGATGCCGATGCGGCGATCGCGCTGATGGCCGCCCACCCGTCGCTCATCAAGCGGCCGGTGGTCGAATATCCCGGCGGGTTGCTCGTCGGCTATTCGGCCGAAGGCTTCGCCGCGGCGCTGGGCTGAGCGCGGTCGGCGGCGCTGGCATCGTCGTTGTATCTGCGTTACGATTGGGCTCGGGCGCCGCTTCGGGCGCGGGCACGAGAGGACATCCGCCATGTTTAAACGGCCTTTGCCCGGCTGGTATTGGATCGCATCGGCGTTGATCGTGCTGTGGGGCGCGATGGGGGTATTCGCCTTCTATACCGATGCGACGATGTCCGACGCGGCGCTGGCGGCGCTGCCCGCATGGGATCGCGCTTTTTATCAGGCGCGGCCGGGCTGGTTCGTCTGGGTCTATGGCATCGCGACCTGGGGCGGGCTGCTCGGCGGCGTCGCCTTGCTCGCCAAGCGGCGGCTGGCGATCGCGTTGTTCGGGGTTTCGCTCGCGGCGATCGTCGTCCAGTTCGGCTATGTGTTTCTGGCGACCGATATCGTCGCGGCGAAGGGCGCGGCGGCGACGGTGCCGTTCCCGCTGCTGATCGCGGCGGTCGGCGTGGTCCAGCTCTGGCTGGCGCGAACCGCGGCGGCGCGCGGCTGGCTGCGGTGAGGCTTGCCGCCGCGCTTGGCGTTTGCGCGCCGAGGCTCTAGAGCGCGGCGCAATGTCCACGACCTTCACCCTCGACACCGGCACCAGCCGCGCCAACCCCACGCCGGCACCGATGCGCCGGCTGACCGTGCCCGCAATCGCGGCGCGCAAGGGGGGCGAGCCGATCGTGATGCTCACCGCCTATACCGCGCGGACGGCGCAGCTGCTCGATCCGCATTGCGACATGCTGCTGGTCGGCGACAGCCTGGGGCAGGTGATCTATGGCCTGCCGTCGACGCTGTCGGTGACGCTCGACATGATGTGCGCGCATGGCGCGGCGGTGGTGCGCGGCAGCTATCATTCGGTGGTGGTGATCGACATGCCCTTCGGCAGCTATGAGGCGAGCCCGCAGCAGGCCTTCGCCTCGGCGGCGCGGATCATGGCCGAGACCGGCGCGGCGGCGGTGAAGCTCGAAGGCGGGGCGGCGATGGCGCCGACGATCGCGTTCCTGTCGCAGCGCGGCGTGCCCGTGATGGCGCATATCGGGCTGACCCCGCAGGCGGTGAACGTGCTCGGCGGCTATGGCGCGCGCGGGCGCTCGGATGCCGAGCACGAAAAGATCCTGGGCGATGCGCGCGCGGTCGCCGATGCCGGCGCGTTTGCGATGGTGGTCGAGGGCGTGGTCGAGCCGCTGGCGGTGGCGATCACTGAAGGCGTGTCGTGCCCGGTGATCGGCATCGGCGCGTCGGCCAAGTGCGACGGGCAGGTGCTGGTGACCGAGGATATGCTGGGCATGTTCGAGCGCACCCCGCGCTTCGTGAAGAAGTTCGACGACATGGCTGGCCGCATTTCCGCCGCGGTTGCCGATTATGCCTCCGCCGTGCGCGGGCGCAGCTTTCCGGGGCCGGATCAGCTATACCAACCCAAGCCCTGACCGATCCGATAGACCATTTCGTTTCGCCCGCGCTGCGGCTAATGTCCGCCGCCGCAATACCGCATGGAGTTCCCCTTGGCGTTGACCCCCCAGAATAACGACCAGTTCGCGCGCGAAGTCGACGAGGAACTGCGCCGGGAAGAATTGCGCAGCTTCTGGCAGCGTTGGGGAATTGCGGTCATTGCCGCGATCGTGCTGGCGCTTGCGGCGCTGGCGGGCTGGCTGTGGTGGCAGCAGCATCAGGTGACGCAGGCGGGGGTGCAGGGCGAGCAATTCTCCAAGGCGCTCGAAAGCCTGGGCGCGCAAAAGACCGATGCCGCCAAGGCGCCACTGGCCGAGCTCGCGACTTCGGATGCCGCGGGCTATCGCGCGATGGCGCAGTTCACCCAGGCCGATATCCTGCTGCAGGCCGATGATCTGAAGGGCGCCGCCGCCAAGTTCGCCGCGGTCGCCGCCGATGGCTCGCTGCCGCAGCCCTATCGCGACCTGGCATTGGTGCGCCAGACCAGCGCCGAATTCGACACGCTGAAGCCGGCAGCGGTGATCGACCGGCTGCGCGGCCTCGCGACCAAGGACAGCCCGTGGTTCGGCAGCGCGGGCGAGATGGTCGGCATCGCTTACATGCGGCTCGGTCGCAACGCCGAGGCGGGGAAGCTGTTCGGCGAAATCGCGCAGGCCGAAACCGTCCCCGAAACCATCCGTCAACGCGCGGTTCAGCTCGCCGGCGTACTCGGGGTCGACGCGGTCGACACCGACCAGGAAAAGAAAGCGGCATGATGATCAATCGGGTCAAATTTCCCATCGCGTTGCTCGCGATGACCGCGCTGAGCGCGTGCGGCATCTTCAAGGGCGGCGACAAGAAGACCCCGGTGCTGGGCGATCGCGTGCCGATCCTGGTGTCCGAAAGCGATACCGAGGTCGATCCGACGCTGGCGGGGCAGGAAGTGCTGCTGCCGCCCGCGGTGGCGAACACCGGCTGGACCCAGCCCGGCGGCAATGAATCGAAGGCGATGGGGCATCTGGCGCTGGCCGCGCAGCCGACGCGCGCCTGGTCGGTATCGATCCCCGGCGGCGACACGCGGGTTCGGCTCGCGGCGACCCCGGTGATCGATGGCACGCGGTTATACGTCTCCGACGTCAACGGCGCGGTGCACGCGATCGACACCGCGACCGGCGCGACCGTGTGGCGCGCCGAAACCGCGCGCGGCGACGAGAACCAGAATGCGCGCTTCGGCGGCGGGGTGAGCGTCGAGGGCGACCGGCTCTATGCCAGCAACGGCGTGGGCGACGTGGTGGCGATGAACATTGCCGATGGCAGCGAGATCTGGCGGGTGAAGCCCGGCGGCCCGCTGCGCGGTGCGCCGACGATCGCCAACGGCGCGCTGTACATCCTCACCCAGGACAACCAGCTGTTCGCGCTCAACACCGCCGACGGCAAGACGATCTGGACGCAATCGGGCTCGCTCGAGGCGCAGGGGGTGTTCGGCGTCGCCGCGCCTGCTTCGGCGCAAGGCACCGTGGTCGCGGGCTTCTCGTCGGGCGAGCTCAACGCCTATCGCTACGAGAATGGCCGCTCGGTCTGGGCCGACAGCCTGTCGCGCACCAGCATGACGACCTCGGTGTCGAGCCTAGCCGATATCGACGCCTTCCCGGTGATCGACAATGGCCGGGTCTATGCGGTCGGGCAGGGCGGGCGAATGGTCGCGCTCGAGATCCTCAGCGGCCAGCGGCTTTGGGAACAGAATATCGCGGGCATCTCGACCCCCTGGGTCGTGGGCGAATGGATCTTTGTCGTGACCGACGAAGCGCGACTGATGGCGATCTCGCGCGGCAATGGCCGGATCCGCTGGATCTCGCAGCTGCCGCGCTGGCGCAACGAGAAGAAGAAGTCGGGTGCGATCCGCTGGGTCGGGCCGGTGCTGGCGGGCGATCGCCTGCTGGTGGCGAGCTCGCGCGGCGTGGTGGCTTCGGCATCGCCCGCCGACGGAACGCTGACCACGATCGCCGAGGGCAAGACCGGCTACACGCTGCCGCCGGTGGTGGCGGGGAACACGATGTACCTGCTCGACGACGCGGGCGAACTGAGCGCGTATCGGTAACCCGAGCGCTGTGCTAGGGCGGGATTCAACACAGGTTTGACCCCGTTCGGGCTGAGCTTGTCGAAGCCCGCCCTGTCCGAGCCGCGCATGCAGTGCTTCGCGATCTGCGGGGTGCCCTTCGGCAAGCTCAGGGCGAACGGTGGCAGCTTGGTATTTGTTTCAAGGTACACCCATGCCCCTGCCTACCGTCGCCATCATCGGCCGCCCCAATGTCGGCAAATCGACGCTCTTCAACCGCCTGGTCGGCAAGAAGCTGGCGCTGGTCGACGACCAGCCCGGCGTCACGCGCGACCGGCGCGAGGCCGATGCGCACCTGCTCGGCCTCGATTTCCGCATCATCGATACCGCTGGTTTCGAGAATGAGGATATCGCAACGCTGCCCGGGCGGATGCGCGCGCAGACGCAGGCGGCGCTCGACGAAGCCGACGTCGCGCTGTTCCTGGTCGATGCGCGCGACGGGCTGACGCCGATCGACGAGGAAATCGCGCGCTGGCTGCGCGTCGCCGACGTGCCGGTGATCCTGGCCGCGAACAAGGCCGAGGGGCGACTGGCGCAAAGCAGCATCTATGAGGCGATGTCGCTCGGCTTCGACGACCCGATCGCGCTGTCGGCCGAACATGGCGAAGGCATCGCTGACCTGTTCGACGCGCTTCGCCCCTATATCGAACGGCTCGAACAGGAGATCGAGGAAGAGGATCCCGAGGATCCCGACGCGATCCTGAAGCTGGCGGTCGTCGGCCGCCCCAATGCGGGCAAATCGACGCTGATCAACCGCATCCTCAACCAGGAACGGCTAATCACCGGGCCCGAGGCGGGCATCACCCGCGATTCGATCGCGATCGACTGGGTGTGGACCGATGCCGAGAACAAGGACCGCCGCGTCCGGCTGATCGACACCGCGGGGATGCGCAAGCGCGCCAAGGTGCAGGAGAAGCTCGAGAAGCTGTCGGTCGCCGACGCGCTGCGCGCGGTCGATTTCGCCGAGGTCGTCGTGCTGCTGCTCGATGCCACCAAGGGGCTCGAGGTGCAGGACCTCAAGATCGCCGACAAGGTGCTGCAGGAAGGCCGCGCGCTGGTGATCGCGCTGAACAAATGGGACGTCGCCGAGAATGCGTCGAGCCTGTTCAACGGGGTGAAGGGCGCGCTCGACGAGGGGCTGGCGCAGGTGAAGGGCGTGCCGCTGCTGACGGTGTCGGGCGCCACCGGCAAGGGGCTCGACGTGCTGCTGCGCGTGGCGTTCGAAACGCGCGCGGCGTGGAGCCGGCGCACCTCGACCGGCGCGCTCAACCGCTGGTTCGAAAAGGCGATCGAGGCCAATCCGCCGCCCGCCCCCGGCGGCAAGCGGATCAAGCCGCGCTACATCACCCAGAACAAGACGCGCCCGCCGACGTTCGTGCTGTTCGGCACGCGCGTCGACCTGCTGCCCGAAAGCTATCGCCGCTATCTGGTCAACAGCATGCGCAAGGAATTCGACATGGGCGCGGTGCCGGTGCGGCTGATGCTGCGCGCCTCGTCGAACCCGTTCGACCACGACAAGTGAGCGGGGGACCGCTGCGAATCGACGCACGCGGGCTGAAATGCCCCTGGCCCGCGATCCGGCTGGGCCGTGCGTTGCGGGCGGGCGCGGCGATCGTCGAGATTCGTGCCGACGACCCCGCCGCCGAGCGCGAACTGGCGGCACTGGCTTCGGCGTGTGGGGCGGCGTTTACCCAATTGGAATCACAACTTTTTTGCATTGAACGACAGGCGGCGTAACCTGTCATTTACCGCAGCGGGTTAAGCCTTCGTTGTCCGCGCCTTGGCGGATGGGAGGTATTGCATGATCCTTGGCGCCGATACTGGTTCGCTGGTGAATATGGCGACCCTGTCGCGGGCGCGCGCCGAGTTGGGCGCGAATTTCGTGCGCATCCTCGGCTATTTCCGCGAGGATGGGGTCAAGTCGCTAGAGCTGATCGAGACCGCGATGCGTGGTCGGGTCGCCGCGGCGATGGTGATCCCCGCGCACACGCTGAAAGGCGAGGCCGGGCAGTTCGGTGCCGATGAGCTGGCCGAGCTTGCCGAAACGATCGAGGCGATCGCGCGCGATTGCGTGGAAACGCATGATTCGCCCGACGAGGCGCTCGAGCATGTGGTGCGGCTGCGCCCGTTGTTCGAGGCGACGCTGGCGCTGCTCGAAACGGAGGCAAATCCGTTGGTGGCGCGCAAGCCTGCGGTCTTCGGGCGCCGCGCGGTATAGCCGGGGGCGTCGACCGCCATTCGCGCGGGCTGCGCGAATGGCGGATCGCGACGATCAGTCCTTCTTGTCAGCGTCGGCTTCGGCCTGCGAGTTCAGCTGGACGTAGTTCTGCAGCCCCATCCGCTCGATCATGTCGAACTGGCGCTCGAGCGTGTCGAGATGGCTTTCCTCGCTGTCGAGGATGCGGCGGAACAGGTCGCGGCTGACATAGTCGCGGACCTTCTCGCAATGCTCGATCGCGTCGCGCAGCAGCGGGATCGCTTCTTCCTCGAGCGCGAGATCGCCCTTGAGCACTTCCTCGACGGTTTCGCCGATGCGCAGGCGCCCGAGCAGCTGGAAATTCGGCAGGCCGTCGAGGAAGAGGATGCGTTCGGCAAGCCAATCGGCATGCTCCATCTCTTCGATCGATTCCTGGCGCTCGAACTTGGCGAGCTTGTGGACGCCCCAATGGTCGAGCAGGCGATAATGCAGCCAATATTGGTTGATCGCGGTCAGCTCGTTCTTGAGCGCCGTGTTCAGATATTCGATGACTTGGGGGTCGCCCTTCATGGTCGCGTGCCTTTTTAGATTAGGCGACGAACATAGCGCGGCGGGCGCCAAACGAACAGGGAAAAATCGGCAGTTTTCCGCGGGTTTCAGCCGCTGCAAACGCTACGCAGCAGCGCGTTCGGCGTCGATAATGGCTCGCGCGAACGGGACGCACTGGCCGCATTTTGCCTGGCAGCCGAGCGTGCGATACGCCTGGCAGGCGCTCATCGCACCATTGCGTGCAGCGGCGCGTACTTCGCGTTCGCGGATGGCATTGCAGACGCAGACGACCATGAGCACCCTCGCTTTGTTGGGTGCATGCTACGGCTAATGCGAAACGGTCGCAAGCGTTATTGCGTCGCTGTCGCAACTTTTCGGAGCGGCTCGATCCGGCCGCGGGCGAGCGAGCGCCAGAGCCATTCGAGCGGGCCGTTCGAGAAGCGCTGCAGCCAGGGCTGCGACCACGCGAGGATCAGCGCCCAGACCAACAGGACGACCGGCACCAGTTGGGCGCGGTCGAGCCGCCCAAACAGCGCCAGGCCGTGGCCGTAGAAGATCGCGGTGCAGACCAGGCTGGTGGCGATGTAGTTGCTGAACGCCATCCGCCCGGTTGCCGCCAGCCGGCGGGCGCTCGCGCTTCCTGGAGGGACGGCGAGCAAAGTCAGCGGAATCCAGCCGAAGATCATCACCGGGCGCACCGGAACGGGCAAGGTGAGCACCGCCAGGACGATCGCATAGAGGTCGAAGCCGCGCGCGGCGAGGTAGAAGGCGAGCAGCAAATAGATCGGCAGCGATATGCCGAAGCTCAGCGTGGCGAGCCGTAGCAGACGGCGTCGCTCCCAGCCGCCGGTGAGCAGTCCCGAGCGGAACGCCGCCATGCCGAACAGCATATAGGCGAGCGTCTCGAAGCCGTTCTGCAGCAGCGCGTTCCACGGCGTGCCGGCATAGACGCGCCAACGAAACGCGACGGCATCGGCATAGCTGCCGCGATAGGCCGCGAGCTGCTGCGCGATATGTGCCGGGTCGGGGCGCCCGAAGGCGCGCTCGAGCTCGACCAGCGTCCGCACCGCCGAGGCAGGGTCGGGCTGCCCCGCCTGCGCCGTGGCGACCGCGACGGGCAGCCCCGCCATCGTGATCGTCTGGAGCGCGACCAGCACGATGCCGGTGACGATCAGCTGGTGCGTCGCCTGACGCCGGAACGCATAGGCGATCATCCCCACCAGCGCATATTGCGCGAGGATGTCGCCCCACCAGATCAGGTACAGATGCGCCAGGCCGAAGGCGAGCAGCCAGCCCATCCGCGCGAAATGCACCTGCGCGGGGCTTCGGCCATCGGCTTGCGCACGCTCGATCACCAACAGCATCGACGCGCCGAACAGCACCGAGAACAGCCCGCGCATCTTGCCGTCGAACAGCACGAACTGCGCGAGGTAGAGCAACGTATCGAGCGTGCCCGCCGGGCCGGTCGCGGTCGGGTTGAGATAGGCGGCGGGGACGTCGGCGAAGGCGACGATGTTCATCGTCAGGATGCCGAGCACCGCCACCCCGCGAACGATATCGAGGCTCGGGAAGCGGGTGTCCCTTCCCGAGCCTTGGAGAATCACGCCGCGATTTCGCCCTGCATCAGCTTGGGCAGGAAGCCTTCATGCGCCGCGCGCAGATCGTCGAGCGCGACGGTCCAGTCGCCGGCGTCCATCTCGAACACGATCTTGTCGCGGATCGTGCGGCCGAGCCCGTCGACCGCGACATCGGCGCGGTGGGCGGCCTGCATGAAATCGGCGAGGCAGGTGTCGCAGACGGTGACGACATAGACGCCCTGGTCTTCGCCGAAGAAGCTCTCCGCCATGCCGAAGGGCTGGACCGAATCGATCAGCGCGCCGATGTTCGATGCCAGCGCCATCTCGGCGACCGTCACCGCCAGCCCGCCATCGGAGACGTCGTGGCATGCGGTGATCGCGCCGCAGGCGATCTGGCTGCGGACGAAGTCGCCGGTGCGGCGTTCGGCCTTGAGGTCGACCTCGGGGGGCGGGCCTTCCTCGCGGCCATAAAGTTCGCGCAGGTACAGCGACTGGCCGAGATGACCGGCGCGCTCGCCGATCACCAGGATGACGTCGCCGAACCCCTTGAAGCCGATCGTTGCCGATTTCGACCAGTCAGCGAGCAGCCCGACCCCGCCGATCGCGGGGGTGGGGAGGATCGCCGATCCGCCGCCGGTCGCCTTGCTTTCGTTGTAGAGCGAGACGTTGCCGCTGACGATCGGGAAGTCGAGCGCGCGGCAGGCATCGGCCATGCCTTCGAGACAGCCGACGATCTGGCCCATGATCTCGGGCCGCTGCGGATTGGCGAAATTGAGGCAGTTGGTGATCGCGAGCGGAGTCGCGCCGACTGCGGTGAGGTTGCGCCAGGCTTCGGCCACCGCCTGCTTGCCGCCCTCGACCGGGTCGGCGAAGCAATAGCGCGGGGTGCAGTCGGTGGTGATCGCGAGGCCCTTTTGCGTGCCGTGGACGCGCACCACCGCGGCATCGCCGCCGGGGCGCTGGACGGTGTCGGCGCCGACCATGTGGTCATATTGTTCCCAGATCCAGCGGCGGCTGGCGATGTCGGGGGTGCCGATCAGCGCGAGCAGGTCGCGCGCGACATCGTCGCTTTCGGGGACGTCGGTGAGCGCATCGCGCGGCGGGGTGGGGACGTGCGGACGGTCGTAGAGCGGGGCTTCGTCGGCGAGCGGCGCGAGCGGAATGTCGGCGACGGTCTCGCCCTTCCATTTCAGCACCATCCGCCCGGTATCGGTGACGCGGCCGATCACCGCGAAATCGAGTTCCCATTTGCGGAAGATCGCCTCGGCCTCAGCCTCGCGGCCGGGCTTGAGCACCATCAGCATCCGTTCCTGCGATTCGGAGAGCATCATCTCGTACGGCGTCATGCCGGTTTCGCGCTGCGGCACGTCGTCCATGACGAGTTCGATGCCGACCCCGCCCTTGCTCGCCATCTCGACCGAGGAGGAGGTGAGGCCCGCCGCGCCCATGTCCTGGATCGCGACGATCATGTCGGTTGCCATCAGTTCGAGGCACGCCTCGATCAGCAGCTTTTCGGTGAAGGGGTCGCCGACCTGCACCGTCGGGCGCTTGGCGTCGGCGTCGTCGCCGAAATCGGCCGAGGCCATCGTCGCGCCGTGGATGCCATCGCGCCCGGTCTTCGAGCCGACATAGACGATCGAATTGCCGATCCCCGACGCCGCCGAATAGAAGATCTTGTCCTGATCGGCGATGCCGACGGTCATCGCGTTGACCAGGATGTTGCCGTCATAGGCGGGGTGGAAATTCACCTCGCCGCCGACCGTCGGCACGCCGACGCAATTGCCATAGCCGCCGATGCCGTGGACGACGCCCGAGATCAGGTGGCGCATCTTGGGGTGATCGGGGCGGCCAAAGCGCAGCGCGTTCATGTTGGCGACCGGGCGTGCGCCCATCGTGAACACGTCGCGCAGGATTCCGCCGACCCCGGTCGCCGCGCCCTGATAGGGTTCGATGTACGACGGGTGGTTGTGGCTCTCCATCTTGAAGATCGCCGCCTGGTTGTCGCCGATGTCGATCACGCCGGCATTCTCGCCGGGGCCGCAGATGACCCAGGGGGCTTGCGTCGGCAGCTTCTTCAAGTGAATGCGACTCGATTTGTAGCTGCAATGCTCGGACCACATGACCGAGAAGATGCCGAGCTCGGTCAGGTTCGGCTCGCGCCCCATCGCGTGCAGGACGCGGTCATATTCCTCGGGCGACAGGCCGTGCTCGGCGACGATTTCGGGCGTGATCTGGGTCATGGCTTGCCCTTAGCCGGGGGCGGCGCGGGGGGCTAGAGTACGAATGCGGTTGGCGTGCTTCCGTTCGTTTCGAGCGAAGTCGAGAAACCGCCATGTGCGGTGGGCCAGGTTTCTCGACTTCGCTCGAAACGAACGGGGCAGGGTTAGTTCTCAAGCCCCGATAGAAACCGATCCACCTCGCGCGCCGTCGCGTCGGGCGCTTCCTCCATCGGCAGGTGGCCGATGCCCGGATAGGTCACCAGCTCGGCGCCGGGGATGTGGCTCGCCAGCCAGTCGCCCGACGATGCCGGGATCATCCGGTCGTCGGTGCCCCACAGGATCAGCGTCGGCACCGCGATCCGGCCGAGCGTCTCGGGGGTGGCGGGGGTGTTGGGGGTGGCGAAACGGTCGATCGTCGCGAGGCGATTGCCGGGATAGCGGAGCAATTCCCAATAGAGGTCGATCGCCGCCGCATCGACCTTGGCGGGGTCGCCATAGGCCGAGGGCAGCGCCTGTTCGATCCAGCTGCGCGGCGTCACCATCGTCGCCAGGTCGCGCAGCACCGGCAGGCGGGCGATGCGCATCACCAAAGGCGGCTCGGCATAGGTCGGGTCGGGCTGGCCGGTCGAATCGACGAGCACCAGCGCGTTCACCCGCGCGGGATGCGCGAGCGCATAGGACCAGGCGACCCCGCCGCCCATCGAATTGCCGCCGATCGCGAACCGGTCGATCCCCAGCGCGCGCACCAGCCGATCGACGATCTCGACCTGGCGCGCTGTCGAATAATCGTGCGTCGGATCCTCGCCGGTCAGGCCGTGGCCGGGCAGGTCGAGGCGGACGATGCGGTAGCGCCGACCGAGCCGCTCGGCCCAAGGCTCCCAGGTGTGGAGCGAGGCGTTCGATCCGTGGATCAGCAGCAGGGCGGGCGCATCGCGCGGGCCGGTGTCGCGGACATGGAGCGTCAGCCCGTCGCCCAGATCGACGAAGCGCGACGGCGCCCCGCCATATTTGGCGCGCATCGCGGCGGCATCGGTATCGGGGGTGCGAAACAGGAACAATGCGGCGGCGACAATGGCGATCAGCGCGAGCAGCGCCGCGATCAGCCATTGCCACCATCGCATCAGGCGGCGTCCTCGCGCGCCAGCCATTCCTCGAGCCACTTGATCGTATAGTCGCCGCGCTGGAAATCGGGGTCGTTGAGCAGCGCCTGGTGCAGCGGGATCGTCGTCTTCACCCCGTCGATCACGAACTCCTCGAGCGCGCGGCGGAGCCGCATCAGACAGCCTTCGCGGGTGCGCCCGTAAACGATCAGCTTGGCGATCATCGAATCATAATATGGCGGTATGCGATAGCCGGCATACAGCCCGCTATCGACGCGAACGTGCATGCCGCCCGGCGCATGATAATAGGTCACCTTGCCCGGCGACGGCGCGAAAGTGCGCGCATCCTCGGCATTGATCCGGCATTCGATCGCATGGCCGTGGAAGACCAGGTCCTCCTGCCGCACCGACAGCGGATGCCCCTCGGCGATGCGGATCTGCTCGCGCACCAGGTCGACCCCGGTGATCATCTCGGTCACCGGATGCTCGACCTGCAGCCGGGTGTTCATCTCGATGAAGTAGAACTCGCCGTCTTCCCACAGGAATTCGATCGTGCCCGCGCCGCGATAGCCCATATCGGCCATCGCCTTGGCGCAGATCGCCCCCATCCGCGCGCGATCCTCGGCGCCGAGTGCGGGCGAAGGCGCCTCTTCGAGCACCTTCTGGTGGCGGCGCTGGAGCGAACAGTCGCGCTCACCCAGATGGATCGCATTACCGTTGCCGTCGCCGAACACCTGGAATTCGATGTGGCGCGGGTTGCCGAGATATTTCTCGATATAGACGGTGGCGTCGCCGAACGCCGCCTTCGCCTCGCTGCCCGCTTGGGCCATGAGCGTTTCGAGCTGGTCTTCGGACTCGCACACCTTCATGCCGCGCCCGCCGCCGCCCGATGCCGCCTTGATGATCACCGGATAGCCGACGCGCGCCGCGATCGTCTTGGCTTCGGCGAGGTCGCTCACCGCGCCGTCCGAGCCGGGGACCAAAGGCAGCCCGAGCGCGCCCGCGGTGCGCTTGGCCTCGACCTTGTCGCCCATCGTGCGGATATGTTCGGGCTTGGGGCCCACGAACATCAGATTGTGGAGCTCGACGATCTCGGCGAACTTGGCGTTCTCGCTCAGGAAGCCATAGCCCGGATGGATCGCGTCGGCGCCCGAGACTTCGGCGGCCGAGATGATGTTGGGGATGTTGAGATAGCTCTCGCCCGCGGGCGGCGGGCCGATGCAGATCGCCTGATCGGCGAGCCGGACGTGCATCGCATCGGCGTCGGCGGTCGAATGCACCGCGACGGTCTGGATGCCCATTTCATGGCATGCACGATGGATTCGCAGCGCGATCTCGCCGCGATTGGCGATCAGCAGCTTCTTGATCTGCGCCATTATTCGACCACGACGAGCGGCTGATCGAACTCCACCGGCTGGCCGTTTTCGACGAGGATGGCACCGACGGTGCCCGCCGACGGCGCGAGGATCGGGTTCATCACCTTCATCGCCTCGACGATCAGCAGCGTGTCGCCCGCCTGGACCTTCTGGCCCGGCGAAACGAACGGCTTGCTGCCGGGTTCGGCCGAAAGATAGACGGTGCCGACCATCGGCGAGCGGACCGCGTTGGCCGCGGGATTGGGCGCGGGCGCGCCGACCTCGGCAGGCGCGGGGGCAGCGTTGGTCAGCGCGGGGGCCATGTTCGCCATCGGCGCGGCCTGCATCATCTGCGGCGCGATCATCACTTCGCGCGCGACGCGGACGCGGCGTTCGCCGTCCTCGACCTCGATTTCGGTCAGTTTCGTCTCGTCGAGGACCGCGGCGAGCTGGCGCACGAGATCGACATCGATTCGCATATTGCCCGGTTCGTCGTGTTCGTTGCTCATTGCGACCTGTTTCTCTGTTAAGCGCGGGGCCTTACGGCAGGCGGGCGGCGGCTTCAAGCGCGAGCACATAGGATTGCGCGCCGAACCCGCTGATGCTGCCGCGCGCCGCCATCGCGACATAGCTTTTGTGGCGAAAAGCCTCGCGCGCATGCGGGTTCGACAGATGGACCTCGATCACCGGGGTGCGGATCGCGCGGATCGCGTCGTACAGCGCGACCGAGGTGTGGGTGAAGGCCGCGGCGTTGAGCAGCACCGCGCGCGCGCCTTCGGCCTGCGCCTCGTGCAGCCAATCGACCAGATGGCCCTCATGGTTCGACTGACGGACCTCGACCTCGACCCCTAGCTCGCGCGCGCGATCCTCGAGCATTCCGGCGATGTCGTCGAGCGTGTCGGCACCATAGACATCGGGCTCGCGCATGCCGAGCAGATTGAGGTTCGGGCCGTTGAGGACATAGATGGTCGCGGGGATCGCGGCTGGATTCGTTTCGGCCATCATGCCCCTCTTGGTTGCGGGCGCGCTCTCGCACCCCTAGATCGCGCATTCCTTACCCGTTCGTGTCGAGCGAAGTCGAGACACGTCCGCGGGCGCAACGAAACTCGTTTCTCGACTTCGCTCGAAACGAACGGCTTGGGGCAGACATGCACACCGACGGTACCGTATCGATCATGGTCAATGGCGAGCACAAGCGTGTCCGCGCGGGCCTCAGCATTGCCGGCCTGGCGAGCGAACTCGGGCTGGTGCCCGAAAAGGTCGCGGTCGAGCGCAATCTCGAGGTGGTGCCGCGCTCGACCCTGGGCGATGTCATGGTCGAGGATGGCGACGAGCTCGAGATCGTCCATTTCGTCGGCGGCGGCGATCATGAGCCCGCGGTCGACACCGATAGTTGGAGCGTCGCCGGGCGCACCTTCCGCTCGCGGCTGATCGTCGGCACGGGCAAGTACAAGGACTTCGCGCAGAACGCCGCCGCGGTCGAAGCCGCAGGGGCCGAGATCGTCACCGTCGCGGTGCGCCGCGTGAATGTCAGCGATCCCAAGGCGCCGATGCTCACCGACTTCATCGATCCCAAGCGCGTGACGTATCTGCCCAACACCGCGGGCTGTTTCACCGGCGACGAGGCGATCCGCACGCTGCGGCTGGCGCGCGAGGCGGGGGGCTGGGACCTGGTGAAGCTCGAAGTGCTGGGCGAGGCGCGCACGCTGTATCCCGACATGGTCGAGACGCTGCGCGCGACCGAGGTGCTGGCCAAGGAAGGCTTTCTGCCGATGGTCTATTGCGTCGACGATCCGATCGCGGCGAAGCGGCTCGAGGATGCCGGCGCGGTGGCGATCATGCCGCTGGGGGCGCCGATCGGATCGGGGCTGGGGATCCAGAACCGGATCACGATCCGGCTGATCGTCGAGGGGGCCAAGGTGCCGGTGCTGGTCGATGCCGGCGTGGGCACCGCGTCGGATGCCGCGGTGGCGATGGAGCTCGGCTGCGACGGCGTGCTGATGAACACCGCGATCGCCGAAGCCAAGAACCCGGTGATGATGGCGGCGGCGATGAAGGCGGCGGTCGAATCGGGGCGGCTCGCCTATCGCGCGGGGCGGATGGGGCAGCGGCGCTATGCCGATCCCTCGAGCCCGCTGGCGGGGCTTATCTAATTCGGAACCAAGTTCACCCCGGGCCGTTCTTACTACAAGCGCAAGCAATGATGGCAAACATCATCGCCGCACATGATTTGAGGAGAAACCCCATGGGTGAATTCGTAGACAAGGTCAAAGGCAACACCAACGAAGCCATTGGCGAAGTGAAGCAGCAGTCGAGCAATCCTGAGACGCGCGCCGAAGGCGAAGCGCAGGAAGCCAAGGGCAAGCTTCAGCAGACTGCAGGCAAGGTCAAAGGCGCCCTCGGCGACGACATCTGACCTGCAGCGTTACTTCGGGTAACGCGAAACGATTGGGCCGCTTCGGGAAACCGGGGCGGCCTTTTTCGTGCGCATCGACTTTTGCGGATGTCAGCGCGCGCGGATCGCGCTGATCGTCGTGCCCGGATTGATCACCTCGATATCGGTGCGCAGGTGCAACAGCCGAACGCCGGGCTGTTCCTGCGCGCGCGCGAGCGCCGCGGCGAAATCCTCGGTGCGCTCGACGGTTTCGGACCAGCAGCCATAGGCGCGGGCGAGCGCGGCGAAATCGGGGTTGGCGAGCCGCGTCGCGCTCACCCGGCCGGGGAATTCGCGCTCCTGATGCATGCGGATCGTGCCATATCCGCCATTGTCGATCACCAGCACGAGCATCTCGGCGCCATGCTGGACCGCGGTCGCCAGCTCCTGGCCGTTCATCAGGAAATCGCCATCGCCCGCCAATGCCACGACCATCCGGTCGGGCGCGCGCAGCGCGGCGGCGACGGCGGCGGGTACGCCATAGCCCATCGCACCGCAGGTCGGCGCGAGTTGCGAGGGCTGGACGCCATACTGCCAATAGCGGTGCCACCAGCCCGCGAAATTGCCCGCGCCGTTGCAGATGATCGTATCCGCCGGCAGCGCTTCGCGCATCGCCGCGACGCATAGGCCGAGGTCTAGCGTCACGCCGTCGCGCGGCTTGGGGGTCGACCATTCGCGCCATTCGGCATGCGCCTCGCCGCCGCCGGCATGCGGGGTCGGCGGATACTCGGCGCGCACCAGCGCGTCGGCGAACGAGAAGGTGTCCGAACAGACCGCGACGTCGGCGCGATAGACGCGGTTGAGCTCGGCGGGATCGGGGTGGACGTGGATCAGCTTCTGGCCCGGATGGTCGGGGGTGATCAGCGTATAGCCGTCGGTCGTCGCCTCCCCCAGCCGGGCGCCGAGGACGAGCACCACATCGGCCGCCTTGATCCGCGCGACCAGCCTGGGGTTGGGGCCATAGCCCAGATTGCCCGCCCACGCCTTCGAGGCGTTGGGGATCGCGTCCTGTCGGCGGAACGCACCCGCGACGGGGATGCCCCAGTTGCGCGCGAAGCAATCGAAGGCGCCGGTGGTCGCTTTGTCCCAGCCCGCCCCGCCGACGATCGCGACGGGGCGCTTCGCGGCGCGCAGCAGGTCGAGCGCCGCGTCGGCGTCGTCGGGATTGGCGGCCTGCCAGACCCGCTCGATCCGCGGCCGATCGACCGCCTCGACGACATCGCACAGCATGTCCTCGGGCAGCGCGATCACCACCGGGCCGGGGCGGCCGCTGATCGCGGTGTTCCACGCGCGCGCGATATATTCGGGGATTCGCGCGGCGTCCTCGATCCGCGTCGCCCATTTGGCGAGCGGCGCGAACATCGCGGGAAAATCGACCTCCTGGAACCCCTCGCGGTCGCGCATGCCGCGGTCGACGTCGCCGATGAACAACAGCATCGGCTGCGAATCCTGCATCGCGACATGGACGCCGATGCTGGCATTGGTCGCGCCGGGTCCGCGCGTTACGAAGCACACGCCGGGCCGCTGCGTCATCGCCGCGTCGGCGCAGGCCATGAAGGCCGCACCACCCTCCTGCCGGCATGTCACGACCTCGATCGCGGGCACGTCGACCAGCGCGTCGAGCACCGCGAGGAAGCTCTCGCCGGGCACCTGGAACAGCCGGTCGCAGCCCTGCGCCACGAGATTGTCGACGAGGATGCGGCCGCCGGTGCGCTTGGTCATGCGATACTCTCCTGCAACGCCCGTTCGATCGGACCCGTCAATCATCGTCGGCCGCGAAGCCCTGTTCCTCGACCGCGGCCAGCAGCACGGTGATCGCGGCGCGTTCTTCCTCGCCGATATCGGGTCGCCAGATTTCGAACAACAGCACCACGCGGTCCGAGCTGCCGCGATTCCACGCCTCATGCTCGAAGCTGTCGTCGAGGATCAGCAGCTCGCCTTCGCGCCACTGGCGGGTATGGCTGCCGACGCGGATGCCGCAGCCATCGGGCACCACCAGCGGCAGATGGCAGATCAGCCGGGTGTTGAAGACGCCGTGGTGCGGCGCGATGTGGGTGCCCGGCTTGAGCCGCGAGAACAACGCCATCGGCGAGCGCGTGCCGATCGCGGGCTGCGGCGCCAGCGCCAGCGCAGCCATCGTCGCGGGGCAGCGCGCGGCATGAACCGGGTGCGGGCGCCCCTGCTCGATCAGGTGGATGGCGCCCCAGCCGGGATGTTCGAGCAGGTGGTTGGCAGGGGCCGGCGCGCGCGGGTCGGTGCGGACATAGGGGGTGAAGACATCCTGGAGCGCGGCCAATTCGTCGCGAATCGCCTCGGTCGCGGCTTCGACTTGCGAGGCCCAGGCGAATTCGGAGCGGCCGAAGAACGCGCGCTGCGCCAGACCGGGGAAATAGAACATCGAGGGCTGCTCGAGGTACAGCTGGCGGCGACCCAGCAGCAGGTCGATCGCCTCGGCGACGCGCGGCGGGGTATCGGACTGCATCAACCCCGCAGCCTCGACCGCGGCAACCATCGTGTCGGTGAAATCCTGCGTCTGCTCGGCAAGGAACGCCTGCGCCTCGCGGAGCGCCGGATGGAGCGCCGGCGGCGGCGGTGTCGCTGCGGCTACCGCAAGCGCGGTGCGCAGGAACCGTACCGCCACGCGCGGTTCGCCCGCACGCCGCTCGCAATCGCCGCGCGCCAATAATGCCGACAGGTGGCGCGGCTCGTGGCGCAACGCTTCGATCAGCGCCGCGCGTTCGGCTTCGAGGGCGCCTGCTTGTCGCTCCACGAAGGCGAGCGCGGTGAAACCATCGGCGGTCGCATCGATCCGATCCAGCATCGCCCGCGCCGCTGCCAGATCGCGGTTGCGCGCCAAGCCGATCGCCGCGCCGATGCTGTCGGGGGTGTTGGGCTGCTGCATTGGTGCGAACCTGCCCCAACGCTTGGCCGTTGCCTAGACCGCGCATGGTTTATAAGCACGGCGCATCTCTCCATCGTTCCACGAGGCCGCGCATGCAGAAACTCTATCCCGATGCCGCAGCCGCGCTCGACGGGCTGCTCCATGATGGCATGACGATCTGCGCCGGCGGGTTCGGCCTGTGCGGGATCCCCGAGCGGCTGATCGATGCGATCCAGGCATCGGGGATCAAGGACCTGACGATCGCCAGCAACAATGCCGGCATCGACAATGAGGGCCTGGGCAAGCTGCTGCGCACGCGGCAGGTGAAGAAGATGATCTCGTCCTATGTCGGCGAGAACAAGGAATTCGAGCGGCAATATCTCTCGGGCGAGCTCGAGGTCGAATTCTGCCCGCAGGGCACGCTCGCCGAACGCTGCCGCGCGGGCGGGGCGGGGATTCCGGGCTTCTACACCAAGACCGGGGTCGGCACGCTGGTGGCCGAAGGCAAGGAGACCAAGGTCTTCGACGGTCAGGAATATATCCTCGAACGCGGCATCCGCGCCGACCTTTCGATCATCAAGGGGTGGAAGGCCGACGAGGCGGGTAATCTGATCTTCCGCAAGACCGCGCGCAATTTCAACCAGCCGATGGCGACCGCGGGGCGGATCTGCGTCGCCGAGGTCGAGGAGATCGTGCCGGTCGGCGCGCTCGATGCCGATGCGGTGCATCTGCCGGGCATCTACGTGAAGCGGATGATCGTCGGCGCGCCCTATGACAAGAAGATCGAGTTCCGCACCGTCCGCGAGCGCGCGGCGTGAGAATGCGGCTTTCTCCCCTCCCTGGAAGGGAGGGGCCGGGGGTGGGTATGGTCCGGGGGATACGGGTACCGCATACGCAGTTGGGCGGCCGTATCGCCAGGCATCGACCCACCCCCAACCCCTCCCTTTCAGGGAGGGGAGTGATGGCGGCTGGCCTTCTCGCACTTTCGGCGTGCGCGACTGCGCCGGCGCAGGTGGCGAGCGCGCCGCCGCCGCCGCCCAAGCAATATCAGTGGCTGCTCGGGTCGGGCGAGGCGGCGGTGCTGTCGCGGCAGGCCTATGACGGGATGGTCGAGCACGTCACTGCGGCACTCGCCGCGCGCAAGGCCGGTCGCGCGGTTGATTCGGCGATCTTCGCCCCCGGTGCGACGCCCGGCGATCCGCGCTGGGCGAGCTGCGATGCCAAGCCGCCAGCGGTGGTGCTCGACATGGACGAAACCGCGATCCTGAACACCGGGGCGAATTACGACACCGCGCTGCGCGGCGATCCGCCGTTCGATCCGGCGCGCTGGGAGCGCTGGGAGCAGGACGGCGCGACGCTGGTCGAGCCCGCCCCCGGCGCGGTCGATGCGCTGGCAAGGCTGCGCGCGGCGGGCGTCGCGATCGTGTTCAATTCGAACCGCGAGAACCGCTTCGCGCGCCAGGCCGTCGACGCGCTCCGCGCGGCGGGGCTGGGCGATGCCAAGCCGGGCGAAACGCTGTTCCTGCGCGGCGATATCGCGCCCGGATCGAGCAAGGACCCGCGCCGCACCGCGATCGCCGAGCGCTATTGCGTGCTCGCGATGGCGGGCGACCAGCTCGGCGATTTTTCCGACGCCTTCAACGACAAGGCGCTCGGCGTGCAGCAGCGCCGCGCTTTGGCGGTCGCACCGGGGATCGCGGGCAAATGGGGCAAGGGCTGGTTCCTGCTCCCCAACCCGATGTACGGTCCCGGCGTCGCGGGCGGCTATGACGACCTGTTTCCGGCCGACAAGCGCTGGACCCCCAAAGGAGCGAACTGACATGCCCTGGACTCGTGACGAGATGGCGGCGCGCGCCGCCAAGGAACTGCAGGACGGCTTCTATGTGAACCTGGGCATCGGCATCCCGACGCTGGTCGCCAACCACATCCCCGCGGGCGTCGAGGTGACGCTGCAATCGGAGAACGGGATGCTCGGCATCGGGCCTTTCCCCTATGCGGGCGAGGAAGACCCCGACCTGATCAACGCGGGCAAGCAGACGATCAGCGAGCTGCCGCAATCGGTGTATTTTTCGAGCGCCGAGAGCTTCGCGATGATCCGCGGCGGGCATATCGATCTGACGGTACTCGGCGCGATGGAAGTCGCCGAGAATGGCGACATCGCCAACTGGATGATCCCCGGCAAGATGATCAAGGGGATGGGCGGCGCGATGGACCTCGTCGCCGGGGTCAAGAAGATCATCGTGGTGATGGAGCATACGTCGAAGCACGGCGATCCGAAGTTCATCCCGGCGTGCACGCTGCCGCTTACCGGCAAGAACGTCGTCGACATGATCGTCACCGACCTGGCGGTGTTCCAGCGCCCCGACCATGCCAGCGCGTTCCGGCTGGTCGAGACCGCGCCCGGCGTCACCGCCGACGAGGTCGCCGCCAAGACGACGGCGCGGTACGAGGCGTGATCCGGCTGGCGGTGCCGGCGCTGATCGCGGCGGCACTGTCGGCCTGTTCGCCGCCGGGCCTGCTCAACCGTCTCGATTCGGTCGCGGGCGGCGGGGCCGGGGTCGAGCGCGCGGGGCAGGGGGTGGCGTTCGGCAGCCACGGCCAGACGCTCGACGTGTGGCGTCCGCGCGGTGGCGGTACGCACCCGGTGGTGATCTTCTGGTATGGCGGCGGCTGGGTGTCGGGCCGGCGCGAGGAATATGGCTTTGCCGGGCGCGCGCTGGCGGCGCGCGGCTTCGTCGTGGTGGTGCCCGATTATCGCAAGGTGCCCGCGGTGCGCTTCCCCGCCTTTGTCGAGGACGGCGCGCAGGCGGTGCGCTGGACGCGCGACACGATCGCGTCCTTTGGCGGCGATCCCGAGCGGATCGCGCTCGCGGGCCATTCGGCAGGCGCCTATACCGTCGCGATGCTGGCGCTCGACCCGCGGTTCCTCGCGGCTGAGGGGGTGCCTGCGGGGACGGTAAAGGCCGGCATCGGCCTGAGCGGACCCTATGACTTCTATCCCTTCGACACGCGGCGGTCGATCGACGCGATGGCGGGGGTGGCCGATCCCGCAGCGACCCAGCCAGTCAATTTCGCGCGCGCCGATGCGCCGCCGCTGCTGCTGGTGACCAGCAGTGACGACGCCGTGGTGCGCCCGCGCAACGCGATCAACCTCGCCGAGCGACTTAAGGCAGCGGGCGCGCCGGTCGAACTTCGCAACTATCCGGGGCTGGCACATGAGGAAGTCGTGATGGCGCTCGCCAAGCCGTTTCGCGGCAAGGGGCCGGTGCTCGACGACAGCGTGGCGTTTCTCGAGCGGACGCTGGGCGAGCGATAGATCAGGCGCGCGCGCGCAGCGGCACCGGCTCGGGCGCGACCATGCGATCGACGAATGCCTGGTGCGCGGGCAGCTTGGCGACCGTCGCGTTGACCTGCCCCGACAGATTGCCGAGCACTTCCTTGAGCCGCCCCGGCGGCATCAGCCGCGCGACGCGGTTGTGCCCGGCGGGATGCAGTTCCTGCCCGAGCATCACCTGCACCCACGAGGTGACGGTGAAGAGTTCATCGCTCGCCTGGAACGCCTGTGCGCTTTCCGCGAACAGCGCGATCCGCTCGGCGAGGCTGTCGGGCAGCGATGCCTCGCGATGCGCGCGCCAGAAGGGCTCGTCGCGCTGGTTGAGGTGGTAATGCAGGACGATGAAGTCGCGCACCCCCTCGATCTCGCGCCGCGACATTTCGTTGAAGCGCGCCGCGGCGGGCGCAGTCACGCCGTCGAAGGGGAACAGCTGGAGCAGCCGGGTGAGCGCGATCATGATCAGGTGGATGCTGGTCGATTCGAGCGGTTCGACGAACCCGCCCGCCAGGCTGAGCGCGACGCAATTATGTTCCCACGCCTTGGCGCGGCGACCGGTCTGGAAGCGGATCAGCCGCGGATCGGTCAGCGCCTCGCCCTGCACCGCGCCGAGCAGGCGTTGGTGCGCGGCATCGTCCGAGAGATGGTCGCTGCAATAGACGATGCCGTTGCCGACGCGGTGCTGGAGCGGGATCCGCCATTGCCAGCCGGCATCGTGCGCGGTGGCGCGGGTATAGGGCACCGCCGGCCCGACCGCGGCGGTCTGCACCGCGAGCGCGCGGTTGGTGGGCAGCCACTTGCTCCAATCCTCGTACGGCACGCCGAGCGCGTCGCCGATCAGCAGCGCGCGAAAGCCGGTGCAATCGATGAACAGGTCGCCCTCGATCCGCGACCCGTCGGCCATCACCACCGCGGCGATGTCGCCGGTTTGGGGATCGCGGTCGGCGCGGGTGATCCGGCCTTCGATGCGGGTCAGCCCATCGGCCTCGCAACGCTCGCGCAGGAAGCGGGCGTAGCGGCCCGCGTCGAAATGATAGGCGTAGTTGAGGTTCGTCTCGGGCCGCCCGGCAAAGCGCTCGGCGCGCGCGGCCTCGTGCTCGACGCAATAGGCCCCGAGTTCGGCATTGCTGCCCTGCGCGCGGGCTTCGAGCCAGAAATGGTGGAAATCGGCCATCCAGGTCGAGGTGCCGAGCGTGCCGAACGAATGGATGTAACGCGAATCGGGCTGCGACCAGCCTTCGAACGAGATGCCGAGCTTGAAGGTCGCGCCGGTCTCGCGGACGAAATCCTGCTCTTCGATCCCGAGCAGCGTGTGGAAGGCGCGCACGGTGGGAATGGTCGATTCGCCGACCCCGACGGTGCCGATCTCGTCGGATTCGATCAGCGTCACCTCGACCAGCTTGCCGATCTGGCGGGTCAGCAAAGCGGCGGCGAGCCAGCCGGCGGTGCCGCCGCCGGCAATCACGACGCGTTTTACGGGCTTCATCGGTTCAGCCTCCGCAAGAGTTCGGCGCGCAGCCGGCGCGCACCCATGTCGTCGAGCGGGGCGAGCGGCCCCTGCGCGGCCCTTGGCAGATGCGCCACCGGGCGGGTGGCAGGGCCGAAGACATAATAGTCGAACATCGCCGCCCACGCATCCTTCTCGGTCTGCGGCCGATCGCGCAGGCTGAGCATCGCGTGGAGCAGCGTGTTCATCGGGGTGTCGGCGAACGCCGGCGCGGCGTTCCACCAATAATTCACCAGGATGTTGAACTCGCCGAGCGCCTCGACCTGATGCCACCAGAGCGCTGGATACACGACCGCGTCGCCCGGCCCGAGCTCGGCGATCTGCGCCGCCTGCGCCGCGTGCGCGAAGTTCGGAAAGGCCTCGAGATCGGGATCGGCGAGGTTCACCAGCGACACGACTTGTCCGCCGGGGGTGGGCTCGAGCGGGCCGGGATAGAGGTTCGCGACCTGGTCGGGAGGAAACAGCGTAAAGCGACGCCGGCCCGCCGCGACGCAGGCGATGTTGTTCGACATGTCGTAATGCGTCGTCGCGGTGGTGCGGTTGCCGATCCAGATGCTGCGCAGCACGCGATCGAACGCAGGCCCGGGCAGCGCGAGCGGATTTGCGTCGCTGAAGCCGGGGAAATATTGGTTGAGATCGGTCGATCCGACGTAGAAACCGGGGGAGGCGGGGTCGCCGAGCGCGCCGAGGATGCGGCCTAGATACTCGTCGAGCTGGACGCGTTCGCGATCGAAATCGAGCGCGGTCAGCGTCTCGTCGTAATAATAGCGGCCGCGTAATTCGGGCCGCGCGGTGTAGCCGGTGCCGGGGCGGCCATTGTAGAATTGCAGGACATAGTCGGCGGCTGCCTTGGCGCCGCTGCGGCCCGCCGCCACTACCGGCCAGTCGGCGACCAGCCCGCGGATCACCACCGGCTGACCCGCCGCGACCAAGGCTTCGAGATCACCGGCGGCGGGGTCGCCGGCCGAGATCTCGATCGCGTGCCGGTCGGTGATCGGCTTGGTCACGGGGCAGCACGCTTGCGGTTCTTGCGCGCGATCAGCTCAGGGATGTTGCCGAGCGAGCAGGCGGCCATCGTCGCGGCGTGGAGCAACCCGCTGCGGTGCAGCCGTTCGAGCGCGTCGCCCGACAGCTCGGCCAGCGCCTGCGGATCGACCGTCAGCAGGTCGGGCACTTCATATTGGGTCTCGTCGTCGAGATCGATCTGCATCGTCACCGGCTTCAGCAGCCCGGCGGCTTCGAGCTCGGCGTTGATCGCGCGCGCGGTCTGCATCCCTTCGAAGATGACGGTCAGCACCGCGCCGGCCTCGTCGAGATACGGCGCGTTGCCGCCATGATCGAGGAACAGCGGCAATCCGTCGGGATCGCCGACGCGCGGATCGTCGAGGTCGACATGGATCATCAAGTCGGTGTTGGCGGGCGCGCCGCCGGGGTCGGGCCGCGCCAGCGCGATCGAGAAGGGGCCGCGGCGCTGGATCGCGGGGACATAGCGGCTGGTCCAGCCATGTTCGCCGAGGAACAGGTTTTCGTCGCGATCGAGCCCGAGCAGGACATAGGCGTCGATCCCGTCGTCGTTGCGGCGGAAAACGATCGCGAACTCGCGCTGGAGCTCCTGGAATTCGGAAGGGAAGACCGGCAGCTGGTTGGCGCAGTCGCCGAACGCGGCGCCGCTGAGGATCGCCACCTTCATGGCGTGATGATCGACGTTGTTGAGCAGAACGCGGTTCATTCGGTCGTGACGCCCTTCAAGGATGCAGCAGGGTAGCAATCGTCCGGCGCGGGTCCAAACGGAAAGGGCCGCCCATGACGGACGGCCCCTCCTGCTTTGTACGGTACCGGCAGGTGCCGATCAGAAGCGATAGCGGGCACCGAACAGGATGCGTGGCTTGAGCTCCTGCGCGAATACCAGGTTGCGCTCGGTACGGCCGTAGGTCCGCACGCTTTCGCTCAGCAGGTTGATGCCCTCGAGCGTAAGCGCGATGTTCTCGTTGACGTCGTAGCTGACGTTGACGTCGAGCGTGCCGAACGGCGCGACGAACAGCGGGTTGCGGTTGCCGCCCTGGTTGGTGGCCGTCAGGTAGGATGCACGCCAGTTGTAGGCAGCGCGCGCCGACAGGCCGTTCTTGTCATAGATCGCGGTGGCGTTGGCGCTGTCGCCCAAGCCGGTCAGAGCGAAGATGTTGACCAACGGGTCGGCATAGGGGTCGACGTTCACGTCGCCGCTGACCTTGGTATACGACCCAGCAAAACCAAAGCCGGTATCACCAAAGAAGTGCGTCAGGGCAAATTCGAAACCGTTGATCTTGCCTTCGCGGTTGTTGATCGGCTGCGATACCGAGAAGTTGAACAGCGGATCATTGGCGTCCGCGACGATGTCGACCTGGTTGAGGACCGTATCGACGAACCCCTGGTTGAGTGCGCCGTTCGAATAATTTGCCTCAAACTGCGCGGTTGCCGCTGCCTGATTACCGTTGTTGCGGATCAGCAACGCAGTGTAGGTGAACAGGTTGACGTCGCTCAAATCGCGCGCATTGGCACGCAGATAGGCGGCGGCAATTCCCGAGCGCGAACCCGGTGCGCCCGATGTCGGGTCGCGCAGCCCGAACAGTTCTTGATTGATCACGCCGTTGCCGAGGAAGTTCGACACGCGCTTGTCGAAGAAGCCGAGCGAAACGAAGCTCGACGGCTTATAATACCATTCGACCGACACGTCGAAATTGTCCGACAGCAATGGCAGCAGGTTGGCGTTGCCCGAGCTGCCGGTGGGGATGCCCCCCAGCAAGGTCGGCCGACCCGGTGCACCGGCAGAAGACGTGGCGAAGAGGCTGCCGTAATCGGGGCGACCAAGCGTGCGGCTAAACGAAACGCGTGCCTTGACGTTCTGGATCGGCTCGACGCTGAAATCGACCGCGGGCAGCAGGTTGTTGTAGTTGCCGCGCTGAGTGATCGTCGTGAACACCCCGCTGGCATCACCGCGGAAATCATTGTCCGAAATCCAGGTGATGTTGTTGTAAGTCTGGACCGCATCGGACCTCACGCGCGTCTGCTCGTACCGCGCGCCGATCACGAGGTTGGCGGGAACCTGCGCGACTTCGCCGTTCCAGGTGAACTGACCATAGACCGCCCAGATGCGCTCTTGCACCGTATCGTCGGCGGGCGCCGACGCGATGTTGGGATTGCCGAGACCCGCATAATAGGGGCTGAATACGTCGAGCAGATCGACCGCATTGCCGCGAAAGGCGATGAGCGACGACCCGGTCGCGCCTGGATCGAAATCGTCGAACTTGCAGGTGATGCAAATCGTGTCGACCAGGTCGCCCGCCAGCTGGCTGACGATTCCGGTGTCCTCAATTCCCCAGTTACCCAGCGTCTGCTGGGTTTGCGCCTGCGTCGAGCGCATCTTCGAATCGGTATAGTTGAAGCCGGCGTCGAAGCGGCTGCCGCCGCCCAGATCCCAGCCAAGCTCGGCACGCGCCTGCGTGATCGTCTGCGTCTGGTTGGCAGTCACGGTGCGCCCGATCTGCGTACCCAGATCACCGACGTCGAGCTGGTTGTTGCAATTGCCTTTCACGCAATCGTTGAGCGTCTGCGTCTGCTGCGGAAAGCCGCTGGTGAAGTCGAGCGTATGGCCTGCGATGACCGGCGCGCCCATTGAGAACAACGTGGCCGACGTCCCATTAGGGTTGTCGGGCGACGAGGTCGACTTCGAATGATGTCCGTCGAGCTTCAGCGTGAAGTTGTCGGCGAATTCCCACTTTGCATTGAGACCAACCGACACCAATTCGGTCTTGGTCGCGAAACGCTGCTGCTCGAAACCCTCGTCCTTCGGTCCGCTGGGCAGATAGTCCGACAGGAACGTGGCGGTCGCCATGTTGGGGTTGTCGTCGAAGGTGACGCGGCTGAACGGGCGGTTGAACCAGTTGGTCTGCTCGCTGCGTTCCTCGCTCAGACGGTTCTGCGCGTACAGGCTGTCGATGCTGATCTCGAGCCGGTCAGTCGGCCGAAACTGCAAAACGCCCTGAAAGTTGATACGTTCGCGGCGGTTTTCGGAGAATGCATAGCGGCTGTCGTTGGGGATCAGCACATAAGGCGCTGTCGGACGGCTATCGACCACGGTCAGCGCGTTGATGAAGGTACCTGGGGTGAAGAACGTCGAGGTCGGAACCACGTTCCAATAGTTCGGATTCGAGTTCACCGATGCCGAATGGCGCAGCTGATAGCTGCCGAACACCGCCGCGCCGAAGGTGTTATCTTCGTTGGCATAGCTTAGGAGCCCCGAAAGCTCTGGGGTGATGCGGTTCTTGTCGCCCTCGGCCTTCTCGACCGAGGTGTCGTACAGGGCCTTGGCACCGATCGACCCTGTGAGGCCGCTTTCGCGCGCATCGAGCGGCTTGCGGGTGACGATGTTAATCGCGGCGCCGATGCCGCCCGACGGGATCGCGGCGCGACCGGTCTTGTACACTTCAAGCCCGCTGACGCCTTCCGACGCGACATTCTGGAAATCGAATGAGCGGCCTGCACCGCGCGCAAAGGCGTTGGCGCCGCTGGTGTCGATGTTCGACGCCGGCAACTGGCGGCCGTTGACGGTGACCAGGTTATAGCCGCCCGAGAAACCACGGACCGAGACCTGCGAACCTTCGCCGTTGACGCGGTTGATCGACACGCCGGTGATGCGCTGGAGCGATTCGGCAAGGTTGGTGTCGGGGAACTTGCCGATGTCTTCGGCCGAGATCGCGTCGACGACGCCCGAGGAGTTGCGCTTGATGTCGATCGCGCGCTGAAGGCTGGCGCGGACGCCGGTGACGACGATGTCCTCCTGCCCGGCGGTATCCTGATCCTGGCTGGCGACCGGTGCGGTTTCCGCCGGCTGCGCATTGGTCGGCGACTCGGCTGCGACCTGGGCGCTCGCCGTACCCGGCAGCGCGAGCCACGTGAGCAGTGCAATCGTCGATGTCGTGTGCGCGAGTGCGCGCGTGCGTGTTGAACGCATCGTAATCCCCTCCTGTGCGGCAGTCGCCGCTCCCGTTGCCGACTCTTGTGGCCGTCCTGATAACGCTACCACTGCGGCAAATGGTGTCAATTGAGAAAGTACAATATGGACCAAGCAGGTGAAATGATGTTGCGCGGCGGCCACAGTCGTGGCCGCCGCTAGCCTTGCCTGTCCTAAGTCAATCGCGCCGGATCGGCGGGCGTATAGCGCGGCACGATCAGGTGGATCACGAGCAGCGCCAAAAGATACGCGCACGACGCGACGATGAAGATCGGCTGGTAGCTGCCCAGCGTCTCGAGGATGTTGCCGGCGAAGCGCGCCATCAACATCCCGCCGATCGCGCCCGACAGGCCGCCAAGCCCCACCACCGACCCCGCCGCCCAGCGCGGCAACAGATCGCCGGGCAGCGCGTAGAGATTGGCCGAAAAGCCCTGATGCCCCGCGCAGGCCAGCCCGATCAGCAGCACCGCCCACCACATCGAGGGCACTTCGGTCGCGAAGGCGATCGGCACCGCGCACAGCGCGCAGGCGAACATCGCGGTCTTGCGGCCGCGATTGATGCTCGCGCCGCGGCCGATCAGCCGCGACGAGAACCAGCCGCCCGCCACCGATCCGACATCGGCGAGCAGATAGATCGCGATCAGCGGCGGGCCGAAGGCGAGCATCGTGACGCCATATTGGCGGTTGAAGAAGTCGGGCAGCCAGAACAGGAAGGTCCACCACACCGGGTCGATCAGGAAGCGGCCCGCCATATACGCCCAGGTCTGGCGCTGGCGCAGCAGCTTGCTCCACGCGACGGCGCGCGTCGGCTCGACCGGATCGCTCTCGATGAACGCCAGTTCCTCGGCCGAGACGCGCTTATGTTCCTGCGGCTTGCGGTAGAAAGCCAGCCACGCAACCAGCCAGATCACGGTCAGCAGCCCGGTGAGGATGAACGCCATCCGCCAGCCCATCGTCACCGCGATGATCGGCACGATCAGCGGCGTCAGGATCGCGCCGATATTGCTGCCGGCGTTGAAGATCCCGATCGCCAGCGCGCGCTCGCGCTTGGGAAACCATTCGTTGGTCGCGGCGATCGCGGCGGGGAAGGTGCCCGCCTCGCCGATCGCCAGCGGGATCCGCGCGAGGATCATGCCGCCGGTCGAGGTGAAGAAGATGTGCGCGACATGGCCGATCGTCCAGATCGCCACCGCCATCGCATAGCCGATCCGCGCGCCGACCTTGTCGATCAGCCGCCCGAAGACGACGTACGAGATGCCGTACGCCGCCTGGAACCAGATTGCGAGATCGGCATAGCCGGTCTCGGTCCAGCCATAGCGCCCCTGCAGATCGGGCTTGAGCGTCGGCAGCACCAGTCGATCGACATAGCTCAGCACGACGGCGAAGAAGAGCAGCGCGCAGACGATCCAGCGGACATTGCCCGATGGCTTCGGCATCGCCGCGGCGGTTTCGGCGGTGTTGCTCACCAGTCGTGCATCGTGCCGTCTTCGCGCCGGTTCACCGGCAGATAGGCGCGGCTATATTCATAGCCCGCCGCAAGTTCCTCGTCGATGTCGACGCCCAGCCCCGGCGCATCGCCCGGGTGCATCGCGCCGTCGGCGAAGGTGTAGGCGTGCGGGAAGACCGCGTCGGTCTCGGGCGTGTGGCGCATATATTCCTGGACGCCGAAATTGGGCACCGACAGGTCGAAGTGCAGCGCGGCGGCCATGCAGACCGGCGACAGGTCGGTCGCGCCGTGGCAGCCGGTCTTGATCTGGTAGAGATCGGCGAGCGCGGCGATCCGGCGCAAATGGGTGATGCCGCCGGCATGGACCACGGTGGCGCGGATATAGTCGATTAGCTGGTTCTCGATCAGCGCCTTGCAGTCCCAGATCGAATTGAAGATCTCGCCCACCGCCAGCGGGCTGGTGGTGTGCTGGCGGATCAGCCGGAACGCGTCCTGGTTCTCGGCGGGGGTCGCGTCCTCGAGCCAGAAGGGGCGATAGGGTTCGAGATCCTTGCCGAGGCGCCCGGCCTCGATCGGC
This sequence comes from Sphingomonas sp. S1-29, assembly GCF_026167545.1. Lineage (NCBI taxonomy): Bacteria > Pseudomonadati > Pseudomonadota > Alphaproteobacteria > Sphingomonadales > Sphingomonadaceae > Sphingomonas > Sphingomonas sp. S1-29. The sequence continues at coordinate 1,399,831 of NZ_CP110678.1, read as the reverse complement.
GTCAGCCGGTGATGGATGTCGTGGAGCAGATGGACGTCCCAGCCCAGCGCCTCGCGCGCCGCCTTGAACAATTCGGGCACGACGCGGAGATATTTGCTGGTCGACCAGACATTTTCGGTGGGCAGGTCGGCATCGGCGGGTTCGTAGAAATAACGGTCCTTCGACACGCCATAGGTCGATGCCATGCCGGGAACGCCGCATTGCAGCCGGATCGCCTTATAGCCCTGCTGCTGATATTCGAGCGCGGCCTCGATCGTGTCGTCGATCGAGCTGCCGTTGGCGTGGCCATAGACCATCACGCTCTCGCGGCTTGCCCCGCCGAGCAGCTGGTAGACCGGCAGGCCGGCCAGCTTGCCCTTGATGTCCCACAACGCGGTATCGACCGCGGCGATCGCCGACATCGTCACCGGGCCGCGCCGCCAATAGGCGCCCTTGTACAGATACTGCCAGACATCCTCGATCCGGTGCGCGTCGCGACCGATCAGGCAGGGGATGACATGTTCGCTGAGGTAACTGGCCACCGCCAGCTCGCGGCCGTTGAGCGTCGCGTCGCCGACGCCGGTGGTGCCATCGTCGCATTCGATCTTGAGCGTGACGAAGTTGCGGCCGGGGCAGGTGATGATCACCCGGGCGGCTGTGATACGCGGCATCCAGCATCCTCTCATATTTCAGGTCGAATCGATATGATTCGCCGGGATTTTGGCGACTGATGATCGCCCCTTTATTGATAGCGCTACCATGGTATAGCCCCTGTCTGTCAATGCCGGCCACGCACGAGCCGGCGAATCGGAGCGGATAAATTATGCAGCGATCGCTGACGAAATTCGGACTGGCCCTTGCAGCAACGCTGAGCGCCACCGCCCCCGCGCAGGCCGAAGACGGCTATGATCTGTGGCTGCGGCACGCGCCGCTTCCCACCGCGCAGCGCCTCGCGGTCGATCCCTATGCCGGCTGCGTCGCCGCGGCGCAGCGCGCGACCCAGGCGACGATCGCGATCGCCGCGCGCGAGATCGAAACCGCGATCGACGCGATGACCGAAAAGGCCGCGCCGCGCGATTGCACCGCCTCGACTCCTGCTGCCGCACCCAGCCATGGCGTGATGATCGGCACGCGCGACGATCCCGCGATCGCCGCGCTCGGACTGCCGCTCGCCAAGGCGGGCGATGAAGGCTTCGTGATCCGCAGCATCGAGCGCGACGGGCGCAAGTTGATCGTCGTCGCCGCCAATCGTCCGGTCGGGGTGTTGTACGGTGCGTTCGCGCTGCTGCGCGAGCTCCAGACCGGCACCGCGATCGATGCGATCGACGTTGCCGAGCAGCCCAAGGTCGATCTTCGCCTGCTCAACCATTGGGACAATCTCGATCGCACCGTCGAGCGCGGCTATGCGGGCCAGTCGATCTGGGACTGGTGGAAGCTGCCCGACGTCAACGACCAGCGCTATACCGACTATGCGCGCGCCAACGCATCGATCGGCATCAACGGCGCGGTGCTCAACAACGTCAACGCCAAGCCCGACAGCATGACCGCGCCGTGGATCGCCAAGGCCGCCGCGGTCGCCGATGTGCTGCGCCCCTATGGCATCAAGGTGTATCTGTCGGCGCGCTGGTCGACCCCGGTCGAGCTCAAGCAGACCACGACCGCCGATCCGCTCGATCCCGCGGTGGCGGCGTGGTGGAAGGCCAAGGCCGACGAAATCTATGCCGCGATCCCTGATTTCGGCGGGTTCCTGGTCAAGGCCAATTCGGAAGGCCAGCCGGGGCCGCAGGATTACAAGCGCACCCATGCCGAGGGTGCCAACATGCTCGCCGCGGCGGTCAAGCCGCATGGCGGTATCGTAATGTGGCGCGCCTTCGTCTATTCGGAGGCCGATCCCGACGATCGCGCGAAGCAGGCCTATTCGGACTTCAAGCCGCTCGACGGCAAGTTCGCCGACAATGTCATCGTCCAGGTCAAGAACGGCGCGATCGATTTCCAGCCGCGCGAACCCTTCCACCCGATGTTCGGGACGATGCCCAAGACTCCGCTGATGATGGAGTTCCAAATCACCAAGGAGTATCTCGGCTTCGCGACGCACCTCGCCTATCTCGCGCCGATGTACGAGGAGGTGCTCGACGCCGACACCTTCGCCAAGGGCAAGGGATCGACCGTCGCCGAGGTGATCGACGGATCGCTCGAGGGCCACACGCTCAACGGCATGGCGGGGGTCGCCAATATCGGCAGCGACCGCAACTGGTCGGGGTCGATCTTCGACCAGGCCAATTGGTACGCCTTCGGTCGGCTCGCCTGGGATCACCAATTGTCGGCGGACGCGATCGCGCGCGAATGGGCGAAGCAGACCTTCACCCCCGATCCGGCGTTCGTCCAGCCGGTCACCGCGATGATGATGGGGTCGCGCGAAACCGTCGTCGATTACATGACCCCGATGGGGCTCGCGCACCTGATGGCCACCGGCCACCATTATGGTCCGGGGCCGTGGGTGTCCGATCTGGCGCGCCCCGAATGGAACCCGGTCTATTATCACCGCGCCGACAAGGACGGCATCGGCTTCGATCGCACCGCAAGCGGATCGAACGCGGTCGCGCAATATATGCCGCAGGTCGCGCGTCGCTTCGCCAGCCGTCGCAGCGTCGACGACAAGGATCTCTTGTGGTTCCACCATGTCGGCTGGGACGAGAAGATGAAGTCGGGGCGGACGCTCTGGGCCGAATTGCTGCACCGCTATGATCGCGGCGTTGCCGGGGTGGGCGACATGCAGGCGCGCTGGGCGACGCTCAAGCCCTTCGTTGATGCGCCGCGCTTCGAAGAGGTTACCCAGTTCCTTGCGATCCAGCAGCGCGAGGCCATATGGTGGCGTGACGCCAGTATCGCGTATTTCGCGAGCGTTTCAGGCCGGGCGTTGCCGACGGGCGTCCAGCCCCCAGCGCATGATCTCGAATATTACAAGGCCATCGAGCATTCCTATGCCCCTGGCCATCACTAAGACTGTAACGGAGAAGCATCTATGAAACTTACCGGCGATCTATTTATCGGTGGCGAACGCCGCCAGTCGACCGAAAGCTTCCGTGCTTATGATCCCTCGAAGGGCACCGAGATCGACGATGCGTCGTTCTTCGGCGCGACCGAGCAGGACGTCGCCGACGCGTGCGCCGCTGCCGAGGCGGCATTCCTGCCCTATTCGAGCGCACCGATCGCCGACCGCGCCGCGTTCCTCGACGCGATCGCCGACGAGATCGAAGCGCTGGGCGACACGCTGGTCGAGCGCGCCTGCCGTGAGAGCGGGCTGCCGCCTGCGCGCATTACCGGCGAGCGCGGGCGCACTGCGGGCCAGATGCGGCTGTTCGCCAAGGAAATCCGCGACGGCCAGTGGCAGAAGCTGCGGATTGACCATGCCGACAAGCAGCGCACCCCGCCCAAGCCCGACCTTCGCCTGCGGATGATCGCGCTCGGCCCCGTCGCGGTGTTCGGCGCGTCGAACTTCCCGCTCGCCTTCTCGACCGCGGGCGGTGACACCGCCGCCGCGCTTGCCGCCGGTTGCCCGGTGGTGATGAAGGGCCACAGCGCGCACCCCGGCACCGCCGAGCTGATCGCCACCGCGATCGAGCGTGCGGTCGAAAAGACCGGCATGCCCAAGGGCGTGTTCAGCCTGGTCAACGGCATGTCGCGCAAGGTAGGGCAGGCGCTGGTCGCCGATCCGCGGATCATGGCGGTCGGCTTCACCGGATCGCGCACCGGCGGCGAGGCGCTGATGAAGATCGCCGCCGAGCGTCCGCGGCCGATCCCGGTTTATGCCGAAATGTCGGCGATCAACCCCGTCGTGCTGATGCCCGAAGCGTTGAAGGCACGCGGCGCGGCGCTTGCTGAGGCCTATGTCGCCAGCCTCGGCATGGGTGCGGGCCAGTTCTGCACCAATCCCGGTCTGGTGATGGCGATCGACGGCCTCGAGCTCGACGCCTTCGTCGCGCGTGCGGGCGAAGTACTGACCGGCCAGGCGGCGCAGGTGATGCTCACCTCGGGCATCTACCAGGCGTTCGAGGACGGCAAGGCCAAGCTCGAGGGCAGCCCCTTCGTGACCAAGGTCGCCGAGGGTGCCGAGCCCGCCGGCCCGACCCAGGGTCGCGCTGCGCTGTTCAGCGTCGCAGGCAAGGACTTCCTGGCCGATCCGGTCCATCTGCACGAGGTGTTCGGTGCGTCGTCGGTGGTGGTGCGCTGCGCCAACCTCGACGAACTGCTGAGCGTGTTGTCCGAGCTCGAAGGCCAGCTCACCGCGACGCTGCAGATCGACGAGGGCGACTATGCCGATGCCAAGCGCGTGCTGCCGGTGCTCGAGCGCACCGTCGGCCGCATCCTGGCCAATGGCTGGCCGACCGGCGTCGAAGTGACGCACGCGATGGTGCATGGCGGCCCGTATCCGGCGACGTCGGATGGGCGTTCGACCTCGGTCGGCACGCTGGCGATCGATCGCTTCCTGCGCCCGGTGAGCTATCAGGACCTGCCCGAGGCGCTGCTGCCCGAAGCGCTGCGCGAAGGCGCGCAGGCCGGCGTGCTGACCCGCGTCGACGGCGCCTGGAAGCTCTGATCGACTGAACCCGCCCCCACTTGCCTCGCGGTCGCCAAGGCGACATCGTCATGCGATGGCAAGTGGGGGAGGGACTTCCCGATCGGCTGCGAACGATAGCCGGCGGTTGCGACGACCCTGCAAAGCCCCGGATCGTCGTCGGAGAGTAGCGTGAACAGCCTGCCTGAACCCCGGCCGCTTGCCGAACGCGAACCGGTCGCCGCCGACCGCTTCACCACCGACATCTTCGACCACTATGAGCCGATCGTGCTGCGCGGCCAGGCCGCGCATTGGCCCGCCGTCGCGGCGGCGCGCGAGGGGCATGAGGCGATCGCGCGCTATATCGCCGGCTTCGATACTGGTCGCCCCGTCGAGGTGATGGTCGGTGCCCCGACGATCGAGGGACGCTTCTTCTACCGCGACGACATGCGCGGCTTCAATTTCAAACGCGAGCCCGCCAGCGTCACCACGCTGCTGCGCGAACTCGTGCGGCTGGCGGCCGACCCGGCGGCACCCGCGCTCTATGCCGGCGCGGCGGCGGCGGGGCAGCATCTTCCCGGCTGGATCGAGGCCAATGCGATCGGCCTGCCGCTCGCCGGCACCACCCCGCGCGTCTGGATCGGTAACGCCACCCATGTCTCGACGCATTTCGACGCCTCGCCCAACCTCGCCTGCGTCGTCGCGGGCGAGCGGCGCTTCCTGCTGTTCCCGCCCGATCAGATCGCCAACCTCTATATCGGCCCGATCGACGTCACGATGGCGGGGCAGCCGTCGAGCATGGTCGATCCCTATGCCCCCGATCTCGATCGCTTCCCGCGCTTCGCCGAAGCGATGCGCCATGCGCGCGTCGCGGTGCTGCGGCCGGGCGACGCGATCTTCATGCCCGCCTTGTGGTGGCACAATATCCGCGCGTTCGGCCCGCTCAACGTGCTGGTCAATTATTGGTGGGACAGCGACCCGCGCGCCTCGCCGATGGGGGTGCTCGCGCACGCGCTGCTGGCGATCCGCGACCTGCCGCCGGGCGAGCGCGCGGCGTGGCGCGGGTGGTTCGACCATTATATCTTCGGCGATGCCGCCCCCGCTGCGGTCGACCACGTGCCCGAACATGCGCGCGGGGTGCTCGGGCCGGCGAATCCGGCGCGCGACGATCGGCTGCGGACCTTTCTGAAGAACGTGCTGCCGGGCTGAGCAATATGCGCGATCGGTCCATGTTGCGGACCGGCGTCAACGCTGATAGCGCTATCAGCATAAGCCGGATTGGGAGAGGTACATGCAGGTCAACTGGAGTTCGCAGGCATTGCCTGTCGATCACGCCGATGCGGTGCTCGCGGGCCGGGTGCTGACCCCGCAGGGGCCGGTGCCGGTGATCGTTCGTGGCGGCACGGTGGAATCGGTGATCGCGCATGCCGAGACGACGTCGGACCTGTTCGACATGGCCGATCCGACCGCGGTGTCGGGCGAAGCGCTCTGCGCGGTCGAGGATCTGGGCGCCGCCGGTTCGGACGCGCGCTTCCAGCTGCTCGCGCCGATCGACCTGCAATGCGTCAAGGCCGCCGGCGTCACCTTCGCGGTGTCGGCGATCGAGCGGGTGATCGAGGAGCGCGCGCGCGGCGATTCGGCTGCAGCATCGGCGATCCGCGCCGAGCTCGAAGAGAAGGTCGGCGGCGGTATCCGCTCGGTGGTGCCGGGCAGCGACGATGCTGCACGGCTCAAGACCGCGTTGATTGACGCGGGCATGTGGTCGCAATATCTCGAGGTCGCGATCGGCCCCGATGCCGAGGTGTTCACCAAGACCCCGGTGCTGTCGTCGATCGGCTGGGGCGGCGAAGTCGGCGTCCGGTCGGATTCGACTTGGAACAATCCCGAGCCTGAAATTGTGCTGGTCTCGGACAGCCGCGGTCGTACCGTTGGCGCGACGCTCGGCAACGACGTCAATCTGCGCGATTTCGAGGGGCGCAGCGCGCTGCTGCTGGGCAAGGCGAAGGACAATAACGCATCGTGCGCGATCGGGCCGTTCGTTCGGTTGTTCGACGGCGGCTTCACGATGGACGATGTCCGCAGCGCCGAGCTCGACCTGACGATCGAGGGGACCGAGGGCTATACGCTGACCGGGCACAGCTCGATGCGCGAGATCAGCCGCGATCCCGAGGATCTGATGCGCCAGGCGATGAGCGAGCATCAATATCCCGACGGCTTCGTGCTGTTCCTGGGCACGCTGTTCGCCCCGGTGCAGGACCGCGACGAGCCGGGCCGCGGCTTCACCCACAAGCAGGGCGATATCGTATCGATCCGCGCCGAACGGCTGGGGACGCTGGTCAACCGCGTCACCACGTCGAAGGCCGCCGCCCCTTGGGCCTTCGGTATCCGCGACCTGATGCGCAACCTCGCCGATCGCCGCCGCGCGGCGGCATGAACGACCTTCTAGACAGCGGAACCACCATGGCCGAAGCCGACATCAGTATCCCGAAACAACAGGCTGCACCGCAGGGCAACCGCGCAATCTACCCCAGCCTGCGCGGCAAGCGCGTGCTGGTAACCGGCGGCGGATCGGGGATCGGCGCGGGCCTGGTCGAAGGCTTCGTCGCGCAGGGCGCCGACGTTACCTTCTTCGACATCGCCGAGGCCGATTCGCGCGCGCTGGTCGAAGCGCTGGCCCCTGCCAAGGTGCGGTTCGAGCATGTCGATCTGACCAAAATCGATGTGCTCCGCGACACCATCGCGCGGCTGATCGCCGAGGAGGGCGCGTTCGACATTCTGGTGAACAACGCCGCCAATGACGACCGCCATTCGATCGACCAGGTCGACGAAGCCTATTGGGACAACCGCCTGTCGGTGAACCTGAAGCATATGTTCTTCAGCGCGCAGGCGGTGATCCCCGCGATGCGCGAACGCGGCGGCGGGGTGATCGTCAACCTCGGCTCGATTTCGTGGCATTTGGCGCTTGCCGACCTGACCTTGTACCAGACCTGCAAGGCGGCGATCGAGGGCATGACGCGCAGCCTGGCGCGCGAACTCGGCCCCGACGGCATTCGCGCCACCTGCGTGATCCCGGGCAATGTCCGCACCGAGCGTCAGCTCAAATGGTACACGCCCGAGGGCGAGGCCGAGATCGTCGATGCACAGTGCCTAAAGGGCCGGCTGCTGCCGCACGACATCGCGGCGATGGTGCTGTTCCTGGCGAGCGATGATGCCGCTTTGGTGACGGGGCACAATTACTTCGTGGACGCGGGCTGGCGGTGAGCGGCGTGGCGACAAGCGAACCGCGCAGCGTCTGGTCGCTCGGCGCGCCGTTGCCCGAAGGGCCGACCTGGGTCGCGCGCGACCGCGCCTTGTGGTTCGTCGATATCAAGGGCCGGTTCGTCCATCGCTACGATCCCGCCAGCGGGGACCGGCAGAGCTGGAACGCGCCCGCGCAGGTCGGCTTCGTGCTGCCGATGCGCAGCGGGGGCTTCGTTGCCGGGCTACAGACCGGGCTGGCGCGCTTCGATCCCGCAGACGGATCGTTCGCGCCGCTGATCGATCCCGAGCCCGACATGCCGGGCAATCGGCTGAACGACGCCACGATCGATCCTGCCGGGCGGCTGTGGTTCGGGACGATGGACGATGCCGAAGCGGCGGCGACCGGGCGGATATATCGCTATGACGGCAAGGATTGCGTCGCCTCGACCGCGCCGGTGTCGATCACCAACGGCCCCGCGATCAGCCCCGATGGGCGGACGCTGTATCATGTCGATACGCTGGGCGGCACGATCCACGCCTGCGCGCTCGCCGCCGACGGTACGCTGACCGACATGCGGCTGTTCGCGCAGATCGACCCCGCAGACGGCTATCCCGACGGCCCGGTATGCGACGCCGAAGGCTGCGTATGGATCGGCCTCTACAATGGCTGGGGCGCGCGGCGCTATTCGCCCGCCGGCGAACTGCGGGAAACCGTTCGCTTTCCGGTGAGCGCGATCACCAAGCTCGCCTTTGGCGGTCCCGATCTGCGCACGGTATTCGCGACCACCGCCGCCAAGCATCTCGATGCCGCGGGGCGCGACCGCGAACCGCTAGCGGGCGATCTGTTCAGCTTCACCGTCGACGTGCCGGGGGTGGCGGGGGTCGAGGCGGCGTTCTAAGCGCCGGGCGATGATCCACGCAGGACGAGCATGAACTTCTTCAAACCGCTGTTGGCCGGCGCCAACTTCACCGACCGGCTGATCGGCTGCCTCGGCGCGACGATCGGCATCGCGCTGACGATCGTCGTCACCGGCGGCTTGCCGCTGACCAGCATCGATTTCCCGCTGATTGTCGCGCCGCTCGGCGCATCGGCGGTGCTGGTGTTCGGGGTGCCGTCGAGCCCGCTGGCGCAGCCCTGGCCTGTCGTTGGCGGCAACGTCATCTCGTCTTTGGTGGGGGTCGCGGTGTATCGGCTGATCCCCGATATCACGATCGCGGCAGGCGTCGCGGTGGGGGCGGCGATCCTGGTCATGTCGCTGCTGCGCTGCCTGCATCCGCCCGGCGGCGCCGCGGCGCTGACCGCGGTGATCGGCAGCGAGGGCATCCATGCCGCGGGCTATGGCTTCGCGTTCGCGCCGGTCGCGATCAATTCGATCGCGCTGGTGGCGGTGGCATTGCTGTTCCACCGCGCGACCGCGGGCAATTACCCGCATGTCCCGGCAGCGGTGCCGGTGTCGCGGCTCCAGCATGCCGATATCGAGGCTGCGCTCGAGGATATGGACGAGAGCTTCGATATCGCGTCAGAGGATCTGGAAGCGCTGCTCGCGCACGCCGAGCGCCACGCCGCGAAGCGCCAAGCCAAGCGCTGAGGTTTCGGGGCCGGCAACCTACCCCATCCGTTCGCGCTGCGCTTGTCGAAGCGCCGTACTTCTTAGGCGTGCCGGTCGCTAAGTAAGGACAGTGCTTCGACAAGCTCAGCACGAACGGGGAGGGGGCGGGGTGGTCCCGCTATCCCCGCTTAGTGATTATGCCGCGGCGGCTTTTCCGACGTTCCGCGATATTTCAGCGCCATTTCCATCACGCCGCCCTCGGCGAGCTGCCCCGTCTTTTCGCGGTACAGTTCCTCCCAGGGCGTGTTGCTGGCGGGCACGGGCGGTGCCGGCTCTGCCTTGCGGCGTTCGATCTCGGCGGGCTCGACCAGCGCGTTGCACTCGCCGCGGTTGAGATCGACGCGCACCCGGTCGCCGGTGCGCAGCCACGCGAGGCCACCGCCGCCCGCGCTCTCGGGCGAGGCGTTGAGGATCGAGGGGCTGTCCGACGTTCCCGACTGGCGGCCATCGCCCAGCGTCGGCAGGCTCTGGACGCCGCGCGCCAGCAGGGCGTCGGGCGGCTGCATGTTGACGACTTCGGCCGACCCCGGCCAGCCGAGCACGCCCGCGCCGCGGATCACCAGGATGCAATCCTCGTCGATATTCAGCGCAGGATCGTTGATCCGGTGATGATAATCGTCCGAACCGTCGAACACGATCGCTCGACCCTCGAAGATATTCTCCTCGCCGGGGCGTGACAGATAGCGCGCGCGGAAGGCGTCGGAGATCACGCTGGTCTTCATGATCGCGAAGTCGAACAAATTGCCCGTGAGCACCAGGAAGCCCGCGCGCTCCTTGAGCGGCGCGTCATAGGGCCAGATGACGTCGCGGTCGCGAGTCTCGCGCCCGGCGACATTCTCGGCCAGCGTGCGGCCGGTGACCGTCGGCACGTCGCCGTCGATCTTGCCCTTGGCGAGCAGCTCGCACAGCACTGCGGGCACGCCGCCGGCGCGATGGAAGCGCTCGCCCAGATATTTGCCCGCCGGTTGCATGTTTACCAGCAGCGGCAGGTCGTAGCCGACCATCCAGTCCTCGGGCGTGATGTCGACGCCGGCATGGCGCGCCATCGCCATGATGTGCGGCTGCGCGTTCGACGATCCACCGATCGCGGTGGTCAGCGCGATCGCGTTGAGGAACGCCTGGCGGGTGAGGATCGACGAGGGGCGGATGTCTTCATACGCCATCTCGACCGCGCGGACGCCGGTTTCATAAGCGATCTGCCCGCGCTCGCGATAGGGGGCGGGGATCGCCGCGCAGCCGGGAAGCGACAGCCCCAGCCCTTCGGCGATCGCGTTCATCGTCGATGCGGTGCCCATCGTGTTGCAATGCCCTGCCGACGGGGCCGAGGCGGTGGCGGCATCGAGGAATTCGTCCTCGGTGATCTCGCCCGCGCCCAGCTTGCGCCGGCTGCGCCAGATGACGGTGCCCGAACCCACCAGTTCGCCATCATGCCAGCCATCGAGCATCGGTCCGCCCGACAGCACGATCGCGGGAATGTCGACGGTCGAGGCCGCCATCACCTGCGCGGGCGTCGTCTTGTCGCACCCGGTGGTGAGCACCACCGCGTCGATCGGATAGCCGTTGAGGATCTCGACCAGCCCGAGATAGGCGAGGTTGCGGTCGAGCGCCGCGGTGGGGCGGCGGCAGTTTTCGAAGATCGGATGGAGCGGAAACTCCATCGCGATCCCGCCGGCATCGCGGATCCCGTCGCGCACGCGCTTGGCGAGCTCGACATGGATCCGGTTGCACGGCGCGAGGTCCGACCCCGATTGCGCGATCCCGATGATCGGTCGGCCCGAGCGCAGCTCCTGCGGTGTGATGCCGTAGTTCATGAAGCGCTCGAGATAGAGCGCCGCCATGTCGCTGCGCCCGGGGGCGGCAAACCATTCGCGCGATCGGAAGGGACGGACCGGAGTGCGCATCAGCCTTCCATATTCTCGAGCTCGACGCCGCGCGTTTCGTGCACCGCACGCATCACGAAGAAGTACGAGATCGCCGCGCTGATCGCGAAGAAGCTGTAGGTGACGACCAGGCCGATATTCGCGGCCGCCCAGGGGAAGCTGACCGAGATCGCGAAGTTGGCGAGCCACTGCGCGAGGCCGGCGAAGGCGAGCGCCGAACCGCGGATCTGGTTCGGGAACATCTCGCCCAGCATCACCCACATCACCGGGCCCCAGCTGACGTTGAAGAAGATGACGTACAGATTGGCGGCGATCAGCGCGATGATGCCCCAATTGCCCGGCAGGCCGACGCTGCCATCGGCTGCCGTCACCGAGTTCGAGAAGGCGAAGGCGACGGTGCCGAGCGTAACGGTCATGCCCGCCGAACCGATCAGCAGCAGCGGCTTGCGCCCCACCTTGTCGATCACCAGCACGGTGACGAGGCAGGCTAGGATCGACAGCGTGCCCGACACGATGTTGATCAGCAGCGCGTCGCTCTCGGAGAAGCCGACCGACTGCCACAGCACCGCGCCATAATAGAACACGACGTTGATGCCGACCATCTGCTGGAAGATCGCCAGGCCGATGCCGACATAGACGATCGGACGCACCTTGCCGGTGGTCTTGCTGATCAGGTCCGACAGGCGCGGACGATGCTGGTCCGAGCTCAGCGAATCGCGGATCTCGACGACCTTGCGCGACCCTTCGTCGCGGCCGAGCAGCTTGACCAGCACCGCTTCGGCCTCGGCTTCGCGGCCCTTGGCCATCAGGTAGCGCGGGCTTTCGGGGATCGTCAGCAGCGCGAGCAGATACACCAGCGCAGGGATGCCCTGCAGCCAGAACATCCAGCGCCATGCTTCATAGCCGTACCAGAATTCGGCGGTCGATCCGCCGGCGACCGACGCCAGCGCCCAGTTGGCGACGAACGCGCCGGTGAGGCCGGTGATGATCATGATCTGCTGGATCGAGGCCAGCCGGCCGCGGATCGCGGCGGGGGTGACTTCGGAAATATAGGCGGGCGACAGCACCGATGCCGCGCCGACGCCGAGGCCGCCGATGATGCGCGCCAGGATGAACCAGCCCGACGAACCCGCGGCACCCGCGAGCAGCGCGCTGACGAGGAACAGCACCGCCGAGATCATCATGACCTTGCGGCGACCCATGATGTCGGCAAGCCGGCCGGCGCCGAACGCACCCGCAGCGCAGCCGATCAGGATCGCGCCGACGTTGAACCCGGTGCCGAGCTCGGACAGGTCGAACGCTGCCTCGAGCCCGTCCTGCGTGCCGTTGATGACGCCGCTGTCATAGCCGAACATGAAGCCGCCGATCGTCGCCACCGCAACGATGGCGCCGATGAACCCTATATTCGCGCGATTGCCTGCTGCCCCGTCCATGCCTGCTCCTGAATCCGTGCGCTCGCTGCGCCTCGTGTGTTAGCGGTAACCAAAGAGCGCAAATGCCCGCCGATTGCAAGCGACTGTTAGCCGCGGCAATTCGTCGCGCCAAGCCTTTCCGCAAGCGACCCCGCGGGGCGGCCGTTCAGCGCCTGGGCGGTGGCGGCGCGGTCGATTCGCGCAGGATCAGCTCGTGCGGCAGGATGTGTTCGAGCGTGTCGTCGCCCGCCACCCCGCCGCGCGTGCGCAAGCGGTTCAGCAGCATCGTCACCGCCATTTCGGCCATCCGCGCGATCGGCTGGCGGACGGTGGTGAGCTCGGGCCAGACATTGGTGGCGAGCGCGGTATCGTCGAAGCCGACGATGCTGAGGTCGCGCGGCACCTGCAGCCCCAGCCGATGTGCGACACCCACTGCGGCGGCGGCCATGTCGTCGTTGCTCGCGAAGATCGCGGTCGGGCGCCGCTCGCGCGCCAGGATCGATTCGGCGGCGGTCATCCCCGATCGGAAGGTGAAGAAGCCCTGTTCGACCTGCATCGCCGCGGGATCAAGCCCCGCGCGTTCGATCGCCCAGGTGAAGCCGCGATAGCGCTCGGCGCTGGCGACCTGGTTGGGGTGGCCGCGGATGAAGGCGATGTCGGTGTGGCCAAGGTCGAGCAGATGCTGCGTCACCGCGACCGCGCCGTCGAAATCGTCGATCCGCACGCTGAGGCTGCCGGGGCTGGGGCGGCCCATGGCGACAGCGACTGCGGGAATACCCGCAGCTTCAAGCTCGGCGCGGACCGCCGCCGATTCGGACAGCGGCGGCGGCAGGATCACGCCCTGCACCTGGGTACTGGCGAAGATGCGGGTCGCTTCGGCCTGTTCCTCGGCGCTGTCGCCCTCGCACGGTTCGAGCACCAGGTGGCAGCCCGCGCGCCGCGCGCCCGCCAGCGCACCGATCAGGAACTGGCTGAGATAGGCCGCCGAAGGGTTCGAATAGAGCAGCCCGATCTGCGTCGCATCGCCCGCCGCCAGCGTCCGCGCGGCGGCGTTGGGCTTGTATTGCAGCTTGTCGATCGTTTCGAGCACCGCAACGCGTGTGCTTTCGCGGACATTGGTGCCACCATTGACGACGCGCGATACCGTCATCGCCGAAACCCCGGCCTCGCGCGCCACGTCCTGAACCGTAATTCCGCCTTGCCCCCGCCGTGTCGATCGCATCGTCTCTCCCCTGTCGCAGGGTTATTGCGCCTTCCACGACTTGGCAAATTCCCGCCGGCATTGACGCCAAACTCGGGCTTCGCCTATCCGTGATAGCGCTATCACAAACGACATGACCGCGTTCTACGCGATCGGCGGTGCAAATGGGAGAGTTGCGTCATGGATAATCGAGCGATGAAGCGCGCAGGTCGCCGGCTGGCGATCGCGACGCTGGCACTGGGCACCGCGACCGCTGCGATCCACGCACCACAACTCGCCGCGCAGACCCGGGCCCCTGCCGATGCGCCGCTGTACAAGGATGCACGCCAGCCGATTCCTGCGCGTGTCGAGGATTTGCTCAAGCGGATGACGCTCGAGGAAAAGGTCGCGCAGATGGTGACGATCTGGGAGGGCAAGGCCAAGATCCAGACCGCGACCGGGGTGTTCTCGCCCGAGATCGCAGCGAAGTCCTTCCCCAACGGCATTGGCCAGATCGCGCGTCCCTATGACCGCCGCGGCGTGAAGGTCGCGGCGCAGGGCGGCGTCGGCGCCGCCGGTGCCGCTGCGGGGGCCAGCAACCGCAGCCCCGCCGAAACCGCAGCCTATGTGAATGCTGCGCAGCGCTGGGCGGTCGAACAGACCCGGCTCGGTATCCCGATGATCTTCCACGAAGAGGCGCTGCACGGCTATGTCGCGCCGGGCGCCACCAGCTTTCCGCAGTCGATCGGGCTCGCCAGCAGCTTCGACCCCGCCTTGGTCGAGCGCATCTTCGGCGTTGCGGCGCGCGAGATGCGCGCGGTCGGCGCGCAATTGGCGCTGGCACCCGTGGTCGATGTCGCGCGCGATCCGCGCTGGGGGCGGATCGAGGAGACCTATGGCGAGGACCCGCATCTGGTGAGCGAGATGGGGCTCGCGGCGATCCGCGGCTTTCAGGGGACGACGCTGCCGCTGGCCCCAAATAAGGTGTTCGTCACGCTCAAGCACATGACCGGGCATGGCCAGCCCGAGGGCGGCACCAACATCGCACCCGCCAACATTTCCGAGCGCACGCTGCGCGAGAATTTCTTCCCGCCGTTTGAGCGCGCGGTGAAGGAATTGCCGGTGATGTCGGTGATGGCGTCGTATAACGAGATCGACGGCATCCCCAGCCACGGCAACAAATGGCTGCTGGGCGACGTGCTGCGCAAGGAATGGGGGTTCCAGGGGCTGGTGGTCAGCGACTATTTCGCGATCCGCGAGATGGTGACCCGGCACAAGATGTATAGCGACATCGGCGATGCAGCAGCGCGCGCGCTCGATGCCGGGGTCGATATCGAGACCCCCGATGGCGAGGGTTTCACCAAGCTTCCCGAATTGCTCAAGGCGGGCAAGGTCACGCAGGAGCAGATCGACACCGCGGTGCGCCGCATCCTGACGATGAAGTTCCAGGCAGGGCTGTTCGAGAACCCCTATGTCGATGCCAACGCGGCGGCCGCAAAGGTCAACACCCCCGACGCGGTGGCGCTGGCGCGCGAGGCGGCGCAGCGCGCGATGGTGCTGCTGAAGAACGATCAAGGCGTGCTGCCGCTCGACGCGACCAAGATCAAGCGGATGGCGGTGATCGGCACCCATGCCAACGACACGCCGCTCGGCGGCTATTCGGAGGTGCCGGCCAAGGTGGTCAGCGTCCTCGACGGGATGCGCGCCGAAGGGCAGGGCAAGTTCGCGGTCGATTATGCCGAGGGGGTGCGGCTGACCAAGAGCCGCTCCTGGTCAGCCGATGCGGTCGATCTGGTCGAGCCCGAAGTGAACGCCAAGCTGGCCGACGAAGCGGTCGCGACCGCGCGCAATGCCGATGTGATCGTTATGGTGTTGGGCGACAACGAGCAATTGAGCCGCGAGGCCTGGGCCGACGCGCATCTGGGTGACCGGACCTCGCTCGACCTGATCGGGCCGCAGAACGAACTCGCGCGGCGGATATTCGCGCTCGGCAAGCCGGTGGTGGTGTTGCTGCTCAACGGGCGGCCATTGTCGGTGAACTATCTGTCCGAGGCGGCGCCCGCGCTGATCGAGGGCTGGTATATGGGCGAGCAGACCGGTGCCGCTGCCGCCGACGTGATCTTCGGGCGGGTCAATCCGGGCGGCAAGCTGCCGGTGTCGATCGCGCGCAATGTCGGCCAGCTGCCCAATTTCTACAACTACAAGCCGTCGGCGCGGCGCGGCTATCTGTTCGACACCACCAAGCCGCTCTACCCGTTCGGCTATGGGCTGAGCTACACCAGCTTCACGGTCGGCGCGCCCAGGATCGTGACGCCGCGGATCGGCGCGGGCGACACCGCGCGCGTCGAGGTCGAGGTGCAGAATACCGGGCGCCGGACCGGCGACGAGGTCGTCCAGCTTTATGTCCGCGACGACGAGGCGAGCGTCACCCGACCGGTGCAGGAGCTCAAGGGCTTTCAGCGGGTGACGCTCAAGGCAGGCGAGCGGCGGACGGTACGCTTCGAGCTGAAGCCTGCTGACCTTGCGATCTGGAACCAGCAGATGCAGCGCGAGGTCGAGCCGGGGACGTTCACGATCTCGGCGGGGCCGAACTCGGTCGATCTGAAGAGTGCGAAGCTGACGGTGCGGTAAGCCGCGGGGTCGTCATTCCCGCGTTGGCGGGAATGACGACCCGATCAGCGGTCAGCTATCGGCGGTAGTCGCGACCCACACCAGCGGCGCGTTCCAGTTGATCGCGACTTCGTTCATCGTGAACGCGCCGATATCGTCGACCCAGCAGCGCTGCGGCGCGCATTTGCCCTTCAGCTTTTCGGCAACCGGATCGCCCATGTTGCTGTTATTGGGGCCACCCGACAGCGCACCCGGCGGCGGGCCGGGATAGGCGGGGTCGGCCTGGCGTGCCCAGAAGCGGTGATGCGGGTTCTGCAGAGCGCGCTCGCCATGGCCGCTGACATAAGACGTCCCCATGGGGTTGCGCCCGAGGATGTAATCGAGCGCATCGCCCGCCGCCGCGCCGAAGCGTGCCTCGCCGGTCCAGCGCTGCGCCATCCGCAGCAGCATCGCGCGGTTGAGCAGGTTGCTGGTCGATCCCCAGACATAGCGTTCGCCCGCGAAGGGGATGCGATAGGCAACGTCGCCGCGTTCGCGCTCGAACCGGTCGGCGGCCTCGACGATCAGCGCGCGCGAACGGTCGCGCCGCTGCGCATCGCTGCCGATCGCGAGGGTCGCATGGCCGAGCGCCGCGACCGACGCCCAGCTCGGCTCGCCGCCGAGCCGGCCGGCGTGCGGCGATGCATCGACCGCGGTAGCGAAGCGCGGATCGCCGGTCGTCGCGTAGAGCTCGGCGGCGGCCCAGAAGGCTTCGTCGGACACGTCGCGATCGCCATAGCCCCCCGATCCGGTGAAATCGCCGACCGCGAACAGCTGCGGATTACGCTGCGCAGCCGCCCAGGCGCTGGTGGCGGCATCGAGGCATTTTTTGGCGAAGGCCGGGTCGATCGTGCGCCAGATCCGCGCCGCCTGCGCCGCGACCGCGGCCAGGTTGAGCGTCGCCGCGGTGCTCGGCGGATAGAGGCGGCGCGCCTCGGGATCGCGATCGGGGCGCATCGGGATGCTGGTCCAGCGCTCGTCGGCGACCTTGTGGTGCGCCATCCCGCCGGCATCGACCGCGGTGAAGGTCAGCTTCTTGGCGGGGTCGTTCTGGCCGACGGGCAATTGCATCGTCGTGCCCTGCGGCACCTGCATCGCCAGCAGGAATTCGACCTCGTAGCGCGCCTCGTCGAGCAGGTCGGAGACGCGGTTGCCCGCTTCGGGGATCGACTGCGCGCCATCGGGGAAGGCGGCTCCGGCGGTCCATTCGTGGAGGTTGAGCAGCGTCCAGGTCGCGATGCCGCCATTGACGACATATTTGCCGTGATCGCCCGCGTCATACCAGCCGCCGGTCACGTCGAGCGTGTGGCCGCAGCCCGGCCAGACATTGCCGCGCTGGTCCTTGCCCGCGAAGCAGGTGACGCGCTCGCCGACATGCGCGGCGGGGCGTGCCCATTGCGCGCCGCCGGCATGGCGCGCCAGGATCGGCGTACCCGCACGCTGGTGGTAGAAGAAGGCGAGCGCATCGCTGGCGAGTACGCGATAGGGCTGCGGCGCTACCGCGAACGCCGCGCTGGCGGCATCGCCGATGCGGATGCGGTAGCCCTTGCCCGGATCGGTCAGCGCCGACAGGTCGATCGCCTGCTGGTGCCCGCCGGCGCGCGGGTCGGCGGGCAAGGGCGTGGTCTTGCCCGCCAACATGGTCTTGCCCGCCGCGTCCTCGACCCGCCAGTCGCGCGGCGCCGCATCGGGCGTCCGCGCGATTGCCAGCTTGGGCGCGTCGGGGGCGAAGCCGAGCTGGTTGACGTCGATCGCGAGCTCACCCTGCGCCGCTAGCAGCAGCAGGGCGGCCTTCACCGCTTTGCTCCGGTGGTGGCATAGGGGCCGAACACCGCGCCGACGAACCCGCCCGCAGTCTTGGTGCTCAGCATCTTGCCATCGCGGCCCTCGGCGAGAATCTGCCATTCGCCGGGCTTGGCGGCATAGGCGAAGTCGTAGCGGTCACCGCGCGCGGTGATCTTCAGCTCGACCGGGTGGCCGGGGGTGCCGGTGAAGGGCACGCTGGCGATCGTCTTGCCGTTCTTCGGGTCGGCCTCGCCCGCGCGCTGGTCGAGCCGCAGCACCTGCTTGCCCCCCTCGCGCGCGACGACCAGCGCGTACCAATACTCATCGCTCTGCAGCGCGACGAGCCCGGCAGCCTCGCCGTCACGCGTCGGCGCGAAGCGGACGACGGTGGTCGCGGTCGCGTCGCGATGCTGCTGGCGCCGCGCCAGGAACGAGGGGTTGGCGTTGTCGCCCAGCGTCTCGGGCCGCGCGCGCAGGTGGAGGGCGCCGCCTTCCAGCCGGTGCCATTGTTCGCGCGGGTTGCGCATCATCATCCATTGCGGCCCGAGCTTGTCGGCATCGAACTGCTCGAGCACGCCGAACGCGCCGTTGGTCGGCAGCGCGGGCTTGGGCTGCGGCGGCAGCGCGGGGCGGGCATGGGTGTAGGGCAGAACCTCGCCGGGCTTGGTGATGCTCGGCCAGCCATTTTCCCAGGTCACCGGCATCAGGAACGTTTCGCGCCCGGTATTGTAGAAATCGCCCTCATAGGGACGCACCGCCAGGAAGGTCGCCCACCAGTCGCCATTGGGCAGCTGGACCAGATCGGCATGGCCCGCCGAGGTGATCGGGTTGGCGCGATCGGCGGGAAGCCCGCGCTGCGTCAGGAAGGGGTTGGCGGGGTTGGGGGTGAAGGGGCCATCGGGGCTGCGGCTGCGCAGCACGACCTGGCTGTGCGCCTCGGCGGTGCCGCCCTCGGCGCAGGTGAGATAATACCAGCCGTCCTTCTGGATCAGATGCGGCCCTTCGATCCAGATCGGGTTCTTCGACGGATCGACGCCGCCATCGACCAGCATCTTGCGCGGGCCGAAGGTCTTGTTGGTCTTGGCATCAAAGCGCTGGATCCAGATCGCGCGATGCCCCTGGTAGCGCGGTTGGCCGATCGGCGGGCCGTTGTTGAGGATCCACGCGGTGCCGTCGTCCTCGAAGAACAACGACGGATCGATCGCGCCTTCGAGGTCGGGCAGCCAGACCGGATCGCTCCACGGCCCCTTGGGGTCGGTCGCGGTCACCAGGAAGTTGCCGCCGCAATCGACGCAGGTGTTCAGGATGTAGAAAATCCCGTCGCGATGCTCGATCGCGGGGGCGAAGACGCCGCGCGACAGGCCGAGCTGCTTGAAATCGAGCTGATCGGGGCGATCGATCGCGTTGCCGATCTGCGTCCAGTTTACCAGATCGCGGCTGTGCCAGATCGGAATCCCAGGAAAATAGCTGAAGGTCGAGGTGACCAGATAATAATCTTCGCCGACGCGGGTGATGCTGGGATCGGGGTAGAAGCCCTGCAGGATCGGGTTGCGATAGTCGCCGGGGCCGGGGCGGACGACGCTGTCGATCGGATCGCTGCCGCGATAATCGAACCAGTCGAAGCTGGCGGTGCCGGGCGCCTGCTGCGCAACGCCGGGTGCGGTGGTCGCCAGCAGCATTGCCGCGAACATGGGGGCAATCGATCGCATCAGTCTCTCCCTGTCGGCTCTTGGTGGCCGTTGATAGCGCTACCGTGTCGAAGGGGGGCGGCGCTAGGGGGAAAAGGAAAAATCGACGGCTGCCGTACGGGATTGCGGATCGTTGCGCCGGCTCGCGCCGCACCATGCTGCGCAACAAAACCGCCTGGGCGCCTCGTGGCTCCTTGATTGACAATGGGCGCGGGCGGGGCATGATATCGCTATCAACCCGGCGGAAATCGGCCTTTCGATCCGCCGGTGCGAGCGCAGCATAAGGATCGCCGCATCCAGACCGATCTCGCGCGATCCCGCCACCGACCTTTACGCCCTGCCAGATCGAGGATTCCATGAAAACCAACGTACCGATCGACCGTCGTAGCTTGCTCGGGGGCGGCCTCGCCGCCGCGGGTACCGCCTTGCTGCCTGCCGCCGCGTTCGCGCAGGCCGAGGGCGAGGGGCTGCACGCGATCGCCAAGACGCGGAATCTTCGCTTCGGCTCGGCCTTTGCGTGGAGCCGGCCAGGGGCCGACGCCGGATCGTTCGCCAACCCCGCTTTCGCCGCGCTGCTGCAGCGCGATTGCGGCGTGCTGGTGCCCGAGAACGAGCTGAAGTGGCAACGCACGCGCCCCTCGGCCGCCGCGTTCGACTTCGATCGGCTCGATCCGATGATTGCCTATGCCAAGGCGGCGGGGATGCCGGTGCGCGGGCATACGCTGTTGTGGCATTACAGCCGCTGGTTCCCGAAATGGCTCAACGACTATGACTTCGGCAGCAAGCCCGCGGCCGAGGCGCAGCGGCTGTTGTCCGCGCACATCGATACCGTCGCCGCGCGCTACGGCACCGCGATCTACAGCTATGACGTGGTCAACGAAGCGGTCGATCCCGATACCGGCGGTATGCGCGAGACATCGCTGTCGAAGGCGATGGGCGGGCCCGAGCAGGTGCTCGACCACGCCTTCCGCACCGCGCGCGCCGCGGCGCCGCACGCCGAGCTGGTGTATAACGACTATATGAGCTGGGAAGCGGGCAACGAGAAGCATCGCAGCGGCGTGCTGCGGATGCTCGAAGGGCTGCGCAAGCGCGGCACCCCGGTCGATACGCTGGGGGTCCAGTCGCATATCAGCATTTCCAAGCCGACGTCGTCGATCGCGGCGCTGGTGGGGCAGCTGACCCCGGCGTGGCGCGCGTTCCTGAACGAGGTCACCGGCATGGGCTATCGCCTGAGCATCACCGAGTTCGACGTGCGCGACCGCGGGCTTCCCGCCGACATCGCGACGCGCGACCGCGCGGTCGCCGATTTTGCGGGCGCCTATCTCGACCTGATGCTGTCCTATCCGCAGCTCACCGACGTCCTCGCCTGGGGGATGAGCGACAAATATAGCTGGCTGCGCAGCTTCGAGCCGCGCCCCGACAAGGAGATCACGCGCGGCCTGCCCTATGACGTGGCGTTCGAGCCCAAGCCGCTGCGCGCGGCGATCGCACGATCGCTCGCGGGCGCGCCGATGCGCCCCGCTGCGCCGGAGCGCGCGGCATGATCCGCGGCTGGCTGATCGCGCTGTGCCTGGTCTTCGCGGTGCCGCAGGCGCAGGCGGGCGACCGCGATTGGGTATCGAGCTGGGCGACCGCGGTGATGCCGATGGAGGGCGACAATGCGCTGCCGCCGGGCGAGGCGGGGCCGCTGACGATCCGCCAGACGATGCGGCTGTCGGTCGGCGGCACGCGGATCAGGCTGCGGGTGTCGAACCGGCATGGCCGCCAGCCGCTGCGCGTCGACGGCGTCCGCGTCGCGCTGGCCAGCGCGGCGGGGGCGGCGAGCGGTACCCCCGGCACCGAGCGGGTCGCGACCTTCGCAGGCGAGCGCAGCTTCACCGTGCCCGCGGGGGCCGACTATTGGTCCGACCCGGTCGCGCTGGCGGTCAAGCCGCTGGCGCATGTCGCGGTTGCGATCGACCTCGCCGAACGCCCCGAGCTGGCGACCGGGCATCCGGGCGCGCGCACGACGACGCATATCGGCAAGGCTGATGCTGCGGTGAAGGTGGTACGCTGGTATCATCTGTCGGGGATCGACGTCGATTCTCCCGGCGCCTCGGCGATCGCGCTGCTCGGCGATTCGATTACCGACGGCTATGGCGTCGTGCCAGACAGCGACGGGCGCTGGACCGACTATCTGGCGCAGCGGCTCGCGGCCGATCCGGCGACGCGCGACCTGGCAATTGCCAATTTCGGGATCGGCGGCAATCGGCTGCTGCTTGATGGGCTTGGCCCCAATGCGATGGCGCGGCTCGACCGCGACGTGCTGCTGCTGCCGGGGGTGGAGCAATTGGTGGTGATGATCGGGGTCAACGACCTCGGCACGCTGACGCGCGAACAGCCGGTGTCGGAGGCCGAGCACCGCCAGTTGGTCGCGCGGATGATCGCCGGCTATCGCCAGATCGCGACGCGCGCGCGGGCGGCGGGGGTGCGGGTGATCGGCGCGACGATCATGCCCTATGGCGGCTCGGAATATTACCACCCCGACCGGCTGAACGAAGCCGATCGCCAGGCGCTCAACGCCTTCATCCGTACGCCTGGCAATTTCGACGCGGTGATCGATATGGACGCCGCGATGCGCGACCCCGCCAAGCCGACGCATCTGCGCAAGGCTTTGGATTCGGGCGACGGGCTCCATCCGTCGAACGCCGGCTATCGCGCGATGGCGGCGGCGGTGCCGCTGGCGGTGTTCGAAGACGCCGCACGTTGAAACGGAGCGGGGCGGGGGAGGCACCTCCGCCCCGGCATGACCCGCGCCATACGCGGCGCTTGCCACTTCTACCCGACCCGTTCGTGCCGAGCTTGTCGAAGTACCGTTCTTTGTCCGGCAAGTTGCGCCTGTGGTGCGCAGGGCGGTGCAACGACAAGCTCGGCACGAACGGCAGGAGTGCGGTTCCTACTCACCCGTCCCCAATCGCAAACGCACAAAAAAAGTGGCCGCCACGAACGTGACGACCACCGAGGGGGAGGAAACAGATCGGGTCGAGGCGCTTAGAAGCGGCCGCGAACCCCCACGAGCACGGTGCGGCCCGGGTTGTATTCGTTGAACGTCGCGTTCTCGTACTGGAAGTACGAGCTCTGCGCCTGCTTCGTGATGTTGATCACGTTGACGACCAGCGTCGGCAGATAGTCGTTGCCCAGAATCTTGCCGAGATCGACATTGCCCGAGAAATCGAGCTGCCCATAGTCGCGACCGATGATCGCGGCGGCAGGGAGGCCGTTCTGGTTCAGACCCGAGTTCACCGACCCTTCGTTATAGGTGTAGGTCAGCCGCGCCGAGAGGCCGTTGCCTTCGTAATAGCCGGTCGCCGTATAGGTGGTCGGGGCGACGCCGAGCGCCACTGCGGGCACCTGGCCTTCGCCGCGCTGGTCGATCAGCGTCAGGTTGCCCTGGAAGCCGAAGCCGCGGACGCCGATATATTGCGTCAGGAAGTCGAGCGGCTGGGTGAGCTGGAACTCGAGCCCGTTGACCTTGAGCTTGCCGTCGGCGTTGACCTGCTGCTGGAGCTGGATCGGCACCTGCTCGGGTGCGATGCCCGATGGGCGTGCGCGATCGAGCAACGCTTGCTGCTGGGCCTGCGTCAGCGAAGCGAACGTGATGCCGAACGGCGCCAACGTCGAGAACGGCACGGTGTTGATGCCGTTGACGGTGAAGCCGGTGATCGACTTGCGGAAGGCTGCGAACGCGATGACGCCTTCACCGCCGGTATAATATTCGAACCCAAGGTCGATATTGTCCGAGATGTAGGGGTTGAGCGCGTTGTTGCCGAGCGTGCCGACGTCGGCCGAAGGCTGGACGAACGAAGCACCGGGCAGCAGCTGGTTGGGATCGGGCCGCGTCATCGTCCGCGAGATCGAGCCGCGAGCGACTGCCTGGCGGCCGAAGTTGAACGCCACGCTCGCCGACGGCAGGAAGTTCGAATACAACCGGTCGGTCTGCGCGAAGTTAACGATCGTCGGATAGCACGAACCGTCGAGCGCGAAGGTCGGGCTCACCCCGGGGCAGGTAACGCCGCCACGCACGTTGAGCGGGTTCGGCAAGGTCGTGCGACCGCCGACCAGCTGTTCGGTGCGAACATAGCGCAGGCCACCGTTCAGCCGGAGCGTATTCTCGGTGCCGACATCGAAGATGCCGTTCATCTCGATGAAGGTGCCCGTCACCTTTTCGCGGATCAGGCCGCCATTCGCGCCGCTGCTGCCAGCGCCGGTCTCGGTCGCGCCGGCCAGCAACTCGTCATAGCCGGTATCCTGCTTGAACTTGTCCCAATCGACGGTGATGAAACCGTTGCTGCCCGGCAGCAGATAGCTGGGGACCCCCGCGGTGGGGATGAGCGACCCGCCGTAATTGAGCGGCGCGCCGCCGACGGTGGCGCCGGTGCCATAGCCTGGATAGGTCGGATAGCCTGCCGGCGCGGTGGTGCCGGGCTGATTGGCGCCGTCGCACGGCGGCTGACGGTTTGGCCCCGGCAGCACGACGCTGGGGTTGTTGCCGCAGATCGCCGCCTGCCAGGGATTGGTGTTGTCGAACGGCGTGATCCGGCGGCTGATATCGTCATAGGCCGCGCCGACGCGGACGCTGAAGCGCTGCTCGTCGCCGAACAACAGGCTGCCACGGATACCCTTGGTCTCGGTCTCGCGCTCTTCGCCGTTCAGATTGACGCGACCACCACCGTTCCAGCCGAAGCTGTTCGGGTTGTTGAGGTCGATATTGCTCTGGATATCGGGGATGCCGCCATTGTTGGTGTAGTTCACCGTCAGGCCGCTGCTCGGCGGGGTGATGACCAGCACCGTCGGGCTCTCGCGGCGGAAGTTGCTCCGCGTGTAATTGGCCTGCAGATCACCCTTGATGTAATCGTTGATGATGAAATCGATGCCGGGGTTGACGCCCCAATAGTCCTGCGTGTCCTTGTACGGACGATATTCCAGGAAGAATTGCGAATTCGCGTAGGTACCGCCGGTCACGGTGCAGCCGACGCTGCAATCGCTGTTGTCGTAGGTGGTGTTGAGCGGAATGACCGCGCCGTTGCGAACCACCCAGTTCATCGACGTCCGGGTCATGTCGGTTTCTCGCTGCGCATACATGCCGTCGACATAGAAATGCAGCGCGTCGCTGGGGCGCCATTCGAGCGACACCAGGCCGTTGTAGCGCGTGCGTTCGCCGATCTCGGTGCGCGGGCGGCCCAGGCGCGGCAGGAGGCCGTTGTCGATCTGCTGGATCGTCGCGCCGGGGTTGTTGGCAAGCAGGAACGCCTGATCGATCGTCGTGCCGGGGGTCAGGCCGTTGCCCGCGTTCATCGGCACGGTGCCGGGGATGGTGAAGTTGCCGCCGCCGGTGTTGTTGCGCGTCGAGCTGGTATTCTGGGTGGCGGTCAGGTTGGGGTTGGTGAAGCCGATCGTTTCATAGCCATCGACCTGGAAGCGGTTCTTCACCGCCGCGCCGCCGACCAGGATGCCGAAATCGCCAAAGGTGGCGCTGGCCAGCGCATAGCCGCGATAGCCCCATTTGTCGGTGGTGCTGACCTGCGAACCCTGCAGGCCATAGCTGAAATAGGGCTTGGGGTTGTCGAACGGGCGGGCCGAACGCAGGTTCACTGTGCCCGCGGCGCCGCCTTCGAGCTGGCTGGCAACCGGCGACTTGCTGACGGTCAGCTGGGTGAACAGCTCGGTCGGGATCAGGTCGAGATCGACTTCGCGGTTGGTGCTCTGCGCGTCGAAGCGGACCGATGCGATCGCGATCGGCGCGCCGTTGAGCAGCACGCGGGTGAAGTTGGTGCCGAGCCCGCGGATCGCGACGTTCGAGCCTTCACCGGTCACTTCGCGGCTGATCGTCACGCCGGGGATACGGTTGACCGATTCGGCGATGTTGGTGTCGGGGAACTTGCCGATATCCTCGGCGAAGATCGTGTCGGTGAAGCCGATCGAGTTGCGCTTGGCGTTGGTCTGGCTTTCGAGCGAAGCCCGATAGCCGGTCACGACGATATCGGCGTTGCCCGTTGCCGAAGGATCGGCGCCTTGCTGGTCGGTCGAATCGATCGCGGTCGGCTGAGTCTGGCCCGCGCCGTCCTGCGCAGCGATGCTGGGCGCTTCGTTGGCGCTGCTGCTCGACGATGCGGTCGGAGCGGGCGGCGTGGTTTGGGTGGTCTGCGCAAAGGCCGGCCAGGCGGCGGTCGTCAGCAGCATCGCCGACATCGTCGCGACGCGACGCGACATTCCAATGGTGTCCATTTCTTTCCCTCTCCCGTGTCGACGCCCCGAGCTTCGGGGTCGCAAAGGGCCGGTCCAACCGGATCGGCTGTTGCGCTGATACCGCTGTCAGGACAACGGTGTCAATTGGCGGCGACCGGTATTAAAGACGGTACGGCGGGTTGACCCGATGGGCAGCCATCGTGATGGTAACGCTAACCTAAAACAGGCTGCGAGCAGCGGTCGCGAGGGGAGAGACGATGCGGTTTGATCGGACCATGGGCGCTGGGGAAAGGCTGTCCATCGCCTTCGGGCTGGCGGTGCTTTGGGCATTGCTGGCGACTGCGGCGATCGCGCAAACCGCGGTCGGGCGTGAGCGAATCCGCATCGACGATAATTGGCGTTTCACGCGCGGCGATCCCGCCGGCATGACCACCGATCTTCGCTACGACGTCCGTCCCGTCGTCGAGCGCAGCGCCGATGGTCGCGTCGCCGATGCCGAGCCCGAGGATGCGGTGGCGGTGCGCGCGGGCGACAGCCGTGTGCTCAAGCCGTGGATTTTGCCCACCGCCAACGCCTTTATCGCCGATCCCGCCAAGTGGCATGTCCGCCCCGCAGGCGATCCCGGCAGCGACGTTGCCTATGTCCAGTCGGGGTTCGACGACAGCGCCTGGACCAAGGTAACGCTGCCGCACGACTGGGCGATCGCCGGCCCGTTCATCAAGGACGGCCCTTATGGCGGGATGGGCCGGCTCAAGAGCTGGGGGATCGGCTGGTATCGCAAGACGCTCGACATCCCCGCGCGCGATGCCGGGCGCTCGATCTTCCTCGATGTCGATGGGGCGATGTCCTATGCGACGGTGTGGCTGAACGGTCGGCTCGTGGGCGGCTGGCCTTATGGCTATAATGGCTGGCGGCTTGACCTGACGCCGCATGTCGTGCCCGGTGGACGCAACCAGCTGGCGATCCGGCTCGACAATCCGCCCGAATCGGCGCGCTGGTATCCCGGCGGTGGGCTGTATCGCGACGTGTGGCTGGTGAAGGCCGCGCCGGTGCATGTCGGCCATTGGGGCAGCATCGTGCGCACCCCGAAGGTCGACAAGGCAGCCGCCGAGGTCACGCTGGCGCTGACGATCGACAATGATTCGGACGCGGCGGCGACGGTGGAAGTCGCAAGCGACCTGTATGTGCTGGGGGCCGATGGCCGCCACACCGGTCGTCCGGTCGCGCGCATCGCGGCGGCGCGGCAGCAGGTAGCCGCCAAGGGCTCGGCGCGGTTCGATGGCGCGACGGTGATCGCCAATCCGCGGCTTTGGGGGCCGCCGCCGACGCAGCAGCCCAACCGATATGTCGCGGTGTCGAGCGTTCGCGTCGGCGGGCGTGTCGTCGACAGCTATGAAACGCCGTTCGGGGTGCGCGACATCGAATTCGCTGGGCCGCGCGGGGTGATCGTCAATGGCCAGCCGGTGCGGCTGAACGGGGTGAACAACCACCATGATCTCGGCGCATTGGGGGCGGCGTTCAACGTGCGCGCCGCCGAACGCCAGCTCGAAATCCTGCGCGAAATGGGGGTCAATGCGATCCGCATGAGCCACAATCCGCCCGCGCCCGAACTGCTCGACCTCACCGACCGGATGGGGTTCCTGGTGATCGACGAGGTGTTCGATTCGTGGGAGCGCAAGAAGACCCCGCTCGATTTCCACCTGATCTTCCCCGATTGGCACGAGGCCGATCTGCGGTCGATGCTGCGCCGCGACCGCAACCACCCCTCGATCATGTTGTGGAGCGTCGGCAACGAGGTAGGCGAGCAATATACCGGCGAGGAGGGCGCGGCGATCGCGCGCAAGCTGGTCGGCATCGTCCGCGAGGAGGATACCCGCCCAGCCACCAGCGCGATGAATTATGCCAAGCCCGACATGCCGATGCCCGCCGAGATGGACGTCATTAACATCAACTATCAGGGCTCGGGTATCCGCACCTTGCCCGGCCAATATCCCGCGTTCCGCGCGAAATTCCCCGACAAGGTGATCTTCGAGAGCGAAAGCGCGTCGGCGCTGAGCAGCCGCGGCGAATACCTGTTCCCGGTGTCGGGCAGCGTCAGCGGGCCGGTGCGGCCGGGATCGGGGGGCGATCCGGTGACGCATCACGTCAGCGCCTATGAGCTCCACGCGTCCGATTTCGGATCGTCGGCCGATCGCGAATTTTCGGCGATCGACCAGAACCCCGATGTCGCGGGCGAGTTCGTCTGGACCGGCTTCGACTATCTCGGCGAGCCGACGCCTTATTATACCTCGCGCAGCTCCTATTCGGGGATCGTCGACCTGGCGGGGTTCCGCAAGGATCGCTTCTATCTCTATCAGGCGCGCTGGCGCCCCGACCTCAAATTCGCGCATATCCTGCCGCATTGGACCTGGCCGGGGCGCGAGGGCGAGGTGACGCCGGTGCATGTGTTCAGTTCCGCCGACGAAGCCGAATTGTTCGTCAATGGCGAGTCGCAGGGGCGGATCAAGCGCGCCCCCTTTGCCTATCGCTTCCGCTGGGACTTCGTGACCTATCAGCCGGGCGTGCTGCAGGTGGTGACGTGGAAGGAGGGCAAGCCCTGGGCCGACGCCAGTGTCGAGACGGTGGGGGAGGCGAGTGCCTTGTCTGCCACCGCCGATCGGTCGCGGATTGCGGGCGATGGCCGTGACCTCGCCTTCGTCACCGTCGATGTCGTCGATTCGCAGCGCCGGATCGCGCCGCGCGCCAAGATGCCGATCCGCTTCCGCGTCGAGGGGCCGGGTGAACTGGTCGCGACCGACAATGGCGACCCGACCGACCTGACCGCTTTCCCCTCCGCCACCCGCGCCGCCTTCAACGGCAAGGCGCTTGCGATCGTCCGCGCCCGCCCCGGCGGCAAGGGGCCGATCACCCTGGTTGCCGAAGCCGATGGGCTGGCACCGACCCGCGTCGTCGTGACGGCGACCGGCAAATGAACAGGAACCAGACCATGCGCACCGCCTGCCTGATCGCCACCGCGATCGTTTCGCTTGCCGCCACCCCCGCTTTTGCCTGCACCGAGGCGGTGAGCATGTGCGATCGCAATACCACCGGCGCGCTGTCGCTGATCGAGCGCGGGGTCGCCGCGCGGGTGGTGGTCGAGGGTGTCACCGATGCCGGAGTGCGCGACGCAGCCGAAGACCTGACGCGCGATCTGGCGGCGGTCGCGGGGCGGGCCGACGTCGCGCCCGATCGCGCGGTGCTGATCGGGGTGGTGGGGGCCAGCCCCCTGGTCGACCGGCTGATTGCCGAAGGTAAGCTCGACGTCTCGACGCTCGCCGGGCGCTGGGAGGGTTATGTCCAGCAGGTGGTCGACGCGCCGATGCCCGGAGTTGCGCGCGCGCTGGTGATCGCGGGGAGCGATCGGCGTGGGGCAATCTTCGGCACTTACGACCTTTCGCGCCGCGCCGGGGTGTCGCCGTGGAACTGGTGGGCCGATGTGCCGGTCGCGACCAAGGCGAGCCTGTTCGTCACGCCGGGCCGGCGGATCGACGCGCCGGCGGTGCGCTATCGCGGTATCTTCCTCAATGATGAGGAGCCGGCGCTCGGCGAATGGGCGCGGACCAGCTTCGGCGGGATCAACGCCAAATTCTATGAGCGGGTGTTCGAGCTGACGCTGCGGCTGAAGGGCAATTATCTATGGCCGGCCATGTGGGGCAAGTCGCTTTGGCAGGACGATCCCAAGAGCGCGGCGCTGGCGCAGCGTATGGGAATCGTGCTTGGCACCTCGCACCACGAACCGATGCAGCGCGCGCATGTCGAATGGGCGCGCGGCAAGGGCGGCGCATGGGATTACAACACCAACCCCGCCGAATTGCAGCGTTTCTGGGCCGATGGGATCAAGCGCAATGCGGGGCGCGAGACGGTGATTACCGTGGGCATGCGCGGCGATGGCGACGAGCCGATGACCACCGGCACCGCGACCAAATTGCTCGAGACGATCGTCGCCGACCAGCGCAAGATTCTCGCCGACGTCACCGGCAAGCCCGCCGAGCAGACGCCGCAGGTCTGGGCGCTCTACAAGGAAGTGCAGGATTATTACGACCAGGGGATGCGCGTTCCCGACGACGTGACCCTGCTGTTCGCCGATGATAATTGGGGCAATATCCGCCGCCTGCCCAAGCCCGGCGTCACCCGGCCCGGCGGTTATGGCGTCTATTATCACTTCGATTATGTCGGCGGGCCGCGCAACTATAAGTGGCTCAACACCAACCAGATTTCGCGGACCTGGGAGCAGATGTCGCTGGCCGCCGCGCATGGCGTCGATCGGATGTGGATCGTCAACGTCGGCGACCTCAAGCCGATGGAATTGCCGACCAGCTTCTTCCTCGACATGGCGTGGGACCCCGCGGCGATGACGGTCGAGAAGATGGCCGGGTATCACCAGGCCTGGGCGACCGAGCAGTTCGGCGCCGCGCCGGCGCCGGCGATCGCGTCGATCCTCGATCGCACCACGCGCTATCTGGCGCGGCAAAAGCCCGAGCTCTGGTCGCCCGATAGCTGGAGCCTGGCGGACGGTACCGCCGATCGCGTGCTCGCCGAATGGGCGGCGCTCGATCGCGATGTCGCGGCGGTGCGGCCGAGCGTCGCGCCGGGGGCGAGCGATGCCTTCTACCAACTGGTCGAACATCCCGTGCAGGCGGCGGGCAATCTCGCGCGGCTATACGTTACCGTCGCGCGCAACCGCGCCGCCGCCGCAGCGAACGATCCCCGCGCCAACGCGCTGGCCGACGAGGCCGAGCGGTTGTTCGCGCAGGACCGCGTGATCCGCGATCGCTATGAATCGCTGGGCGGCGGCAAGTGGAAGCACATGATGGCGCAGACGCATATCGGCTATACGAGCTGGCAGCAGCCCGATCAGGATATCATGCCGGTGGTACAACGCGTGGCCGCCGGCAGCCCGATCAAGCCCGCGCCGCGTCCCGCCACGACCGCGCGACCGATTGAGATCGATGCCACCGCGCACACCGCGGTTCGCGCGGGCAAGGATGCGACCCGCTGGCTGACCGTACCCGGCCTCGGCATCACCGGCGCCGCGGTAACGCCCTGGCCGCAGACCGCACCGATCCAGGCGCCGGGGCAGGGGCCGATGCTCGAATACACGGTGACGCTGCCGCGTGCGGGCGATGTCCGCATCGATGTGCTCGCCGCCCCTTCGCTCGACGTCGTGGGCACCGGACGCCGCTATGCGATCGCGATCGACGACGCAGCGCCGCAGGTGATCGACCTGTGGAAGGGCACCGGCGAAAGGGAATGGGAGCAAGCCGTGGCCAACGCCGCACGCACCACCAGCTCGACGCATCGCGTGGGTAGCGCTGGCAAGCACCGCATCCGTATCTGGATGATCGATCCAGGCGTGGTGATCCAGCAGCTGCGGGTCGCTTCGTGAAGGCTGCCCGCCGCCCGATCAAGAATCTGCGCTGGTGGCTGATCGGCGTGGTGATGATCGGCACCAGCCTGAATTATCTGACGCGCAGCACGCTCGGCGTCGCCGCGCCGACGGTGCTCGCCGATCTGGGGATCGGCGAGCGCGAATATGGCTGGATCACCGGCGCGTTCCAGCTGGGCATCATGCTCCAGCCGGTCGCGGGCTATCTGCTCGACACGATCGGGCTTCGTATGGGGCTGGCGATCTTCGCCAGCGCCTGGGCGGTCATCACGATGGCGCATGGCCTGGCGACCGGCTGGCTGTCGCTGATGGGGCTTCGCGCCGCGCTCGGCTTTGCCGAGGGCACCGCGCATCCCGGCGGGCTCAAGGTGGTCGCCGAATGGTTTCCTGCGCGCGAACGCGGCTTTGCCAGCGGTATCTACAATGTCGGCGCGTCGTTCGGGTCGATGCTCGCGCCGCCGTTGGTCGCGGGCGCGATACTTTGGTGGAACTGGCGTGCGGCGTTCGTGGTGGTCGGGATCCTGGCAGGGCTGTGGGTCGTGCTGTGGCTGTTCACCTATCGATCGGTCGAGACGCACCAGCGGCTGAGCGAGGAAGAGCGCGCGCTGATTGCGACCGGGCGCGAGGCGCATCTGGCGGTCGGCCCGCGGCGGTCGATCCCGACCTTGCTCCGCCAGCGCAACCTGTGGGGCATCGTGCTGCCGCGCTTCCTCGCCGATCCGACCTGGGGGACGCTCACCTTCTGGCTGCCGCTCTACCTGGTCACCGCGCGCGGCTTCGACCTGGCGCAGATCGCGATGTTCGCGTGGCTGCCCTTCGTCGCCGCCGATTTCGGCTGCATGGCCGGCCCCGCGATGGCGGCGTGGCTGCGGCGGCGCGGGGTTGGCCTGATCAACGCGCGGCGCGGGGCGTTCACGATCGGCGCGCTGCTGATGACGTGCATGATCTTCGTCGGCAGCGTCGAGAGTCCCTATGCCGCGATCGCGCTGCTGAGCCTGGGCGGCTTCGCGCACCAGATGCTGTCGGTGACCTGCATCACGCTTGCCACCGATCTGTTCCCGCAGAACGAGATCGGCACCGTCGCGGGGATCGGCGGCACCTTCGCCAATTTGGGGGTGCTGTTGTTCTCGGTCGCGATCGGCACGCTGGTGACGACGATCGGCTACGAGCCCTTCTTCGTCGCGTTGTCGATGCTCGACCTGCTCGCCGCCGTGGTGCTGTGGACGGTGGTCAAGCCGCCCGCGGTCGCCCCCGAACCCCAAGGACAGGATGTCGCCGCATGATCCGCAATCCGATCCTGCCGGGGTTCAACCCCGACCCCTCGATCGTCCGTGTCGGCGACGATTATTACATCGCCACCTCGACCTTCGAATGGTTTCCGGGGGTGCAGATCCACCATTCGACCGATCTGGCGAACTGGACACTGGTCGCGCGCCCGCTTGCGCGTGCCGACCTGCTCGACATGCGCGGCGATCCCGACAGCTGCGGGGTGTGGGCGCCGTGCCTGACCTATGCGAACGGGCTGTTCCACCTCGTCTATACCGACGTCAAACGCTATGGCCGCACCACCACCGGCGGCGCTTCGGGGGCGTCGCTGCGCGATTTCCACAATTATCTGGTGACCGCGCCGTCGATCGACGGGCCATGGTCGGATCGGGTGTATCTCAACAGCAGCGGCTTCGACCCGTCGCTGTTCACCGATGAGGACGGCCGGCAATATGTCTCGAATATGCTGTGGGACCATCGCCCCGGCCGCAATCGTTTCGCCGGCATCGTGCTGCAGGAATATGATGCGACCGTGCGCGCGCTGGTGGGCGAGCGCCACCTGATTTTCAAAGGCACCGAATTGGGTCTTACCGAAGCGCCGCATATCTACCGGCGCGACGGCTATTATTATCTGCTGACCGCCGAGGGCGGGACGGGATGGAACCACGCGGTGACGATGGCGCGGTCGCGCACGCTCACCGGTCCGTATGAGCTCCATCCCGATCGCTACATCCTCACCGCGCGCAACCGCCCCGACGCGCCGCTCCAGCGCGCGGGCCATGCCGATCTGGTCGAGGCGCCCGACGGGACGCCGTGGCTGGCCTATCTGTGCGGCCGCCCGCTCCCCAATCGCGGGCGCTGCGTGATGGGGCGCGAGACCGCGATCCAGCCGATGCGCTGGGGCGACGATGGCTGGCTCTACACGCTTGCGGGCGATGCGATGCCGGTGCTCGCGGTCGAGCATGATGCCGCACCGCCCGAACCGCGGCAGGAGCGCACCCGCTTCGACACGCCCCAACTGCCGATCGATTTCCAGTGGTTGCGCACCCCCGAACCCGATCGCATCTTCTCGCTCACCGCGCGTCCGGGGCATTTGCGGCTCTATGGCCGCGAGACGATCGGCAGCGTGTTCGAGCAAGCGCTGGTCGCGCGGCGGCAACAGGCATTTTGCTACACCGCGCAGACGCGGATCGAAGTCGCACCCGCGCACTTCCAGCAGATGGCGGGACTGGTCTGCTATTATAACGGCACCAAGTTCCATTACCTGTACGTCAGCCACGACGACGCGATCGGGCGACATCTGGCGGTGATGTCGGCGCTGCCCGACAGCCCGCAGGCCGATGCCTTCACCGCGCCGATCGCGATTCCCGACGGCGCGATCGAACTCGGCGTCGAGGTCGATTTCGAGCGGCTGCGCTTTCGCTATCGTTGCGAGGGCGACGCCGATTGGACCTGGCTGCCGCAATTGTTCGACGCGAGCATCCTGTCGGACGAGGCGAGCGCACCGGGGATGGCGAACTTCACCGGCGCCTTCGTCGGGGTCGCGGCGCAGGACATGGCGGGCACCGCGATGCCCGCCGATGTCGCCTGGTTCGATTATCGCGAACGCGAATATGCCGCGTGAACGTGGGGCCGAGCGGCATGGCTTCTGCACGTTCTGTACCCTTGTGCCGCCACGATCGCGGCCATAGAAGCATGTCGATGCGTACGTTGCCGGACCCAGTTACCGCATGACCGACGCCGATAGTGCGCGTGCCCTGCTGTGCGATGACATCGCGCGCGTCGCGGCGGGTGATCGCGCTGCGCTGAAGGCGGTCTATGACCGCACCTCGGCCAAGCTGTTCGGCGTATGCTTCCGTATCGTGAAGGACCGCGAATCGGCCGAAGACGTGCTGCAGGAAGTCTATCTCAAGGTCTGGCACCGTGCCGCGCGCTTCGATCGCGAGCGGGCGAGCCCGATCACCTGGCTGTGCGCGATCGCGCGCAACAGCGCGATCGACTGGCGCCGCACCAGCGAGCGCCGGCTCGAAGATCCCGATGAACTCATCCAGACCGCGTTCGCCGACGTAGCTTCCACCGATGAGAACATGGTCGATCACGAAGGACGGATGCTGCTGGCACAATGCCTCGACACGCTCGAGGAGCATCAGCATCACTCGATCCGCGCTGCGTTCTTCGATGGCTACACCTATGCCGAGCTCGCCGAGCGCGCGTCGGTGCCGTTGGGCACGATGAAGAGCTGGGTCCGCCGCGGCCTCGAACGGCTCAAACGGTGCATCGATCATGGTTGAGCCGATGACCCCCGAGGAGCGCGCGTTGCTGGCGGGCGAATTGTCGCTCGGGCTGCTGAGCGGCGCCGAGCGGCTCGCGGCCGAGCAGCTGCGCGCCGAGGATCCGGTGTTCGCCGCCGAAGTCGATGCCTGGGACCAGCGCTTTGCCGGGCTCTATGCCGAAATTACGCCGATCGCGCCGACGCAGCGCGTGTGGAGCGCGGTCGAGCAGCGCTTGCCGCCGATCGCCGCGAACGATCCCGGCCCGGCGCTGACCGGCGGGGCGGGCGGCTGGAAATGGGCGACCGCGGGTTTCGCCGCGATCGCTGCGACGCTGGCGCTGATGCTGGTCACCCAGCCCGATCCGGTCGCACCGCCGCCGGTGGTCGTCGCCGAAGCACCCGAACCGCTGCCGCCCGAACCTTTGCCGACCGAGACGCTGGTCGCGCAGCTCAACGACGGCGAAGGCGCGTCGATGCTGGCGATGCGCCTCGACCCGCAGGGTGGCGTGCTGCGCGTCCGCGCGACCGCGATCCCGGCGGGCGCCGGCGAGCCCGAATTGTGGGTCATTCCCGAAGGCGGCGCGCCGACCTCGCTCGGCCTGATCGCGCGCGACGGCGAGAGCGAAGTGCGGTTGGCGGCTGACACCGGGCGACTGCTCGCCGACGGTGCGACGCTGGCGCTGACGCTCGAACCCGCCGATGGCGCACCGCATGCCGCCCCGACCGGCGATATCCTGGGCACGGCGCGGATCACGCTGCTGTAGCGGGGAAGGGGCCACCCTTTCCCCGTTCGTGCTGCGCTTGCCGAAGCACCGCTTTTCCCTCTTTGGGCGGCACGAAAAAGAAGAACGGTGCTTCGACAAGCTCGGCACCCCCTGCTCTGGGTTGGGGTCTACCGCTCGAACAGCGCAGCATAGGCGGCCTCGGCAGGGCCATAGGCCGGTCCCGCCGCGGCTTCGAGCGCGCCGCGATCGCGAACGAAGATCTTGCCGCGGGTACAGCGGACGATCCGCTCGCCTTCGAGCACGTGGAGCGAATCGGTGATGCTCGCGCGTCGCGCGTTGAGGAACGCCGCCAGGCGCAGATGGGTGATGTCGAGCGTGTCGCCCTCGACCCGGTCGTGCAGCATGCACAGCCAGCGCGCCAGCCGGCGATCGGGCCCGTTCTGCAGCCGCGCGGCGATCGTCCAGCGCATCTGAATCAACAACGTCTCGCGATAGCGCAGCAGGTGCGCGAGGATCGCCGGACGTTGGTCGCAAAGCGCCGCCGCCTGGCCGCACGGTATCGCGTGCAGGCTGCCGCCGACCAGCGCCGCGACCCGCTGGTTCGATTGCGGCAGGCCGATCAGCGGCTCCCAGCCGATCGCGCCCTCGGCGCCGACGATGCCGCATTCGACATTGCGTTCGGCAAGCGTCTCGCCGAACGACAGCACCGCGGTGTCGGGCAGCCACAACACCGCTGCGCCGCCGGCAACCACCGCCGGTTCGCCCGCGCGAAGCGTCATCGGCTGGGCGAGCGCGGCGAGCGCCGCACCGTCTTCGCGCGGCAGCGCGGCTATTAGCCGGTTTTCCATCGACGACGTGCGCCGGCCAGAATCGCGTTCGATCTGCTGGGTTTCATTCAAGCGTAGCACGGACCCTCTTTCGACATTTCGCTCAGCGAAGGTTCGACGCGCGGCGCTGAAAAGATGCGCACCTCGAAGAATATAAAAGATCGCGCGCAACTGCGTCTTTGTCGGCGCGGCGCGGCGTAGCTTTCGCGTCCACATGAATGGGCGATCAAGGGAGGCTGCCGATGACTGACAGTAGCGAAATGGTCGAAATGTTCGACAAGCGGGCGCTGCGCCTGGAGGATCGCCGCGATTTCTTCCGTAGCTTCGGCGTTGCCGCGGCGGTGGCGGGCGGCGCGATGATCGCGACGAAATCGTCGCCGCTGATGGCGCAGGCCGCACCGGCGATCACCGATGCCGATATCCTCAACTTCGCGCTCAACCTCGAATATCTCGAGGCGCAATTTTATCTCTATGCCGCGACTGGTTCGGGCCTGCCCAACGACCTGCTGACGGGCACCGGTACGCGGGGCGCGGTCAGCGGCGGCCGGCAGGTGGCCTTCACCGATCCGGTGGTTGCCGCCTATGCGCAGGAAATCGCCGCCGATGAAGTCGAGCATGTCCGCTTCCTGCGGACCGCGCTCGGCAGCGCGACCGTTGCCCAGCCGGCGATCGACATCGGCTCGACGCCGACCGGCGCGTTTTCGAGCGCGGCGCGCGCCGCCGGCCTGATCGGCCCCGGCAACACCAGCTTCGATCCCTATGCCAGCGACGAGAATTTCCTGCTCGGTGCGTTCATCTTCGAAGATGTCGGCGTCACCGCGTACAAGGGCGCATCGCCGCTGATCACCAGCAAGGTGTTCCTCGAAGCCGCCGCCGGGCTGCTCGCGGTCGAGGCGTACCATGCCGCGTTGGTGCGCACCGTGCTGTACGCCAAGGGGATCGAGACCCCGAGCGCGATGCTGATCCAGGCGACCGAAGCAATTTCGGGCGCGCGCGACAGCCTCGATGGCACCACCGATCTCGACCAGGGCGTCGCCAATATCGGCAACGCTTCGAACATCGTCCCGCTCGACGAGAACGGCCTCGCCTACAGCCGCAGCGCCGGCCAGGTGCTCAACATCGTGTACCTCAACAACATGATGACCGACCGCGGCGGGTTCTATCCCGCAGGCATGAACGGCACCATCCGCACCAGCGCCGCGAACTGAGAAAGAGGGAGGATACGACATGAACGATCAGAACCTGCTCCTCGACGTATTGGCGGCGGGCGAAGCCCGGCGCGAGAGCCGTCGGGCGATGCTCAAGATGGCGGGCACCGCCGGGCTCGCGGTTGCCGGGGCATCGATGCTCGCGGCCTGCGACGACAGCGGCGATTTTCCGGGCAACCCGCCGCCGGCCCCCGCGCCGACGCCTACCCCGACCCCGACGCCAGCGGCGATCACCGATGGCGATGTGCTCAACTTCGCGCTGAACCTCGAATATCTCGAAGCGCAATTCTACCTGTTCGCGGCGACCGGTGCGGGGCTTCCCAACGACGCGTTGACCGGTGCGGGAACGCAGGGCGCGGTTACCGGCGGTCGGCAGGTGAATTTCACCGATCCGCTGGTGGCGGCCTATGCGCGCGAAATCGCCAATGACGAGCGCCAGCATGTGCTGTTCCTGCGCAGCGCGCTTGGCGCGGCGCGGGTGGCGCAGCCCGCGATCGACATCGGATCGGCTGCGAACGGCGCGTTTTCCAACGCCGCGCGTGCTGCCGGGTTGGTCGGCGCGGGGGTCGCGTTCGATCCCTATGCGAACGACGAGAACTTCCTGCTCGCCGCCTATATCTTCGAGGATGTCGGGGTCACCGCGTACAAGGGCGCGTCGCCCTTGCTGACCAACAAGACCTTCCTCGAGGCAGCGGCAGGGTTGCTCGCGGCCGAGGCGTATCACGCCGGCCTCGTTCGCACCGTGCTGTATCGCAAGGGGATCGATACTCCGTCGCTGATCGCGGCGACCGAAGCGATTTCGGACGCGCGCGACAGCCTCGACGGTGCGACCGATCTCGACCAGGGCGTCCGCGCGACGACCAGCAACGGCGTGACGCGGTCGAACATCGTGCCGACCGATGCCAGTGGCCTCGCCTATAGCCGCTCGGCGGGGCAGGTGCTCAACATCGTCTATCTCAACCGCATGGCGGCGACTGCGGGCGGGTTCTTCCCCGCGGGCGTCAACGGCACGATCCGGAGCAGCGCCGCAAGCTGACCCGATCGCCGCCGCGCGGCCTCCCCCCTCCAGCGCGGCGCCCTATGGCCGCTCGACCCGCGAAAGTCGGTCGGGCGGCCATTTTCTTGTCGCGCCGGGTGCGTTAGGGGGTGCGCACACGACCTGCGGAACCCACGCAGGCAGAACGGCCGCTTCGCTCCTGGACCGAGCGCGCGGTCGCGACAGACAGACGTCAGGAGATGAGATGCGGATCATTGATCATGTGATCGCGGGCGGTGCCGGCGGCACTTCGGCGCGTACCGGCGACGTTTTCGACCCCAATACCGGCCAGGTGCAGGCGCGGGTGAACCTCGGCACCCAAGCGACGCTCGACGCGGCGATCGCGGCGGCACAAGCGGCGCAACCGGCCTGGGCGGCGACCAACCCGCAGCGCCGCGCGCGCGTGATGTTCCAGTTCAAGGCGCTGGTCGAAGCGCATATCGACGAACTCGCGCACCTGCTGTCGTCCGAACACGGCAAGGTGATCGCCGATTCGAAGGGCGACATCCAGCGCGGGCTCGAAGTGATCGAATTCGCCTGCGGAATCCCGCACGTGCTCAAGGGCGAATATACCCAAGGCGCGGGGCCGGGGATCGACGTCTATTCGATGCGCCAGCCATTGGGCATCGGCGCTGGCATCACCCCGTTCAACTTCCCCGCGATGATCCCGCTGTGGATGAGCGGCGTCGCGATCGCCTGCGGCAATGCGTTCCTGCTCAAGCCCAGCGAGCGCGATCCTTCGGTGCCGGTGCGGTTGGCCGAACTGATGCTTGAGGCCGGCCTGCCCGAGGGCATCTTGCAGGTGGTGCATGGCGACAAGGAGATGGTCGACGCGATCCTCGACCACCCGGCGATCAGCGCGGTGAGCTTCGTCGGATCGTCGGACATCGCGCACTATGTCTATCGGCGCGGTGTCGCGGCGGGCAAGCGGGTGCAGGCGATGGGCGGCGCGAAGAATCACGGCATCGTCATGCCCGACGCCGATCTCGACCAGGTGGTGAACGACCTGACGGGCGCAGCCTTCGGTTCGGCGGGCGAGCGCTGCATGGCGCTGCCGGTGGTGGTGCCGGTGGGCGAGAAGACCGCCGATGCCTTGCGCGAAAAGCTGTTGCCCGCGATCGCCGCGTTGCGCATCGGCGTGTCGACCGACAACGACGCGCATTACGGTCCGGTCGTGAACGCCGCGCACCAGCAGCGCGTCGAAAACTGGATCCAGACCGGCGTCGACGAAGGCGCCGAACTGGTCGTCGACGGGCGCGGCTTCAAATTGCAGGGGCATGAGCAGGGCTTCTTCATCGGCCCCAGCCTGTTCGACCATGTCACTCCCGACATGCAGGCGTATAAGGAAGAAATCTTCGGCCCGGTCCTCCAGATCGTCCGCGCCCCCGATTTCGAAACCGCGCTTCGGCTGCCGAGCGAGCATCAATATGGCAACGGCGTCGCGATCTTCACGCGCAACGGCCACGCCGCGCGCGAATTCGCCGCGCGGGTGAATGTCGGCATGGTCGGCATCAACGTGCCGATCCCGGTGCCGGTGGCGTATCACAGCTTCGGCGGCTGGAAGCGAAGCGCGTTCGGCGACACCAACCAGCACGGCATGGAAGGCGTCCGTTTCTGGACCAAGGTGAAGACGATCACCCAGCGCTGGCCCGATGGCGGGGTGGGCGATGCTGCCAATGCGTTCGTTATTCCGACGATGGGGTGAGGGATGTCGGTGCTTCAGTCCGTCGTCCCGGACTTGATCCGGGATCCAGCGTTACGGGCGGTGTCGCCTGCAGCCCTGGGTCCTGACTTTCGTCAGGATGACGGTGGAGTGGTGGATTTGGCGTCGTTTACCTTTGTCATCCCGGACTTGATCCGGGATCCAGGGTTACGGGCGATGCCGCCTGCGGCTCTGGGTCCTGACTTTCGTCAGGATGACGGTGGGGGTGGGTCGAGCGGGTCGAACCCCAGATCGAGCGCCAGGTCGCGCCAGGTCGGGTTGTCCGTTTCGATCAGCTCGAGCTTCCAACTACGGTGCCAGTTCTTGATCCGCTTTTCTCGGACGATCGCTGATTCCATCGTTTCGTGGACCTCGAACCAGACCAGGCGATCGCAGCCATACTCGGCGGAGAAACCCCTGAACGCCTTAGTGCGATGCTGATGGATGCGCCCGAGCAGGTTGGACGTGACGCCGGTGTAGATCGTGCCGTTGCGCTGGCTTGCGACGATATAGACGGTGGGGATTTTCGCCATGTTCGATCCCCCCATCGTCATCCTGGCGAAAGCCAGGACCCAGAGCCACGGGCGGCATCCTGCGTGGCCCTGGGTGCCGGATCAAGTCCGGCATGACGGATACGTGATCAAATGAAGACCGAAGCGACCGTTCACCCGGTCGCGGCAAAGGAATCGTAATGAACCAGTTCGACCTCACCGACGACCAGCGCGAGATCCAGGAGCTCGCGCGGAAATTCACCGCCGACCGGATCACCCCGTTCGCCGCCGAATGGGACGAGAAGCACATCTTCCCGCGCGAGACGATCAAGGCCGCCGCAGAGCTTGGCTTCGCGGCGATCTATGTCAGCGAGGAAGGCGGTGGCATCGGGCTCGGGCGGCTCGAGGCGGCGTTGATCATGGAGGCGATGGCCTATGGCTGTCCCTCGACCAGCGCGTTCATCAGCATTCACAACATGGCCGCCTGGATGCTCGACCGCTTCGGCAGCGCCGACCTGAAAGCCCGCTACCTTTCCAAGCTGACGACGATGGACTGGATCGCGTCCTACGCGCTGACCGAACCGTCTTCGGGCTCCGACGCCGCGGCGCTCAAGACCCGCGCGGTGAAGGATGGCGACCACTACGTCGTCAACGGCAGCAAGCAGTTCATCTCGGGTGCGGGCGAGAACGAGCTGTACCTGGTGATGGTCCGCACCGGCGAGGACGGGCCGAAGGGCATTTCTTGCCTGGCGATCGAAAAGGACATGGCCGGTGTCAGCTTTGGTGCGAACGAGAAGAAGCTCGGCTGGCATTCGCAGCCGACGCGGCAGTTGATCCTGGAGGATGTGCGCGTGCCGGTGGCCAATCTGGTCGGCGGCGAGGGCGAGGGCTTCCGAATCGCGATGATGGGGCTCGATGGCGGGCGGCTGAATATCGGCGCATGTTCGCTCGGCGGGGCGCAGCGCTGCCTCGACGAGAGCATCGCCTATACCAAGGATCGCCAGCAATTCGGCCAGCCGATCGCCGAGTTCCAGAACACCCAGTTCATGCTCGCCGACATGGCGACCGATCTCGAGGCGGCAAGGGCGCTGCTGTATGTCGCAGCGGCCAAGGTTACCGCCAATGCCCCCGACAAGACACGCTTTGCCGCGATGGCGAAACGGCTGGCCACCGACAATGGATCGAAGATCGTCAACGATGCGCTGCAGCTACATGGCGGCTATGGCTATTTGCAGGATTACCCGATCGAGCGCTTCTGGCGCGACCTGCGGGTGCATTCGATCCTCGAGGGGACCAATCAGGTGATGCGGATGATCGTCGGCCGTGATCTGGTGCGGCAGGGTTGAACTCCCTCTCCCGCTGGCGGGAGAGGGATGCGTAGACTTGGGTCGCATTCTTCATGCGGCCCTAGTCGAAGCTGGGTGAGGGTGGTGCGGTCGCGCTCGCGACCGCGCGGCGCGAGCGCCGCTCGACCCCTCACCAACCTGCGCTAGCCAGCAAGCTGGCAAGCTGCGGTATCCTCTCCCCTATCCAGGGGAG
This sequence comes from Sphingomonas sp. S1-29, assembly GCF_026167545.1. NCBI lineage: Bacteria > Pseudomonadati > Pseudomonadota > Alphaproteobacteria > Sphingomonadales > Sphingomonadaceae > Sphingomonas > Sphingomonas sp. S1-29. The sequence continues at coordinate 1,357,137 of NZ_CP110678.1, read as the reverse complement.
AGGGAAATGAAGGAGCAGGCGTGGAAGAAGTTCTCATCACCACCGAGGGCCGCATCGGTCGAATCCGGCTCAACCGGCCCAAGGCGATCCATGCGCTCACGCACCCGATGTGCGACGCAATCACCGCCGCGCTCGATGCCTGGGTCGAGGAGCCCGCGGTCGAGGCGATCCTGATCGACCACGCCGAGGGCCGCGGCTTTTGCGCTGGCGGTGACATCCGCATGATCGCCGAGAGCGGGGCCAAGGACGGCGTTGACGCGCGCGCCTTCTTCCGCGCCGAATATACGATGAACCACCGGCTGTTCACCTATGCCAAGCCGATCGTCGCGTTCATGGACGGGATCACGATGGGCGGCGGCGTCGGCCTGTCGCAGCCTGCGACGTTCCGCGTCGCGACCCAGAACACCAAGCTGGCGATGCCCGAGACCGGGATCGGGCTGTTCCCCGATGTCGGCGGTGGCTGGTATCTGTCGCGGCTGCCGGGGCGGATCGGCCAGTATCTGGCGCTCACCGGCGCGCGGATCGACGGCGGCGAATGCCTTGCACTTGGGTTGGCGACGCATTTCGTGCCGGCAGAGGCGCTCGACGGCGTGAAGCAGCGGATCGCGCAGAACCCGCAGGCGATCGAGGCGATCCTGACCGAAGCATCCGCCCCCGCCCCGCAAGCGCGCATCCTGGCGCAGCGCGAGGCGATCGACCGGCTATTCGCCAGCGATCGGCTCGAGGACATCTACGCCGCGCTGCGCGAGGATGGCGGCGAATGGGCGATGCAGACGCTCGCCACGCTCGACACCAAGTCACCGCAGACGATGAAGGTCAGCCTCAAGCTGCTGCTCGACGGGCGGACGATGCCGACTTTCGAGGACGAAATGCGCCAGGAATTCGCGGTGGCGAGCCACGTCGTCCAGCGCCACGACTTCATCGAAGGCGTGCGCGCGGTGATCATCGACAAGGACAACGCGCCGCGCTGGCAGCCAGCGACCCCCGAGGAGGTCACCGGCCATTTGATCGACCAGATTTTCGCGCCGCTGCCCGCCGATGACGAATGGAATCCGGCCTGAATATCGTCATGCCGGACTCGATCCGGCATCCATGCGACCCATCAGCCGCACCCCCGACGCCGAGGTTTCGCATGGACCCCGGATCAAGTCCGGGGTGACGAAGGAGAAGAGTGCGATGAATTACGAAACCATCCTGGTCGAACAGCGCGGCGCGGTGACGCTGGTCACGCTCAACCGGCCCCAGGCGCTCAACGCGCTCAATGGGCAGGTGCTGACCGAATTGCTCGATGCGATGGCGGCGTTCGACGCCGATCCCTCGCAGGGCTGTGCGGTACTGACCGGCAGCGAAAAGGCGTTCGCCGCGGGGGCCGACATCAAGGAGATGCAGGCACAGGGCTTTGCCGACATGTACGGCCATGATTTCTTCGCCGGCTGGGACGCCTTCACCCGCACGCGCAAGCCGGTGATTGCTGCGGTCGCTGGCTATGCGCTGGGCGGTGGCTGCGAGGTGGCGATGATGTGCGACTTCATCCTCGCCGCCGACACCGCCAAGTTCGGCCAGCCCGAGATCAAGCTGGCGGTCTCCCCCGGCATGGGCGGATCGCAGCGGCTGGCGCGTGCGGTGGGCAAGGCCAAGGCGATGGAAATGTGCCTGACCGGACGGATGATGGATGCGCAGGAAGCCGAGCGCGCCGGGCTGGTCAGCCGGATCATCCCCGCCGCCGATCTGGTCGAGGAAGCGGTCAAGACCGCCGCGACGATTGCGGGCATGGCGCCGTTAGCGGTGAAGGCGAATAAGGAAATGGTGAACGCTGCCTTTGACATGGGGCTAAGCCAAGGGGTTCAGTTTGAGCGGCGGCTGTTCCACGGGTTGTTCGGCACGCAGGATCAGAAGGAAGGCATGGCGGCGTTCGTCGAAAAACGCGCCGGGGTGTGGACTGGGAAGTGACGCAGTTTCCCTCGCCCCTGCTTGCAGGGGAGAGGGTTGCGCAGACTTGGTCCGCGTTCTTCACGCGGGCCTAGTCGTAGCTGGGTGAGGGGTAGGCGGTCGCGCTTGCGACCGCGCGGCGTAAGTGCGCCGCTCGACCCCTCACCAACCTGCGCTAGCCAGCAAGCTGGCAAGCTGCGGTATCCTGTCCCCTGTCCAGGGGAGAGGGGAGATAGAATAGGAGAGCAACATGGCACGCATCGCATTCATCGGGCTGGGCAATATGGGCGGCGGCATGGCCGCGAACCTGGCCAAGGCCGGCCACGACGTCCGCGCGTTCGACCTGTCGGCCGACGCACTCGCCCGCGCCAAGGACGCCGGCTGTCTGCCCGCCGACTCCGCCGCGATCGCGTGCGCCGAGGCAGAGGCGGTGATCACGATGCTGCCAGCGGGCAGCCATGTCGAGGCGGTCTATACCACCGACGTATTCGCCGCCGCACCGCCGAGCGCGATCCTGATCGACTGTTCGACGATCGACGTCGAAACCGCGCGCCGCGTCGCCGAAGCGGCGGCGGTAAAGGGGCTGACGATGGTCGATGCGCCGGTGTCGGGCGGGATCGCCGCCGCCAATGCGGGCACGCTCACCTTCATGGCGGGCGGCAGCGAGGAAGCGTTTCGCCGCGCCGAGCCGTTCCTGGCCGACATGGGCAAGACCGTCATCCATGCCGGGCCGGTCGGCGCCGGGCAGGCGGCGAAGATCTGCAACAACATGCTGCTCGGCGCGACGATGGTCGCGACCGGCGAGGCGTTCGTGCTGGCGCAGAAACTCGGGCTCGACCTCCAGACCTTCTACGACATCGCCAGCGTATCGTCGGGGCAAAGCTGGTCGATGACCAGCTATTGCCCGGTCCCCGGTATCGGCCCCGAAACCCCCGCCGATCGCGACTGGCAGGGCGGCTTCGCCGCCGCGCTTCAGCTCAAGGATCTGCGGCTGGCGATGCAGGCGGCGGCTAGCGTTTCGGCCGACACCCCGATGGGCGCGCGCGCGGCGGAGATGTACCAGCGTTTCGTCGACGAAGGCGGCGCGGCGACCGACTTTTCGGGGATCATCAAGATGCTGGGGTTGAAGCAAATGTGATCCTCACCCCCGTTCGTCCTGAGCTTGTCGAAGGACCGTCCTTTTGCGACGATGCAGAGATAAGGACGGTGCTTCGACAGGCTCAGCACGAACGGGGAAAGGGCGGTATGTAAATCGCACCGGCGCGCGCTATGGTGTTCGCACACGTCCACCCCGAAAGCCGCCAATGCCCCTGTTGCGTATCCTTGCCGCCCTGTTGATGCTCGCGCTGGCGATGCCGGCGTTCGCGCAAGGCGCGGGGGCCGCGCCGCACATCGCAATCGAGCTGGTGCCCGAAACCGCCACCCCCGCGCCCGGCGACGAGGTGACGCTGGCGTTCGTCTCCACTCCCCAGCCCGGCTGGCATGGCTATTGGAAGAACCCCGGCGATGCCGGACTTGAAACCACGCTGGATTGGGGCTTGCCCACCGGGGTCACCGCCGGGCCGCTGCAATATCCGGTGCCGCAGCGGCTGCTGATCGCGGGGCTGATGAACTATGTCTATGAGGGCCGCTTCACCCAGTTCGTCACGCTGAAGATCCCCGCCGATGCCGTGCCGGGCACGGTGATGCCGGTGTCGGTGAAGGCCGATTATCTGGTCTGCACCAACGAGATTTGCGTGCCCGAAAGCCAAAGGCTTGCAACCAAGCTGACCATTGGCGACGGCGTGATCGCCCCCGACATACGCGCGCGGTTCGACCAATGGCGCGCGGGGCTGCCCAAGCCGCTGGGGTCGCAGGCGAGCTTCGAGGTGGCCGAGGGCATGTTCCGCCTCGCGGTGCCGTTCCCCGCCGAAGCCGCCGCGACCGACCCCTATTTCTTCCCGCTGACGCCCAATGCGCTCAACTACGCCGCGCCGCAGACGGTGCGCCGCGAGGGCGACCTGCTGATCATCGAAACCACTGCGCCCACCGCGGGGCCGCAGGCGGTAGAGGGGGTGTTGTCGATCGGCGAGGGCAAGGGCTTTGCGGTAACCGCAGTGCCGGGCTCGGTCGCGGCGGGGCAGGCGGCGGCGACGCTCGATGTCGCCACTGCGCTGCTGGCGTTCGCTGGCGCGCTGCTCGGCGGGCTGATCCTCAATATCATGCCCTGCGTTTTCCCGATCCTCAGCCTCAAGGCATTGAGCCTTGCGCGCGCGGGCGGTGATGAGCGCAGCGCGCGCGGCGAGGCGCTCGCCTATACCGCAGGCGTGGTGCTGGTGTGCCTCGCGCTGGGCGGCATCCTGCTCGGGCTGCGCGCGGCGGGGGCAAGCGTCGGCTGGGCGTTCCAGCTGCAGGACCCGCGCGTCATCCTGTTCCTGCTGCTGCTGGTCACCGCGATCGCGCTGAACCTGGCGGGGCTGTTCGAGGTCGGCGCGCCGGGCATCGCCAACCGGATGAGCGCGAAGGGGACTGGCAGCGCCTTCCTCACCGGCGCGCTCGCCGCCTTCGTCGCGACGCCGTGCACCGGGCCGTTCATGGGCGCGGCGCTGGGGACAGCGCTGGTGCTCCCGTGGTGGATGGGGATGCTGGTGTTCGCCGGGCTGGGGCTTGGCCTAGCGCTCCCGTTCCTGCTGCTCGGCTTCGTCCCCGCGCTTCGCCGGCGGCTGCCCAAGCCCGGCGCGTGGATGGCGACCTTTCGCCATATCCTGTCGGTGCCGATGTTCCTGACCGCGCTGGCGCTCGCCTGGGTGCTGGGGCGGCAGGCGGGGGTCGATGGCATGACGCTGGGGCTGGCGGCGGCATTGGTGCTGGCGCTGGCATTGTGGTGGACCGGGCGGCGGCAGTTAGGGGGCAAGGCGCTGCAATGGGCACCAGCCGGCGTCGCGCTGGCGATCGGCCTGGTCGCGGTCGCCAGCGTCGAGCGCAGCGCCGCCGAACCCTCGCAAGTCGCCGCATTGGGGGCCGAGCCCTTCAGCGAAGCGACGCTCGAACGCCTGCGCGCCGAGGGGCGCCCGGTCTTCGCCTATTTCACCGCCGACTGGTGCGTCACCTGCAAGGTCAACGAAAAGGCGGCGATCGAGACCGGGGGCGTCGCCAAGGCGTTTGGCGACGGCAAGGTCAGCGTGCTGGTGGGCGATTGGACCGATGGCGATCCGGCGCTGGGGCGCTTCATCGAACGGCATAACCGCGCCGGCGTGCCGCTGTACCTCTGGTATGCCCCGGGGGCCGCAGCACCGCGCGTGCTGCCGCAATTGCTGACCCCGGCGATGCTGACCGAGCTGCCGGCGAACCGCACTAGCTAATCCTCCCCCGACGGGGGAGGGGGACCGCGAAGCGGTGGAGTGGGCTGCCACAAACGGTGTCGCCCGTGGCTCGCCCCCTCCACCATGCTGCGCATGGTCCCCTCCCCCTGAAGGGGGAGGAATGAGGTTAATCCTCCCCCGAACGCCCTTGTGCGACCCAACGTTCGCGGGCAGCATGCAACCAACCGGCGGCTCGAAGCTTTTGAGGTCGAATGGAAGATACGCGCGCGTTCGACGAAATCTGGGGGAAGGGCGGGCCGCAGGCGCCGCGGCCCGAATTCGCGGCCCTGGCCGCCTGGATCAACGAAACCCCGCGCGAGGAGCTTCAGCGCCGCACCGAGGCGGCAGAGAACACCTTCCGCCAGCTCGGCATCACCTTCGCGGTCTATGGCGACCATGACGCCAGCGAACGCATCATCCCCTTCGACATCGTGCCCCGCGTGTTCCTCGCCGACGAATGGGCGCGGCTGAGCCAGGGGTTGATCCAGCGGGTCGAGGCGATCAACGCCTTTCTCGACGACATTTACGGCGAACGCCGCATCCTTGCCGAAGGCGTGCTGCCCGCCGAACTGGTGCTGGGCAACGCGCAGTTCCGCCACGAAGTCGTCGGCATCCGCCCGCCGCACGGCGTCTTCGCGCATATCTGCGGCATCGACCTCGTCCGCACCGGGCCCGACGAATTCTACGTGCTCGAGGACAATGCCCGCACCCCGTCGGGCGTGTCGTACATGCTCGAAAACCGCGAGGCGATGATCCGGCTGTGCCCCGAGCTGTTCCGCTCGTTCCGCGTCGCCGCGGTCGACAGCTATCCCGACCGGCTGCACGAAACGATGCGATCGGTCGCGCCCGAGGGTAGCGGCCTGCGCCCGGTGTGCGTCGTGCTGACGCCGGGGCATTTCAACAGCGCCTATTACGAACACAGCTTCCTGGCCGACAGCATGGGGATCGAGTTGGTCGAGCCCGCCGATCTTGTGGTCGACGACGATGTCGTCTGGATGCAGACGATCGCCGGGCGGGTGAAGGTCGACGTGATCTATCGCCGCATCGACGACGACTATCTCGATCCTTTGGTATTCCGCGCCGATTCGATGCTCGGTGTGCCCGGGCTGATGGCGGCGTATCGCGCGGGCAACGTCACGCTCATCAACGCGCCGGGCAACGGCATCGCCGACGACAAGGCGATCTACAGCTACATGCCCGAGATCGTGCGCTTCTATTCGGGCGGCGAGGCCAAGCTGCCCAATGTCGAGACCTATCGCTGCCGCGAGCCGCAGGCGCTCAAATACGTCCTCGAACGCCTGCCCGAACTGGTCGTGAAGCTTGTCGATGGCTCGGGCGGCTATGGCATGCTCGTCGGCCCGACCGCGACCAAGGCCGAGATCGAGGCCTTCCGCGCCGCGCTGATCGCCGAGCCGCACCGCTATATCGCGCAGCCGACGCTGGCGCTGTCGACGGTGCCGACGATGACCGCGGCGGGGCTCGCGCCGCGCCATGTCGATTTCCGCCCCTTCGTGCTGACCGGGCGCGACGGGGTCCAGGTGGTCCCCGGCGGCCTCACCCGCGTGGCGCTGCGCGAAGGCTCGTTGGTGGTCAATTCGTCGCAGGGCGGCGGGACCAAGGACAGCTTCGTGCTGATGCCCGAGGAACGCCGCCAGATGCAGGCAATGGGGGGCATGTTGCAGCGTCAGGAACTGGGATCATGAGCGGCCACCTACATCCTCCCCATGCAATGGGGAGGGGGACCATGCGCAGCATGGTGGAGGGGGCCGGCGCGCAGCGTCGGCTTCGCCGCCGCCCCCTCCACCACCGCTTCGCGGTGGTCCCCCTCCCCATCTGTGATGGGGAGGACGTCGCATGGTGATGCTCTCGCGCACGGCGGCATCGCTCTACTGGCTCGGCCGCTATGTCGAGCGCGCCGATTTCGTCGCGCGGCTGGTCGAGGCCACCGTCCGGCTCGATGCGCTGTCGCCCACCCCGGCGGGCGAGGCGGCGTGGGAAAGCGCGCTGCGCGTCACCGATAGCGACGCGCTCTATGCCGATACCGGCGCGCCGATCGACCAGGCCAATGTCGCGCGCTTCCTGACGATCGATACCGCCAATGCCGGGTCGCTGGTCCGCTGCCTCGACATGGCGCGCAACAACGCCCGCGCGGTGCGCACCGCGCTGACGCGCGAGGCATGGACCGCGATCAACCGCGCGTGGCTGTTGTTCAACAGCCAGGTGCGCCCGGGCAACGCGATGGCGACGCTCAATCTGGTCGAGGCGGTGAAGGCCGAAACGCGCGGGTTCGAGGGCGCAGTGCTGCGGATGATGCGCAACGAAGCGGTGTGGCTGATCCGGCTGGGCGCCGCGATTGAGCGCGCCGACAACACCGCGCGGCTGGTCGACGTCAAATATCATCTGCTACTGCCCGAGGGCGAGCCGGTCGGCGGCATCGTCGATCGCGACCAGTGGACGACGATCCTCCAGACGGTGTCGGCGGTGACCGCCTATCGCTGGCTCTATGCCGAGGGGCTCAAGCCCAATCTGGTGATCGACCTGCTGCTCACCCGCCCCGAACTGCCGCGCTCGCTCGCTGCGTGCGTCGAGGAAACGGTTGAGGTGCTCAGCCTCGTCGGCAAGCGCACCGGGCTGCAGGGCGAGGCCGATCGGATGGCGCGCAACCGCATGGCCAAGATGCACCGCACTCGCACCCACGAGGTGATCGTGCGCGGGCTGCACGAATATCTGGGCGGATTCCTCGCGGAAAATGCGGCGCTCGACGCCGCGATCGCCCGCCAATTTCGGTTCATCTGATGCGCATCACGATCGATCATCGCACCCGTTATGCCTTTAGCGAGCCGCAATTGCGGCTGGTCCAGGCGCTGCGGCTCTCGCCCGACGACACCAACGACCAGACGATCGTCAGCTGGCGGATCGACGTCGATTGCGACGCGCGGCTGCGCGAGGCGCGCGACGGCTTGGGCAACAAGCTGACGATGCTCTATGCCGAAGGGCCGCTCGAAAGCATCGAGATCAGCGTCCAGGGTGAAGTACTCACCGCGGGCGCCGACGGCTTCGTCCACGGCACCGCCGAGCCGTTGCCGCCCGCTTTCTATCTGCGCGAGACCGAGCGGACGCGCGCGGGCGATGCCCTGTCGGGCGTCGTCGGGGCGGCAGTCGGGCTGGGCGGGGTCGAGGGGATCGACGCCGCGGTTCGCGCGATGCACGACCGCTTTGGCCTGGCCGAAGACGTCAACGAACCGCTGCGCGATGCCGCAGCAGCGTTCGAGGGCGATCGCGCGACCGGCCGCGAACTCGCCCAGATGCTGGTGGCGGGGCTACGCAGCGCGCGGGTGCCGGCTCGCTACGTCAGCGGCTATCGCCAGGCGCAGAGCGAACGCTGCTCGCCGCACGGCTGGGTCGAGGCGCATCTGCCCGATCTGGGGTGGATCGGGGTCGATCCGTCGGTCGGCGCGCGGATCGACGAGCGCTATGTGCGCGTCGCGGTCGGGCTCGATGCGGGCGATGCGACCCCGGTGGCGGGATCGCGGCTGGGACCGGGCGAGGAGGAGCTCGACGTCGCGCTTCGGGTGGCGGTGGTCGGCGGGAATGCTTGAGCGCGGGTGCTTAACTCGTTCGCTAGCGCGGATTGCCCAATAAATCCGTTCGTTTCGAGCGAAGTCGAGAAACCTGGGATGGCGCTGCTTGACCGTTTCTCGACTTCGCTCGAAACGAACGGGGGGCTAGATTGTAGCATGATGACTTTACCTTGATCCGTTCGCCCTGAGCTTGTCGAAGGGCTGTCCTTCTTCTTGCCGCAGTCATTCCGGCTCGAAGAAAAACAGTGCTTCGGTCCGCTCAGCACGAATGGCAGCGGTCGGATCAAGCTAACTTAAACCCCCGCCGGCTTTCATGCGCCGGGCTGGCCGCCGCCGTGCCCTCAAACCAGCGCCGCCACCCGCGCGCACGCCGGCACCGCCACCGCATCCACCTCAAGCGGCCCCCAGCCGTTGCGACCCAGCACCTCCATCGGGCGATAGCGCGTCTTATATTCCATTCGCGCCGACCCCTTCACCCAATAGCCGAGATAGACATAGGGCAGCCTGGCGGCGCGCGCGCGCATGATGTGATCGAGGATGATGTAGTTGCCCAGCCCCTGGCGCGCGTCGGGCGCGGCGTCGAAGAAGCTGTAGATCATCGACAGCCCATCGGCCTGCTGGTCGCTGATGCACGCCCCCACCAGCTTGCCCGGGCGGCCGCCGACCGAAGGTTCGCGATATTCGACGACATAGCTGCGCACCGGGCTGTGCTCGACCATGTCGGCATAGTCGCCCTCGTCCATCGCCGCCATGCCGCCGCCGGGATGCCGGTTCGCCAGATATTGCGTCAGCAGCTCGAACTGCTCCTCGGTCGCCCAGGGGCGGCAGGCGCTGACTTCGAGGTCACCGTGGCGCCGGAGCAATTTGCGCTGCGTCGCATTGGTTTCGAAGCGGTCGGCGACGACGCGGACCGACTGGCACGCGCTGCAGCTGGGGCAGCTGGGGCGATAGGCGACGCCCTGGCTGCGGCGGAAGCCGATCCGCCCGAGCGCATCGTTGAGTTCGCCGGCATGTTGGCCGTTGAGTTCGGTGAACACCTTCCGCTCCTGCCGCCCGGGCAGATAGGGGCAGGGTGTCGGGGTGGTCACGAAGAACCGGGGGAAACGAAACGGCGCGGTCACGCTGTGGAAAAGCCCTTCGAACCAAGCCGCGAGCTGCGACCGTGGGCTCACTATGTGGCCGCGCGGCAATGATGAAAAGCTTGTTAACCAAGGAAAGAGCGTTAACGCGCGAAAGAGTTTCGCCGAGCCGCGACCTGCCCCGGTGCGGGCGTCAGGCGAGCTCGACGGGGCTCACTTCGTAATGCGCCGCGGTCAACGCCGCCATCAGCCGGTCGAGATGCGCCTTGTCGCGCGTCTCGCATTCGATGTCGGTGATGAGGCCCTTGGCGGGCAGCGTGGTGAACACCCGCTGGTGATACACCTCGATGATGTTGACGCCCTGTTCGTGGAAGATCCGCGCGACGTTGAACAGCGCGCCGGGGCGGTCCTGCAGCCGCACCCGCAGCCTCGCGAGCCTGCCCGAGCGCGCGAGATCGCGCAGCAGCACGTTGGCGAGCAGCCGCGTGTCGATATTGCCGCCGCACAGGATCGTGCCGACGGTCTTGCCGCGGAACTTCTCGGGGTGCGCGAGCAGCGCGGCGAGCCCGGCGGCGCCGGCGCCTTCGACCACGGTCTTTTCGATCTGCAGCAACAGGCTGACCGATTCCTCCAGGCTGCGCTCGTTGACCAGCACGATGTCGTCGACCAGCTCGCGCACGATCTGCGCGGTCAGCCCGCCGGGCTCCTTCACCGCGATCCCCTCGGCCAGCGTATCGCCGCCGCAGGGCAGGTCGGTACCGTTGATCCGGTTGTACATCGACGGGAACAGCTCGGCCTCGACCCCGATCACCTCGATCGGCCGCTCGCTCGCCTTGGCGACCGTCGCGACGCCCGAGATCAGCCCGCCGCCGCCGATCGGCACCAGGAAGGTGTCGATTTCGGGCACGTCCTCGAGCATCTCGATCGCGATCGTCCCCTGGCCCGCGATGATCCGCGCATCGTCGAACGGATGGACGAAGGTATAGCCGTTGGTCGCCTCTAACTTGCGCGCATGCGCGTGCGCGGCGTCGAAGGTTTCGCCCTCGAGGATCACCGTCGCGCCATGGCCTTCGGTCTGCGTCACCTTCACCGTCGGCGTGTTCTGCGGCATCACGATCGTCACCGGGATGCCCAGCCGGTTGCCATGATAGGCCAGGCCCTGCGCGTGATTGCCTGCCGATGCCGCGATCACCCCCTTGGCGCGCGCGGCAGCGTCGAGCTGGAGCAGCGTGTTGAGCGCGCCGCGCTCCTTGTAGGCGGCGGTGAACTGGAGGTTTTCGAACTTCAGATACACCGTCGCGCCGGTCAGCTGCGACAGTGTCCGGCTGATCAGGGTCGGCGTGCGCACCACCGCATCGGCGATCCGGATATGCGCGGCGCGCACATCGTCGAGGGTCACGAGCGCAGAGGCGGGCGGTGCGACGGGAAGGGTAGCCATGCGACAGCGCCTAGCCGATCGCGCGCGCGGGGGAAACCGGGTTGCGATTTCGCCGCCGAGCCTCGAAACTGCTGGCCATGCATCGCTATTTCTTTTCGCTGCGCGTCGCCATGCTGGTGGTGCTCGCAGGAATCGCGGTCGCGTCGGTCGACCTGTTCGTCAACGGCTTCGTGGTGGTGAGCGACCCCGATCATGTGCTCGCGTCGGGGGCGCTGGTGAGCGGCGCGGGCGAGCGGCGGCCGCTGCGCGAATTCGCCAGCGGCTATTGGGCGACGCGGCCGCGCCAGGATGCCGCGGTGAAGCTCACCTGCCGCACCGGACGCGAGGTGGCCGCGGGCTATGCGACGCGCGGGGTGCGCACCAGATATACGGTACGCGCCGACGACTGCGCCGCCGTTGCGGGGCGCGCGGCTCGCGCCTAAGGCAGTGCGCATGGCAGCAATCGCATTCATCGGAACCGGCGTCATGGGCGCGCCCATGGCGGGGCACCTTGTCAAAGCCGGGCACCACGTCACCGTCTACAACCGCACTCGCTCGAAGGCCGACGCCTGGGCAGCGACCCATGGCGGCGCAGTCGCCGCGACTCCCGCCGAGGCGGCGGTGGGCAAGGACGCGGTCATCACCTGCGTCGGCAATGACGACGATCTGGCCGGAGTGACGCTCGGCGACGACGGAGCTTTCGCTGCGATGCGCGACGATGCGGTCTTCATCGATCACACCACGGTCTCGGCCTCGATCGCGCGGCGGCTGGCGGGTGCGCGCGCGCTGGTCGTCGATGCGCCGGTGTCGGGCGGGCAGGCAGGCGCCGAGAACGGCAAGCTTTCGATCATGTGCGGCGGCTCGGCTGACGCGCTCGCGGTCGCAGAGCCCTTGATGCAGGCCTACGCCGCGCGGATCGTCCATGTCGGCGATGCCGGTGCCGGCCAGACCACCAAGATGGTCAACCAGATCGCGATTGCCGGGGTGCTCCAGGGCGTGAGCGAAGCGCTGCGCTTCGCGCAGGCCGCCGATCTCGATCTCGACAAGGTGTTCGAAGCGATTTCGGGCGGAGCGGCGCAGAGCTGGCAGATGGTCAATCGCTGGCAGACGATGGGCGAGGACCGGTTCGATTTCGGCTTCGCGGTCGATTGGATGCGCAAGGATCTCGGGCTGGCGCTCGACGAGGCCAAGCACAACGGCGCATCGCTGCCGGTCGCCGCGCTGGTCGATCAATTTTACGCCGAAGTGCAAAAGATGGGCGGCGCTCGGCAGGACACGAGCGCGCTGGTGCGGAGATTGCCGAAGTGATGAACAACATTCTCTCCTCCCTGAAGGGGAGGGGAGCCTTGGCGGCCCTCGCCCTGCTCGCCGCCAGCCCGGCCTTCGCCGATGCGCTCGTCGAGAATGTCGACGGCATGACGCTCGACGAGAACGGCCGCGTCGTGCGCTTCACCGGCGTGCTGGTCGATCGTGACGGCAAGGTGTCCAAGCTGCTCCAGCGCCGCGACAAGCGCCCCGAGAAGCTCGACTGGCGGATCGACATGAAGGGGCGGATCCTGATCCCCGGCATGATCGACGCGCATGGCCATGTGATGGGGCTGGGCTTCCAGGCGCTCGCGCTCGACCTGTCGGAGACGCAGAGCTTCGACGAGGCCAAGGCCAAAATCGTCGCCTATGCCGCCGCCAATCCCGATCGCCCCTGGATAACCGGCGGCGGCTGGAACCAGGAACGCTGGGGGCTGGGTCGCTTCCCCACCGCCGCCGAGCTCGACGCGCTGGTGCCGGGCAAGCCGGTATGGCTCGAACGAGTCGACGGCCATGCCGCCTGGGCGAACAGCGCGGCGATGAAGGCCGCGGGCATCACCGCCAAGAGCGAATCGCCGAGCGGCGGCCGGATCGAAAAGGGCGCCAATGGCCAGCCGAGCGGGGTCTTCATCGATGCCGCGATGGCGCTGGTGGGCAAGGCGGTGCCAGCCCCGTCGCCGCGCGACCGCAACGCCGCCTTCCTCGAGGCGCAGAAGATCCTGCTGCGCAACGGCATCACCGCCACCGCCGACATGGGCACCAGCCTCGACGACTGGATGACCTATCGCCGGATGGCCGATCTCAACTTCCTGCGCGTCCGGCTGATGACCTATGCCGATTCGGTCGATACCGCGGTGCGCGTCGGCGGCAGCGGGCCGACGCCGTGGCTGTATGCCGACAAATTGCGGATGGGCGGGATCAAGCTGTATCTCGACGGGGCGCTGGGGTCGCGCGGGGCGTGGCTCAAGGCGCCCTATGCCGATGCCGCGGGCCAGACCGGGCTGCCCTTCCAGACCGATACCCAATTGCTCAACCAGATGAGCCGCGGCGCGATGGACGGCTTCCAGCTGGCGATCCACGCGATTGGCGACCGTGCCAACGGGCAGGTGCTCGACGCGATCGACGAGATGCAGACCAGCTACAAGGGCGACCGGCGCTGGCGGATCGAACATGCACAGATCGTCGATGCGGCCGATCTGCCGCGCTTCGGGCGCAACGGCATCATCGCCTCGATGCAGCCGGTCCACCAGACCAGCGACCGCACGATGGCCGAGACGCGGCTGGGTGCCGAGCGGCTGGGCGGCGCCTATGCCTGGCGGTCGATGCTCAGGAACAACGCACGGATCGCGTTCGGATCGGACTATCCGGTCGAGAACCCCAATCCCTTCGTCGGCTGGGCAGCGGGCTTTACCCGCCAGGGCCCCGACGGCCAGCCCTTCGGCGGCTGGCGCGCCGAGGAAGCACTCACGCGCGAGGAAACGTGGAAGGCGTTCACGATCGACGCCGCCTATGCGGGATTCGCTGAATCGAAGTTCGGGCGGCTCGCGCCCGGCATGCGCGCCGATTTCGTGATCGTCGATCGCGATCCGAGCGCGGTGTCGCCCGCCGAGCTTCGCCAGACGGTGGTGCTCGAGACCTGGGTCGGCGGGCAGAAGGTGTTCGAACGCGGCGGTCGCGAAGATGCGGTGCCCGAGGCGCTGACGCGCGATCCGGTGCGGGCGGGTCCGCCGGGGCGCTGACGCTTCGTCACCCCAGCTTCGTGCCGGGACTGACCGGGGCGCTCGAACCCCCGCCGTCGTCACCCCGGCCTTGTGCCGGGGTCCACGACGCGGCGGTCGGTGCCGCCCGGGGCCGCCTGCCGATGCGGCTTCGGCGCGGTGGACCCCGGCACAAGGCCGGGGTGACGGCTAAGGAGGCTCCCCCCCAAGAAGCTTTTGTTTCTCCTACAATCGCTCGGCTGCTTTGCGCACTGCAACATGAGCGCATAGCTTGGAGACATGCACGCACCCGCACCCACGCCGGCGATCGATCGCACCGGGCTGATCCAGGGCGTCGCCGCCTATTCGATCTGGGGGGTGCTGCCGCTCTATTTCCTGCTGCTCGAGGGTGTCGGGTCGAGCGAGATCGTCGCCAGCCGGATCGTCTGGTCGCTGGTGCTGCTGACCATCGTCGTCCTAGCGATGCGCCGCCGCGACAAGCTGCTCACCGCGCTGCGCGACCGGCGGGTGATGCTCGCGCTCACCGCCAGCGCCGCGCTGATCTCGGTCAACTGGTTGGTCTATATCTGGGCGGTCCAGCACCAGCAGGTGCTTGCGGGCAGCCTCGGCTATTTCCTCAATCCGCTCATCAACGTGCTGCTCGGCGTCGTCGTGCTGCGCGAGCGGCTGACGCGGCTGCAGGCGCTGGCGGTGGGAATCGCCGGGGTCGGCGTCGCGGTGCTTGCGGCGGGGGCGGGCGAGGGGTTGTGGATCAGCCTGACGCTGGCGATGTCGTTCGCGCTCTACGGCCTGGTGCGCAAGATGGTGCGCGTCGAATCGATCGAGGGACTGGCGCTCGAAACCGCGATCCTCACTCCGTTCGCGCTCGCCTATCTCGGCTGGATGGCGAGCAGCCATTCGCTAGCGTTCGGCGATCGCACGGATGTGAGCATCCTGCTGGTGCTCACCGGCATCGTCACCGCGGTGCCGCTGCTGTTGTTCGCTGCCTCGGCAAGGCGGCTACCTTATGCGATGGTGGGGTTGCTGCAGTACATCGCGCCGACGCTCCAGTTCGCGCTGGCGGTGCTTTGGCTGGGCGAACCGCTCACCACCGCGCATATCATCTGCTTCGTCTGCATATGGACAGGGCTGGCGCTCTACGTCGGCAGTGGCTTCCTGCCCAAGCGCCGCCCGGTGCCCGCGGGCTGAGATTGTTGCCGATCGGCAGATTGCCGCTTAGAGCCCGGGCATGACGCTTTACACCCGCTTTGCCGCCCATCTCAACGCAGCCCTCGACGCGCTGGTCGCCGCGGGCGACCTGCCCGCCGGGCTCGAACGCCGCGCGGTAACCGTCGAGCCGCCGCGCGACGCCAGCCATGGTGATCTTGCGACTAACGCGGCGATGGTGCTCGCCAAGCCCGCGGGCACCAACCCGCGTGCGCTCGCCGAAAAGATCGCTGCCGAGTTGCAGAAGATCGACGAGGTTTCGGCGGTGTCGGTCGCCGGCCCTGGCTTCATTAATTTGACGCTCACCGACGCCACCTGGCGCGACGAGCTGGCGACGATCCATGCCGAGGGCGACCGTTATGGCCGCTCCGAGCTGGGCAAGGGCACGACCGTCAACATCGAATATGTCTCGGCCAACCCCACCGGCCCGATGCATATGGGGCATTGCCGCGGCGCGGTGGTGGGCGATGCACTCGCCAGCCTGCTCGAATTCGTCGGCCACGACGTGATCCGCGAATATTATGTCAACGACGCCGGCGGCCAGGTCGATACGCTCGCGCGCTCGGCGCACCTTCGCTATCGCGAGGCGCTTGGCGAGACGATCGCGATCCCCGAGGGGTTGTACCCCGGCGAGTATCTCAAGCCGATCGGCGAAAAGTTGGCTGCCGAACATGGCAATGCGTTCGTCGACGCGCCCGAGGGCGAATGGCTCGCATTGTTCCGGCGCGAAGCAGTGGCGGCGATGCTGGTGATGATCCGCGCCGATCTCGCCCTGCTCGGCATCCACCACGACAAGTTCGCCTCCGAGGCCGAGCTCCAGGCGGCGGGCAAGCCCGAGGCGGCGGAAGCCTGGCTGCGCGCGCGCGACCTCGTCTATGACGGTGTGCTCGAAGCCCCCAAGGGCGAAGTCGCCGATGATTGGGAGCCGGTCGAGCTGCCGCTGTTCCGCTCGACGAAGTTCGGCGACGACCAGGATCGCCCGATCAAGAAGTCGAACGGTGCCTGGACCTATTTCGGCGCCGACCTCGCTTATCATTTCCAGAAGGCCGAGAGCGCCGACCAGCTGATCGACATCTGGGGTGCCGACCATGCCGGCACGGTCAAGCGCATCGTCGCCGCGGTCAACGCGCTGACCGAGGGCAAGACGCGCTTCGACGTCAAGCTGGTGCAGATGGTGCGGCTGCTGCGCGCGGGCGAACCGGTGAAGATGTCGAAGCGCTCGGGCAATTTCGTCACGCTCGCCGACGTGGTCGAGGAAGTCGGCAAGGACGTCGTCCGCTTCACGATGCTGACGCGCAAGGCCGATGCGCAGATGGATTTCGATTTCGCCAAGGTGGTCGAGGCGTCGAAGGACAATCCGGTCTTCTACGTCCAATATGCCCATGCGCGGATCGCATCGCTCCACCGCCGCGCGCTGGAGGCGGGAATCGAACCGACCGCTACGCCCGACCTGTCCCGGCTTGATACGGAGGAGCTGGCGCTGGTGAAGCTGGCGGCGCAGTTCCCGCGCATCGCCGAAAGCGCCGCGCTCGCCCGCGAACCGCACCGAATCGCGTTCTATCTCTACGATTTGGCTGCCGAATTTCACGCTGCGTGGAATGTCGGCAACGAGCGCGCCGATCGCCGCTACCTGATCGCCGACGATGCCGGGCTTACGCAGGCGCGGCTTTATCTGGCGGGCGCGATCGGGCAGATCATCCGCAGCGGTCTCGGCGTCATGGGCGTCGTGGCGGTCGAGGAGATGCACTGATGACGACTCTCGAAATGACCGGCGATTCGATCGAGCGCGACGAGGATCGGCTGCCCTGGCTCGAAACCGTCGACGACGGCTATGACGACCGGCCGTCGATGCTGCGGCTGATCCTGCTGATCGGCGTCGGGCTGGCGGTGATCGCCGCCGCGGTCGCGGGTCTCTACTGGTATCAGGATCGCCGCGTAACCGGCGGGTCGGGCGAGCTTATCGCCGCGCCCGAGGGGGATTATAAGGTCAAGCCCGACCAGCCCGGCGGCATGCGCGTCGCGGGCGAGGGCGACGCGGTGTTCAAGACCAGCGAAGGCAGCGCGACCAAGGCGCGGGTCGACCTTTCGGCGGTGCCGGAGGCGCCCGTCGCTGGCCGTGCGCAGCCGCAGGCGGTGCCCGTCGCCCCACCCAGCGGTCGCCGCGTCGAGGCCGATGTGCCGCCCCCCTCGGGCCGGCTGAGCGCCGCCGCGCCCGCCACCGCCACCCCGCCGCCCACGGCGACCGGCGGCGGCGGTGCGGTGGTCCAGCTCGGATCGTTCCCGAGCGACGCGGTCGCGCAATCGTCGTGGAAGCAGCTCTCGAGCCGCTTCGGCTATCTCGCCGGGCTCGGCCAGTCGATCCAGGCCGCCGAGGTCAATGGCCGCACCGTCCACCGGCTGCGCGTCAACGCCGGCAGCAACGCGCAGGCGCGCGAGATCTGCGGCAAGCTGAAGATCGCGGGCGAGGCGTGCTTCGTGGTGTCTTGAGCGCAAGCGCTCCGGTGCTGCTTCGCCCAACGGATAAAGGGGGGGGCTTGAACCTTTCCCGTTCGTCCTGAGCTTGTCGAAGGACCGTACTTTCTTCGACGTTACAGAAGGACAGTGCTTCGACAAGCTCAGCACGAACGGAGAGGGTTTTGGATGAGGCGGTGATCGGCTACCCCCCGCCGATGCAACCCGTGATCTATGGCCTCTCCGGCCTGACGCTGACCGCCGACGAGCGCGCCTTCTTCGTCGATGCCGATCCACTCGGCTACATCCTCTTCGGCCGCAACGTGCGCGATCGCGCGCAACTCCGCGCGCTGACCGACGAGCTTCGCGCGCTTTCTGGCCGCGACGAATTGCCGATCCTGATCGACCAGGAAGGGGGCCCCGTCGCCCGGATGCGCGCGCCCGAATGGCCCGCCTTTCCCGCCGGCCCCGCCTTCGCCGCACTGTGGCAGGTCGCGCCGATCTCGGCGATCGAGGCGGCGCGCTGCAACGCCCACGCGATCGCGCTGACGCTCGCAGAGGTCGGCATCACCGTCGATTGCATGCCCTTGCTCGACGTCCCTGTTACCGGCGCCGCCTCAATCATCACCAGCCGCGCTTATGGCAACGAACCGATGCAGGTCGCCGCGATCGGCCGCGCGGTGCTCGACGGGCTCGCGCGCGGCGGGGTGGTGGGGGTGGTCAAGCACATGCCCGGCCATGGCCGCGCCGGCGTCGACAGCCATCTCGAACTGCCGCGCGTGACCGCATCGGACGCCGAGCTGGCGATCGACCTCGAACCCTTCGCCTCGCTCGCCGATGCACCGATGGGCATGACCTGCCATTGCGTGTTCGAGGCCTGGGACGCCGAGCGCCCGGCAACGCTGTCGCCGATCGTGATCGAGGAAGTGATCCGCGGGCGGATCGGCTTCGACGGGCTGTTGATGAGCGACGATATCGACATGAAGGCGCTGTCGGGCAGCGCGGGCGACAAGGCCGCGGGGGTGCTGGCGGCGGGGTGCGACGTCGTGCTCGATTGCTGGGGGCGGATGGGCGAGATGGTCGATATCGCGGGCAGGGTGGGCGACATCACCCCGCAGGCACGCGAACGGCTCGACCGCGCGATGGCGTGGCGGACCGCGGCGATGGTCGAAGGCGACTTGGCCGAACTCACCGCCAAGCGCGATTCGCTGCTCGCCTTGGTGTGACACCGAAAGCCTTGGTGCGGCGGCATCGTCTGGCATATCCTGCGGCGATGCGTCGTGCTCCCACCGGCCTTTGCCCTGTCGCGCCTCGCCGCGATGGCTGATCCCGAACCGACGCTCACCGTCGCGCTCGACGGGTGGGAGGGGCCGCTCGACCTGCTGCTCGGGCTCGCGCGCGCCCAGAAGGTCGATCTCAAGGCGATCTCGATCCTCGACCTGGTCGAGCAATATCTCGCCTTCATCGAAGGTGCGCGTGCGCTCCAGCTCGAAGTCGCGGCCGATTATCTCGTGATGGCGGCGTGGCTCGCCTATCTCAAATCAGCGCTGCTGCTGCCGCGCGACCCGCAGGAGACGCCGAGCCCCGAGGAACTCGCGCTGCGCCTCACGCTCCGGCTCGAACGGCTGAACGCGATGCGCGAGGCAGGCGCGCGGCTGATGGCACGCGACAGGATGGGCCGCGACGTATTTCCGCGCGGCGCTCCCGAAGGGCTGCGCACCGATCGGCGGACGCGCTGGGAAGCCGAGATCTACGACCTGATCGCGGCTTATGGCCAGATCAGCGCGCGCTCGCGCCCGGTGATGCACGTCGTCGCGCGCCGCGCGGTGATGACGCTCGACGAAGCGATCGCGCGGGTGTCGCGGATGGTGGGGGAAGCGATCGACTGGGCGGTGCTGGCAAGCTTCCTGCCGCTCACCCCCGACGAAGCCTATCGCCGCTCGGCGCTGGCATCGAGCTTCGTCGCCGCGCTCGAACTCGCGCGGCAGGGCAGGCTCGAATTGCGCCAGGCATCGCCCTTCGCGCCGCTGTACGTGCGCGAACTCGCATGACGCCCCCCGACGATCTGGTCCGCGCGGTCGAGGCGGTGTTGTTCGCCTCGCCGACGCCGCTCACGCCTTCGCAGATCGCCGAGCATCTGGGCGAGGGCGCCGACGTCCGCCGCGCGCTGGGTACGCTGGCGGACCACTATGCCGGGCGCGGCATCGCGCTGGTCCGGCGCGGCGAGCATTGGCATTTCGAGACCGCGGGCGACCTGGCCCATCTGCTGCGCCGCGACCGCGAGGACAGCCGCAAGCTCAGCCGCGCGGGGATCGAGACGCTGGCGATCATCGCCTATCACGAGCCCGTCACCCGCGCTGAGATCGAGGCGATTCGCGGCGTTCAGGTCGCCAAGGGGACGATCGATGTGCTGATGGCGGCGGGCTGGGTGCGCCCCGCCGGGCGCCGCGAAGTCCCCGGCCGGCCGCTAACGTACGCAACGACGGCGGGGTTTCTCGACCATTTCGGGCTGGCGAGCCGGCGCGACCTGCCCGGCATCGACGATCTGCGCGCCGCGGGGCTGCTCGATCCGGTCGATCTGTCGATCGAGGTGGTATCTGCCGACGACTCGGACTAGATAGGGCCCGACACGAGGAGAATTGTCATGGGTGGTTTCAGCCTGATGCATTGGCTGGTGTTCGGCGTGATCGCGATCCTGTTGCTGGGTGGCGGTCGCTTCTCGAACCTGATGGGTGACGTTGCCAAGGGCATCAAGAACTTCAAGAAGGGCATGATCGAGGACGACGACGACAAGGTCGAGCCGAGCCGGATCGAAGCCCAGCGCGCCGCCGAGCCCGCGTTCAAGACCGACGCCGATCGCACGCGCGACGATCGCTGAGGCGACGCCTTTTTGACTTTCGGCGCGCCCGCGTGGCGCGCCGCTAACGGCGGAGCACGATGCTCGACTTCAATCTGAGCGAGATGATCGTGGTCGCGGTCGTCGCGCTTCTGGTCATCGGTCCCAAGGACCTGCCAAAGGCGATGCGCTTCGTCGGCCAGTGGGTCGGCAAGGCGCGTGGCGTCGCGCGCCAGTTCCGCAGCGGCTTCGATGCGATGGTGCGCGAAGCCGAGCTGGCCGAGATGGAAAAGAAGTGGGCCGATGAAAATGCGCGGATCATGCGCGAGCATCCGCCCGAGCCTGCGCAGTCGCCCGAGCCCGCGCAGGCTATGCTGCCGGCACCCGAGGGCGACGTGGCGCACGCCTATGACGGTGAGCAGCCGCCGGTGAGCGTCGCCAAGCCCGATATCCGGCCCGAGATCGGGTCGGTCGACACGCCGCACCTCGCGCCCGCCGATTCGCGCGATCTGCCGGCCACCGACGGCAAGGCGCCGTCGTGAGGGACGATATCGACCAGAGCCAGGCGCCGCTGCTCGATCACCTGATCGAGCTGCGCAAGCGCGCGCTATATTGCGTGCTCACCGTCGTGATCGCGTTTGCGGTCTGCTACGCCTTTGCCGAGGAAATCTTCTCGTTCCTCGTCCAGCCGCTGGTCGCCGCCGGACAGAAGCGCGTCATCTTCACCCAATTGTTCGAAGCCTTTTTCGTGCGGGTGAAGGTCGCCTTGTTCGCGGCGCTGATGATCTCGTTCCCGGTGCTGTCCAACCAACTCTGGCAGTTCGTTGCGCCCGGCCTGTATCGCGCCGAGAAGCGCGCGCTGTTCCCGTTCCTGCTGGCGACGCCGGTGCTGTTCACCGCGGGCGCGTCGCTCGCCTATTTCGTGACCATTCCCGTCGCGCTCACCTTCCTGCTGAGCTTCCAGGGCAATTTCGGCGGGATCGAGCAGGAGGCCTTGCCTTCGGTCGGCAACTATCTGTCGTTCGTGATGCAGTTCCTGTTCGCGTTCGGCATCTCGTTCCTGCTGCCGGTGCTGCTGATGCTGCTCGAGCGCGCGGGGATCGTCACCCGCAAGCAGCTGGTCAGCGCGCGCCGCTACGCGATCGTCGCGGCGTTCGGGATCGCTGCGGTGCTGACCCCGCCCGACATCGGGTCGCAGTTCCTGCTCGCGGTGCCGCTGATCCTTTTGTACGAGCTGGCGTTGATCGGCATCTGGTTCACCGAGCGCAAGCGCGCCAAGAACGCCGACGCGACCGCCACCGATGCGGTGGAAAAGCCCGCCGAATAGAAAAGGGGCCGCGGTTGCCCGCAGCCCCTCATCGATACAGTGCGAAAAGATCGGGTCAGTCGACGGCGTCTTCGACCGCCGCGCCAGCCGACTGAACGTCGCGCCCTACGCCCTGGACCGTGTTGCATGCGCTTACCAACAGTGCGCTGGCAACGATGGCCAGACCGAAAAACTTGCGCATCTTGATTCTCCTTGGCGGATACAAACTCCGGCAATTGAATGATCGCCGGGCGATTTCGTTCCGCATCACGAACCAAATGCTTCGGTGCAATTGGCGGGCTAGAATCAATTACGGCTGGAACGAATTAGGCCCGGAAGCGCCTCCGGGGGGGGGGGAGGGTGGCGCTTCCGGGCCCATGTCGTGGATAGCGAGAGCGGGGGGGCAAATAGTCGCTATCCGAAGAGTAAAACGGCGCGGTCGGACAGGGGTTCCAGCCGGTTGTAAGATTTTTTTATGCGCGCATCACCGCGATCGATATCTCATAGGCGCCGACCAGCGGATCATGGTGCAACGGTGCGCGTAGCTGGCGCGCGAGACCGGTAATGACCCTGCCATAGCGAGTTGCCAGCAGGTGATCGAGCGTCGGTCCGCCGACCAGCGACGGTGAACTGACGCGCAGCGTCGCGGTACCGTCATGCTCGCCAGCGCGCATCGTCAGGCGTATTTGCGTTTGCGGCTGGACGTTCATCGCCAGCTCGATCAGCTCGGTCAGCAGAAATGCCACCGCCACCGCGACGTCCTGCGACGCCTGCAGCGGTTCGATCTCGAGCGCGATTCCCAGCCGCGACCCGGGGTCGGGCGCGGTCGCGCGGATGTTCGACGCGAGCTCGCCAATCACCGATCGCAGCTCGAGTCCGCGATTATCTTCCATCTCGGCGAAGTGATAGCGATGCACCACCGCGAGCGCGTCGACGCGCCGCTGGATCGATGCATAGGCGGCGGCAGCATCGGGCGAGGGCGCGCCGCGTGCGTGAAAGTTGATCAGGCTGGCGATCACCTGCAGGTTGTTCTTCACGCGATGATGCACTTCGCGCGTCAGCTTGGTCTGGCGGACCAGCCCTTCGGCCAGATCGGCCTCGTGCAGCTGTACCGTGCGGGTGATTTGTTCGAACGTGTCGCCGAGCTCGCGAATCTCTTCGGCGGGCATCGCGCCATATTGGATCGGCTGCAGCACTTCGCCCGGCTGATAGGTGCCGACATTGGCGCGCAGCCGGCGTAGCGGGCGAATCAGCAGCCGATCGACCACGAACCAGCCGATCCCCGCCGCGGCTGCCCACATCAGCAGCGGCAGCAGCATCGCGATCAACAGCGGCGAGGTGATCGGCGGCGAGCTGATCGTCATCGCCATCGCCAGGCCGGGGACGCCGATCGGCGCGATATGCGTGTCGCGTCGCCGCAAGGTCGATTGATCGGGCAGCGATGTCAGCTCGATCGTATCGGGACCGGCGGTCAGGCGGCTGCCATAATCGGTGGGGAAACCGCTCGGCCGGCCAACGACCGCCAGGAATTCGGTGGGAAAGAATGCCGTGGCGACCGCGTTACCGCCGCGTCCCTTGATCCCCAGCACCAGCCCGTTGTCACGCATCCGCACGCCGATCCGGCCGGGCCCGCTCGCCACAGACCCGGCGTCGATCGGGTCACCGCACAGCAGCCGCCCGGTGCGATCGGTGATCGCGAAGCTGGTGCCGGTGGAAAATTGCTGCGCGAACACGCCGCGTGCCCTTGCGCAGGCCGGGCTGTTCGCAGCGTCGCGTTCGAGCGCGCTGGCGGCATCGCGCAACGCGGTCATGTCGCCGACCAGTTCGATCGTGAGCGCGCGCGCGCCCTGTTCGGTCGCGATCCGCAGCCGCGCGCGGGCTTCCATGTCGGATGCGCGATTGGTCTGCAGCGAGGCGAAGAAGGCGATCAGCGCCAGCGGCAACAGCGCGCAGCTGAGGATCAGGAAGACCTTCGCGCCGGTGGGAATGCGCGCCAGTCTGTCCCCGGCGCGGGTAGGCTCCGGAGTACCCTGATCGGTAATGCTCATGCTGTCGGGCTAATCTAGCTTTTTGAGGAGGTCCAGCAACTCGTCGGGAATGCTTTCGTCGATTGCCTGGCGGTACACGGCACGCAATGCGTCGCCCACGGACTTCTCGCTGTGACGCGGATCCGACGAACCTTTGGTCGTCACCGCTTCGTTTGTGGGCTTATTCCCAGGACGCACCAATTTCCCCCTTCATCCCGCGGTGAGCGCGGCACGATGATGTGATCGACCCTCTGTGCATCTTCTGCGGCAGATTGGCCAGCGGCTGTAACATTTTCGGGTGGACGCCATCCGAACGCATCATTCCTTAACGCGCTCGCAAGTGCGCTTGCGGTGTGAAACCAAAAACAATCTCGTTGGTTCCAGACCCGAAGCAAAAACGGGGGATGCGTCTCCCGCCATTGCGCTCGCATCAAAAAACGCCTTTGAGCGTTGTCATATATCGCGCTCAACCGGATGGAGACCACCCCGATCATGTCGCTTGGCCAACAGCTTGCTCCCCATCTTCCTTTCCTGCGCCGCTACGGCCGCGCACTGACGGGGAGCCAGACCGAGGGCGACCGCTATGTGCGCGCTACGCTCGAGGCCATCGTTTCGGCGCCCGAGGAGTTTCCCAAGGACGTCGATCCGCGGCTCGGGCTGTACCGCACCTTCCAGGCGATCTGGTCGTCGGCGCACATCGACGATGACCGCTTTCCCGGCGAAGCATCGAGCGATCCCGAAGCAATCGCACGCGCACGGCTCTCGCGCATCGCGCCGCTGTCGCGCCAGGCACTGCTGCTGACCGCGATGGAAGGCTTCACCGTCGAGGATGCGGCGTATCTGATCGATGTGTCCGACGACGAGATCGACGCCCTGGTGTCCGATGCGCTGTCCGAGATCGAGCAGCAGACCCGCGCGCGGGTGCTGGTGATCGAGGACGAGCCGATCATCGCGATGGACATCGAAACGATCGTCCGCGATCTCGGCCACGAGGTTACCGGCGTTGCGGTGACGCGCGACGAAGCCGTCGCGCTGGCGATGGAAGACCGCCCCGGCCTCGTCCTGGCGGACATCCAGCTGGCTGACGACAGCTCGGGCATCGATGCAGTCAAGGACATCTTGGCGCAGTTCAACGTGCCCGTGATCTTCATCACCGCCTTCCCCGAGCGGTTGCTGACCGGCGAGCGGCCCGAGCCGACCTTCCTCATCACCAAGCCGTTCCAGCGGTCGACGGTGAAGGCGGCGATCAGCCAGGCATTGTTCTTCGATCAGTCGTCGGTACCCGCCGGCTGATCGCCAGCGGTCAGATTTTCAGTTTATCCAAGGGGGCGCTTACATGGCCGACCAGAACGAACCACATATCGATACCGACCGCGCCCGTGCCGGCGCCACCCCGCACATGACGCGCTATATCCTGCCGATCTCGCTGGTGCTGGTGGTGATCATTTTCGCGGTGCTCCTGCTCAGCTGAGCGCGGCGCCCCGGTTGATCGCCGGGGAAGGGGGGTGGCTATCCCCCCGGCCACCCCCTATCTTCGCGGTTCCGGCGCGGACCGACCGCGCCCTGTCGAACGGAAACGAATGTCGCAGCACGACGAGCATGAAGAAGCGCCCGACGTCGAGGTTGTAGTCGAGCATGTTTCGCTTTCGGATAGCGAGTTCAAGGTTCAGCTGACCCAGGTCATCCCGCATCTTCGCGCCTTCGGGCGGTCGCTGTCGGGCAGCCGCGACCTGGCCGACGATCTGGTGCAGGAAACCTTGCTGAAGGCATGGGCGGCGCGCCAGCGTTTCCAGGCGGGCACCAACATGCGCGCATGGACCTTCATCATCCTGCGCAACCTGTATCTGTCGCAGATGCGGCGTGCGCGGTTCAAGGGCGAGTGGGACGATCTGGTGGCCGACCGGCTGTTGGCGGCACCCGCTAGCCAGGATCGGCATGTCGAGCTCACCGACATGCAGCGCGCGCTGCTGCACCTGCCGCGCCCGCAGCGCGAGGCGCTGATTCTGGTCGGGGCGGGCGGTTTCGCTTATGAAGAAGCGGCGGAGATCTGCGAAGTCGCGGTCGGCACGATCAAGAGCCGGGTGGCGCGCGGCCGCGTGGCGCTAGAGAATCTGCTGACCGATGGCGCCTTGCCTTCGCGCCGCGAGCATGACGCCGGCGGGCGCAGCGCGCTCGATACGATCATGGGCGAAGTCGACGAACTCAGCCGCGACCGTTGAGCGCGGCTTAGCCGCGCAGGGCGGGCGAAGCGTCGATCTGTGCGAGTAGGTCGAGCATATCGCTCGGCAGCGTGCGCTCGCGACCATAAACGCGGCGCAGCGCGCCGCCGATCGCGTCGCATGCTTGCGGCATCGCTACGATGACGTGCATGGCGTCGTCGTTGGTTCCATGATGCGGCGAAAGCATTTTCATACAGGCGACAACGAGCGATTGGGCGATTTGTTGCGGCGATGTTGCAGCGTCGGCGAATTCTTTCTGCGGGGTACGCGATGAACCCAATTCCTGACACCGGCGCGCTGTCCGAAGCGCTCGATCGCGCACGTCGATTCGCGCCCTTTCTCGCCTGGCTGATCGATCGCGAGCCCGATTTGGCCGCAGATGCTGCAACCGCGCTGACCGATCCACTGCGCGCCGCGGCGGGGGACGTCGACGACCGACCGGTCGCGCAACGCTTGCGGATCGAGCGGCGGCGGCTGGCGTTGCTCGTGGCGCTGGGCGACCTCGCGGGTAGCTATCGATTCGAGCAGGTGGTGCGAACGCTCACCAGCTTCGCCGATCACGCGCTCGACATGGCAATCCGCACCGCGATCGAAGAGCGGACGCCGGGGGCGGCACCCACCGGGTTCGTCGCGATCGCCTTGGGCAAGCAGGGCAGCCACGAGCTCAACTACTCGTCGGATATCGACCCGATCCTGCTGTACGACCCGGCGACATTGCCGTGCCGCCCGCGCGAAGATGTCGAAGACGCCGCGGTACGGATCGGCAAGCGCGTCGTCGAATTGCTGCAGGCGCGCGATGCCGATGGCTATGTGCTGCGCGTCGACCTGCGGCTGCGGCCTTCGCCCGAGATCACCCCGATCGCGCTGCCGGTCGATGCCGCGATCGGCTATTATGAATCGCAGGCGCTGGCGTGGGAGCGCGCGGCGTTCATCCGCGCGCGGTCAGCGGCGGGCGACATCGCGCTGGGCGAGCGCTTCCTTGCCGCGATCCGCCCTTTCGTCTGGCGGCGCGCGCTCGATTTCGGGACGATCGCCGAAATCCGCCAGATCACCGTCCGCATTCGCGACCATCATGTCCAGGGGCAGGCATTCGGTGCGGGATACGACCTCAAGCGCGGCCGCGGGGGCATCCGCGAGATCGAATTTTATGCGCAGGTGCACCAGCTCATCCACGGTGGCCGCGACCCGGTGCTGCGAGCGCCCGCCACGCTCGATGCGCTCGCGGCGCTGGCGGCGGCGGGCTGGATCGACGCCGGCGACGCGGCGCACCTTGCCGAGGCTTATCGCCTGCTGCGCACGATCGAGCATCGCGTCCAGATGATCGACGACCGCCAGACGCATGCGCTGCCGAGCGGCGAGGCGCTCGATCGCGTGGCGCGGCTGCACGGCCTAGCGGACGGGGCGGCGCTACTCGATC
Source organism: Sphingomonas sp. S1-29 (assembly GCF_026167545.1). Taxonomy (NCBI): domain Bacteria; kingdom Pseudomonadati; phylum Pseudomonadota; class Alphaproteobacteria; order Sphingomonadales; family Sphingomonadaceae; genus Sphingomonas; species Sphingomonas sp. S1-29. Next base: position 1,329,305 of record NZ_CP110678.1, on the reverse strand, counting down.
TGCTGCGCCCGCATGTCGAGCGGGTGGGGCGGATCTATGACGCGATCGAACCGCCGGGAGAGACGCGGCTTCCGGGCAGCGACGATGGACTGGGCGAGCGGCTTCGCGTGCTCGGGTTCGGCGAAACCGACGCAGTAGTGCGGCGGATCGACCAGTGGCGGACGGGCAATTATCCGGCGCTGCGCAGCCCGCCCGCGCGCGCCGCGCTCGAAGCGGTGCTGCCGCAATTGTGCGAGGCGTTCGGCGACGCGCCCGATCCCGCGGCGGCGGTCGCCCGGCTCGATACGATGCTCGCGCGGCTGCCTAGCGCGATCAACTTCTTCCGCCTGCTCGAAGCGCAGCCGCCGCTGATGCGCCTGCTCGCGACGACGCTGAGCTACGCCCCGACGCTCGCCGACACGCTCGGGCGGCGGATCGAGCTGCTCGACGGGTTGATCGACGCCAGCGCGCTCGATCCGGTGGGGTCGGTTGCCGAACTGGCGGGCGAGATGCGGCTGCGATCGTTCGATGGCGACGGCTATGAGCGCCAGCTCGATCACGTCCGCCGGATCGTCAACGAAAAGCGTTTCGCGCTGGGCGTGCAGATCGTCGCGGGCACCGCCGATCCGCTCGACGTCGCGGCGGGCTATGCGCGCGTCGCCGAAGCGGCGATCGTCGCGCTGGGCGATGCGACCGTCGCCGAATTCGCGCGGCGGCATGGCGTGGTGCCCGGTAGCGAACTGGTGGTGCTCGCGCTCGGCCGGCTCGGCGGCGCGGCGCTCACCCATGCGTCGGACCTCGACCTGATCTATCTCTTCACCGGCGATCACGGCGGCGAGTCGGACGGCGCCAAGCCGTTAGCCGCGGTGCTCTACTACAACCGGTTGGCGCAGCGGCTCACCGCCGCGCTATCGGTCGCGACCGCGTCGGGGCCGCTCTATCCGGTCGATACCCGGCTTCGGCCTTCGGGAACGCAGGGGCCGCTGGTGGTCTCGCTCGAGGGGTTCGCGCGTTACCAGCGCGAGAGCGCGTGGACCTGGGAGCATATGGCGCTCACCCGCGCGCGCCCGGTGTTCGGCTCGCCCGCCGCGCGCGCCGCGACGCAAGCCGCGATCGATACGGTGCTGGCGGGCGAACGCCCCGAGCGCGACATCGTCGCCGATGCGCGCGCGATGCGGCGCGACATGCGCGCGCACAAGCCCGCGCAAGGTCCGCTCGATGCCAAGCTGCTCGATGGCGGGCTGGTCGATCTCGAATTCGCGGTGCACGTCCGGCAATTGGTGCAGCGCACCGGCTTTTCGCCCGACCTGCCGACCGCGATCGCGTCGCTGGTCGCTGCGGGGCATCTGCCCGCTTCGATCGGGCCGGCGCATGATCTGCTGACGCGGTTGCTGGTGACGCTGCGGCTGGTCGCCCCCGATGCGCAGCCCCCCGCGGTGCCGACGCAGGCGCTGATCGCGCGCGCGCTGGTTTTGCCCGATTGGGACGCGGTGGTTGCGTCGCTCGAGGCGACGCGTCAGGACGTGCGCGCCGCCTGGGCGGCGATTGGTGGAGACGAAGAATGACGCTCGAACCCGGTGCCCCGATCCCCGATGTCGCGGTAACGCTGCCCGATGGCAGCGTGCGGCGCCTGGCCGACGCTACCGGCCGCGCGCTGGTGGTGTATTTCTACCCCAAGGACGACACGCCGGGCTGCACCCGCGAGGCGCAGGGCTTTTCCGAGGCGATGCCCGCGTTCGAGGCGGCGGGCGTCGAGATCCTCGGCATCTCGAAGGATCCTCCCGCCAAGCACCAGAAGTTCGCGGCCAAATATGCGCTCGCCGTACCGCTCGCCAGCGATGTCGACGACAGCGTCTGCGAAGCGTTCGGCGCCTGGGTCGAAAAGAGCATGTACGGCAAACAATATATGGGGATCGACCGATCGACCTTCCTGTTCGGCGCCGATGGCCGGCTGGTGCGCGCCTGGCGCAAGGTGAAGGTGCCGGGCCATGTCGATGAGGTGCTTGCAGCCGCCAACGCGCTGCCGCGGGGGTAGCGCTAACCGGATTCGGGCCGGGCTAACGCTTCGAATTCGGACGATTAAGCCGCCGTTCAACGACTCAACGTGCGGCCAACCCGGTTTAACCCGCGATAATCGGCACGCTATTGCTGTCGATGCGTAGTTTCCGCACAACCCAATCGTCAGAGCGCGGAGGGGCTGCGATCATGACAAATCTCTCGCAGCCGCCATTCTGGGGGCCGCGCAACATGGTCGCCGGGGAAAAATGAACAATCTTTCCAGCAGCAAGAACGAAAGCCTGTCAGACAGGTTCCGAAATTTTTTCACCACCCGCGATTTCATCTTCCATGACGGCCACAAGCTCCGCCGCCTTTCGGTGACCGGCCGCACCCAGGCGATGATGGCCGGGGTTGCCGCGATCACGCTGACCTTTTCGGCGCTCGGCGTCGCCCAGACCGTCGATGGCGCGCTCGAGAGCAACGGTTTCGCCGCCGCCGATGCCGAACTGTCGCAGATGGAAGCCGAAGTCGCCCGGATGCGCGCCGACGTCGCATCGGTGAAACAGACCGCCGAAGCGCATGCCGCCCGCGTCGAGCAGCGCCAGGCGCTGATCGCCTCGGTCCTCAGCGGGAAGGGCGATCCCCAGGAACTCGCCGCACTCGCCGAAATCCCCGCCAACCCCGCTGCCGCCTCGGTCATCGCCCCCCTCCGCCGGATCGAGAATCAACAGGTCGCCTTCGCCATCCAGGCCCGCGCCGCCACCGAGCAGCGGATCGCCGCCACCGAAAAGCATCTTCGCCGCCTGGGCGTCCGCCCCGACCGCGTCCTTTCGAAGGCCGGTCTGGCCATGGGTGGCCCGTTCGAGCCGCTCGACCGCGAAGCCGAGGCGGAAGCCGCAGCTGAGCCCAATGCCGATGCGCAGTTCCGCTCGCTTTTCCAGAGCTGGAAGAAGCTCGACACGCTCGAGCAGGCGGTGATCGCGATCCCGTCGCTCCAGCCGGTCGAAAACCTCACCTTGACCTCGAGCTTCGGCGTCCGCTCGGACCCGTTCCGCGGCACCGCGGCGATGCATGCCGGGCTCGACATTCCCGGCCCGATCGGCACCCCAGTCTATGCCACCGCCGACGGTGTCGTCAGCCGCGCGCAGCGCGCCGGAGCCTATGGCAACCTCGTCGAGATCAACCATGGCAAGGGCATCCAGACGCGCTACGGCCATCTCTCGCGCGTCATCGTATCGGGCAACACCCGCGTGAAGCGCGGCCAGCTGGTCGGGCTGATGGGCTCGACCGGGCGTTCGACCGGCAGCCATCTTCACTATGAAGTCCGCATCGATGGCCGCCCGGTCAATCCGATGCCGTATATGCAGAGCGCCGACATGCTGCTCGCCTCGCAGGACAAGGCGCTGCGCCAGCGCGCGAACGTCGGCGGCCCGCTGTCGAAGTGAGCTGATCGGTCGAGCAGGGCGCCATCCATTGCCGGTGGCGCCTGCTTCCCCTATCTCTGATCCATGGCCAGTATCGAACCATCCGCGATCGCGTTGACGCCGTCGGCGGCGGCACGCGTTGCCGCAATCGCCGCCAAGCAGGCGAAACCCGCGATCCTGCGGCTCTCGGTCGAGGGCGGGGGCTGTTCGGGTTTCCAATATCGCTTCGGGCTGGCCGATGGCCCCGATGCCGACGACACGATCGCCGAAACCGATGGCGTCCGCTTGGTGGTCGATTCAATGAGTCTCGACCTGGTGCGCGGCGGGCAGGTCGATTTCGTCGAAAGCCTGGGCGGCGCGGCGTTCAAGGTGACCAACCCGCAGGCTGCCGCGGGCTGCGGATGCGGCTCCAGCTTCGCGATCTGAGCCTGTGCGAATCACCAGCTACAACGTCAACGGCATCAAGGCGCGTCTGCCCCGGCTCATCGAGTATCTCGACGAGGTGAAGCCCGATGTCGTGTGCCTGCAGGAACTGAAGTCGAGCGACGAAACCTTTCCCGAACGCGATATCCGCGACGCGGGCTATGGCGCGATCTGGCATGGGCAGAAGGGCTTCAACGGCGTCGCCATCCTCGCGCGCGGTGCGGACCCCGTTGAGCGCCTGCGCGGGCTCGATGGCGAGCCCGAGGACGAGCATAGCCGCTATCTCGAGGCCGAGGTCGACGGCGTGGTGATCGCGTCGATTTATCTACCGAACGGCAACCCGCAGCCCGGCCCCAAATTCGACTATAAGCTGCGCTGGTTCGAGCGGCTGTCAGCGCGCGCGCGAGCGCTGCTGGCCGAGGAACGCGCGGTGGTGCTCGCGGGCGACTACAACGTCATCGCCAATGACGACGACACCTATTCGGTGCGCGCGATGGCGAGCGATGCGCTGATGCAGCCCGAATCGCGCGAGGCCTATCGGCGGTTGCTGTCGCAGGGTTGGACCGATTCGCTACGGACCCGCTTCCCCGGCGGCGGGGTATGGACCTTCTGGGACTATCAGGCAGGCGCCTGGCAGCGCGACGCCGGGTTTCGCATCGATCATCTGCTGCTCAGCCCGATGGCCGCCGATCGCTTGGTCGATGCCGGGGTCGACAAGGCCTATCGCGGCCGTGAAAAGGCGAGCGATCACGCGCCCACCTGGGTCCAGCTACGCTGATTGGCGCGCCGCGCCACGTTATGGCGTGATTCACTGACTACTAGTGTAAACAAGGAGCGGGATTCTCGCTAAACCATTGATATTGCGTCGATCGAGTGTCTGGCATGCTTAGTGCAGTGCTACACGTGCCGCCGCGTAAGGCGGTTACGGAGGACAAGCCGATGACCCGTTTTACCCCGATTTTCGCCGCCGCCTGCGCCCTGGCGATCGCCGCCCCCGCGCTTGCCGAAGACCCTAAGCCGGCGACGCGCGCCACCGCCGCCGATTCGCAAAAGGCGGTGCCCAACCCCAACCAGCGCATCTGCTTCCGCGACACGCTGACCGGTTCGCACATCCCGCGCACCGAATGCAATACGCGCGCCGAATGGGCCAAGCAGGGGGTGAAGGTACCCGCACGGTGACGCTTCACGATGCCGGGCCGCGACGATCGCGGCCCGGTATTCGCCGCGCTACAGCGTGCGTTCGTAGATCGTGTAGCGCTTGTTGATCTTCGCCTTGATGGCATCGGCGATCGCGATCATCCCCTGGTTGTCGTCGAGGATCCAGCCGATCTCGCCGCGAGTCGCGCCGAACTTGGCGAGCGTGTCGCGCCGGACATATTCGATCATCATGAAGGCCAATTGGCTCGCCATCCGCGAGGCCTGCAGCCTTTTGACCACCCCCATCAACGGCACCCGCACCGTCCGGCATTGCGGCGGCGTGCGCAGCCACCACAGCAATTTGGCCCAGCCGAAGGGGAAGAGATTGCCGTTCAGCGGTGCGATCGCTTCGTTGAGGTCGGGCAGAGTGATCAGGAACGCGACGGGCTCGCCATCGACCTCGGCGATGCGGATCAGGTCCTCGAACACGATCGGCTTCAGCTTGCGCCCGACATCGGCGATCTCGGGCGGGGTCAGCGGCACGAACCCCCAATTGTCGCGCCAGGCATCGTTGAGGATGGCGAGGATGATCCCAGCCTCTTCGTCGAAGCGCGACTTGTCGACCCGGCGGATGACGATCCGCGGGTTCTTCTCGCCCGCGGCGATGATCCGCCCGACGATCGGCGGGAAATCGGGGGTGATGTCGAGGTCGTAGGTGACGAGTTCCTTGGCGGGGGTGTAGCCCGCGCGTTCGATCCAGCCGCGCTGCTCGGGCAGGTTATGCCCCATCATCACCGTCGGCGGATGATCGAACCCCTCGACCAGCAGCCCCGGCTGTTCCCAGATCGACAGGCTGATCGGCCCCAGCGCTCGGGTAAGCCCGCGATTGCGCAGCCAGGTCTCGGCGGTCGCGATCAGCGCGTGCGCGACTTCCTCGTCCTCGGCTTCGAACAGCCCCCATTGCCCCGCGCCCGGACCGAATCCGCGGTCGGCGGGCATCGTCAGCGCCAGCGTATCGACATGCGCCGAGATCCGCCCGACGACCTGTCCGTCGCGTTCGGCCAGGAACAACTGGCCCTCGGCGTGGCTGAACCAGCCATTCTTGGCGGGGTCGATCGTCTCGGCCACTTCGCTGCGAAGCGGGGCGATCCAGTTGGGATCGCGGGCGTTGAGCCGATAGGCCAAGTCGATGAATTTGCTGCGATCGGCGCGCGTGGCGACGGGGCGGATGGCGATCATGGCAGCGTCGTCCCGCGTCGCCCGGCGGATGTCAACTTATTGAATGCCCATATACTGCCACTATCTGGCGTTAATGACGAGCACCATGAACTCTTTCTCTCTCGACGGGCTCGACGCCACCGGTGTCACTTCGGCGCGGCTGTCGCTGCCGCGCGGGCAGGTGGCAGACGACAAGGCGATGCTTCGCACCGCCGCCGAAATGACGCGCGACCTGCTCGCGCCGCGCCCGGCCGTTTATTGGACCGATCTGCTGGTCTCGACCGCAGTGGGCTATGCGGCGCTTGCCGGTGCGATCCTGTTCGAACCGCTCGACTGGGCGATCGTGTCGTGGCTCGTCTCGGTGCTCGCGCTCTATCGCGCCGCCAGCTTCATCCACGAAGTCAGCCATATGAAGCATGCCGCGGTGCCCGGTTTCCGGTTGGGGTGGAACGCGCTGATCGGCGTGCCGCTGATGGCGCCGTCGTTCACCTATGAAGGCGTGCACAACCTGCACCACGCCAAGACCCGCTATGGCACCGCCGAAGATCCCGAATATCTGCCGCTGGCGCATATGAAGCCGTGGAGTGTGCCGCTGTTCGTGCTGATCTCCGCGCTGGCGCCGATCGGCTTCCTGGTGCGCTATGCGCTGCTGACGCCGCTATCGATCCTGGTGCCGTCGCTTCGCCGCCCCGTCGAGGCGCGTTTCTCGGCGCTGTGCATCAACCCCGATTTCCGCCGCCGCCCGACCGAGGGCGAGGCGATGCGTCGCTGGTGGCAGCTCGAGATCGCGACCAGCATCTGGGCGATCGGCCTGATCGCCGCGACCGCGACCGGGGTGCTGCCGCTCAAGGCGTTCGTCATCCTGCTCGCGACGATCTCGGGGATGATGGCGATCAACCAGGTGCGCACCCTGGTCGCGCATCTGTGGGAGAATGAGGGCGAGGAAATGTCGCTGACCGCGCAGTATCTCGATTCGGTCAATGTGCCGCCGCCCGCCACGCTGCCGGTGCTGTGGGCGCCGGTGGGGTTGCGCTATCACGCGCTGCATCATCTGCTGCCGGGGCTGCCCTATCATTCGCTGGGCGAGGCGCATCGCCGGCTGACGACCGCGCTCGACGGACATTCGCCCTATCACAAGGCGAGCTATGCCGGCTTGCCGGGGCTGCTGAACCGGCTGGTGCGCGGGACGCTGCGCAGCCGCTAAGCGGCTAGGATCATTCCTCGGTCCGCACCAGCACCGCTTCGCCGATCAGGAAGAACAGCAGGAAGGGCGCCCACGCCGCCAGGAAGGGCGGATAGGCGCCCAGGTTGCCCATCGCGAGCGCGAAATTGTCGGCGACGAAATAGGCGAAGCCCAGACCCATCCCGATCACCGCGCGGATGAAGAGCTTGCCCGATCGCGCGATACCGAACGCTGCGACCGCTCCCAGCAGTGGCATCAGGATCGACGACAGCGGGCCCGACAATTTGTGCCACAGCGCGCCCTCGAGCGCCTTGGTCGGGCGACCCGCCTGCTCGAGCTCGCCTACCGCGGTCTTGAGCGCGCCGAACGACATCGCATCGGCCTCGACCGACGACAAGGTGAACTGGTCGGGGCTGATCCCGCGCCCGATCACGATTGAGGGCAGGCGCTGCACCTCGCCGCGGCGAACGTCGAAGCGCGTCGCGTCGGTCAGCCGCCAGCCATCGCCCTCGCGCACCCCGCGCTCGCCGGTGATGACCGACACGATCGATCCGCCCTGGCGCTGATATTGGCTGATGCCGCGTAGCTGCGCCGCATCGCCGCGGCCGCGCACTTCTTGCACCTGCACTAGGTCGTCGCCCTCGCGCACCCAGATATTCGCGCGATCGCCGCGATCGACGGGCATCGGCCCGAAATCGACCCGCTCCCAGGCGCTCAGCGTCGCGGTCGCGCGGCTGACGACGCGGTCGTTGAACGCGAACGACAGCACCGCGACGCCCAATGCGGTGACGATCAACGGCGCGAGCACCTGATGCGCCGAAAGCCCCGCGGCCTTGAGCGAGATGATCTCGCTATTCTGGTTGAGCGTCGACAGCGTGATGATCGTGCCGAGCAGCACGGCGAAGGGCAGGAAGCGCGCGATGATCTGCGGCGTGCGCAGCGACGCATAGCGCCACACCTCGGCCTGGCCATTGCCCTCATAGGCAAGGATGCGCCCGCTCTCGCTTAGCAGGTCGAGCGCCTGGAGCACCATCACCAGCGCCGCCAGGATGGCGAAGGTGCGGATCAGGAACATCTTGCCCATGTAGAGCGACACCGTCCGCGACGGGAAAAACGACACGTTCATTGCGATAGCGCCTTAAGGAAGCGGTCGGGCATCAAGCGGTCCGGCGCCGGCCAGGCAGGCGGCTGGTCACCACCTTCACCAGCTTGCCAGCGACGCGTTCGAGCCCGCCGATCGGCTGGCCGCCGGGGACATAGGCGATCTGATAATACATCCAGCCGACGAGCGCGGCGAAGAGCGCGAAGGGCACCCACAACGCGATGATCGGATCGACGCGGCCGAGCCCGCCCACCGCTTCGCCGTATTCGTTCACCTTGTGATAGGTGACGATCATCACGATCGACAGGAAGACGCCGAGCGCCGATCCCGATCTTTTGGCGGGGACGCCGAGGGCAAGCGCGAGCAGCGGCAGCAGGAACATCGTCGCCACCTCGACCACGCGGAAGTGGAACGCCGCGCGGCTGGTGTTGCGAAGCTCGGGGCTGGCATCGTCGTCGCCGCCCAGCCGCACCAGTTCGGGCAAGGTACGTTCGAGATTGCGGTCGCCGCGCGCGCGGAAGCGCCCGAATTCGGGCAGCGGGATCGGCAAATCATGGCTGGTGAAGGTCAGCACCCGCGGGCGCACGAAGCCGGGCGAATTATGCACCAGCGTGCCGCGCGTCAGGCGAAACAGGATGGTATTGGGATCGTCGGTCGCGAGGAACTGGCCCTTTTCGGCCGAGGCGGCGTACCAGCCGCCGTCCTTGTCGCGGAAATTGACGAAGATGCCCGAGAGGTCGCGGCCGCTGTCGCGGCTGTCCTCGATCCGCATCGTCATGTCGGCGCCGAAGCTGGTGAATTCGCCGACCTTGATCGAGGCGCCGAGCGCGCCCGATCGCAGCTCGAAGCGCAATTCCTCATAGGCATAGCGCGCGGTCGGCTGGACATAGCCGACAATCGCCAGGTTCAGCGCCGCCAGCACGATGGTGTAGAAATACGGCACGCGCAGCAGCCGCCAATAGCTCATGCCGACGCCCTGGAGCACGTCGAGCTCGGACGAGGCGGCAAGCTTGCGGAAGGCGAGCAGGATGCCGAGCAGCAGCCCGATCGGAATGCCCAAGCCCAGATATTCGGGCAGCAGGTTGGCGAGCATCTTCCACACGACGCTCACCGGACCGCCCTCGGTCGCGACGAAGTCGAACAACCGCAGCATCCGGTCGAGCACCAACAGCATCGCCGCGATCACCAGCGTCGAAAACAGCGGCACCGCGATCAGGCGTGCCATGTAGCGGTCGATCGACTTCATGTCGGGAAAAGCGTGCTTTCGCTGCGGGGTGAACGCCCGGCTATACCCGGCAGAGGACAAGGCGTCAGCATCGAATTCGCCATCGGTACGTCACCCCGGCCTTGTGCGCCGCCGATTCCTCCCCCGCCAGGGGGAGGTGGCGGACGCTTCAGCGTCCGTCGGAGGGGGAGGATGGGGCGCGGTCGGTGGTTGTGCGGTTCTCGGCGCGCGTGGGTCGAGAGCGCTTCGTGTCCGCCCCCTCCGTCAGCCTTTGGCTGCCACCTCCCCCTGGCGGGGGAGGATGGAACGACCCCAGGATTTACGAAATCACGCCGACCGCACGCCCCGCCGCGCCGAACATCGCCAGCACGCGCTCGATCTGTTCGGGGGTGTGCTCGGCGCACAGCGAGCAGCGCAGCAGGAAGGTGCCGGCGGGCGTCGCCGGCGGGCGCGCCATGTTGACGTACAGGCCGCCTTCGAGCAGCGCCTGCCACATCACCACCGCCTGCTGCTGGTCGTCGAGGATGATCGCGATGATCGCCGAATCGGGCTGCGCGGTGCCGAGCTTGAACCCCATGTCGGTCAGCCCGCGATGCAGCGTGCGCGCATTGTCCCACAATTGCGCGCGCTTCTTGTCGGCGGTCATCAGCTTGCGGATCGAGGTCGCGGCGGTCGCGACCACCGAGGGCGGCAGCGAGGCGGTGAAGATATAGGGCCGGCACGACAGCCGCATCACTTCAAACTTGGGATGGTTCGACACGCAGAAACCGCCGACGGTGCCGACCGACTTCGAGAAGGTGCCGATCACGAAATCGACGTCGGTGCCGAGTTCGAGCCCGACTTCCTCATACACGCCGCGGCCATGGTCGCCGAAAAAGCCCATCGAATGCGCTTCATCGACCAGCACCATCGCGCCGTGCTTGCGCGCGACCTCAACCATTTCCTTGAGAGGCGCGATGTCGCCGAGCATCGAATACACGCCTTCGAGCACCACCAGCTTCCCGGCATCGGCGGGCAGCCGGCCGAGGCGCTTGTCGAGGTCCTCGACCGAATTGTGGCGGAAGCGGACGATTTCGGCATTGCCCAGCGCGCAGCCGTCATAGATCGACGCATGGCTGTCGGCGTCGAGGATGATGTATTCGCCCTTGGTGGCGATCGTCGACAGGATGCCGAGGTTCGCCTGGTATCCGGTCGAGAACACCATCGCGTGGTCGGCGCCGTAGAATTCCTTGAGCGCTTCCTCGGCATCGACATGATCGCGGAAGGTGCCGTTGAGCATCCGGCTGCCATTGGTGCCCGACCCGAACTGGTCGAGCGCCGCCTTGCCCGCGGCGATCACGTCGGGATCGAAGGTCATGCCCATGTAATTATAGGTGCCGAGCAGGATCGTGTCCTTGCCGCGGATCACCGCCTCGGTCGGTGATTTCACGCGCTCCATCACGATCGCGAACGGATCGCGCACGCCGGTGGCGAGCAGCGCCTCGCGCTCGGCGATCAGCGGGTCGAACTTGCTGAACAGGTCGCGCGCGGGCGGCGCGGTCGCCGGTTCGACGGGCAGGGCGTGGGGCGCGGTTGCGGCTTCGGTCATCTCAAATCCATCCTGGCCCGTTCGTCCTGCGTAGGGGCTGAGCTTGTCGAAGATCCGTATCGAAGGAGCACGCCCCAGACGACCCGGTCCTTCGATACGCCATTTCGACGGGCTCAATGGCTACTCAGGACGAACGGTGGTTACTGCTTCAGCTTCTGCACCGCATCGACCAGCTGGCCGACGGTTTCGATCTCGGCCTGCATGTTCATCGTGATCAGCACGTCGAACTCGTCCTCGACCGCGGCGACGAAATCCATCACCGTCAGGCTGTCCCATTCGAGATCGCCGGCGAAGGTGGTGCCCTCCTCCAGCGCGATGCCCTTCTTGTTGAAGGGCTCGATCTGGGCGGTGACGGTGTCGAAGATCGCCTGACGGTCGGACATTCGGTGCTTTCTGGCTAAGTTGCGTATCGGCCTGCCAGCAAAATGCGGCGGCATTCCGGCGCTGCTATAGCAGGCCGTTGGCGCGATACCACTGGGCGGTGGCAGGTAGCCCCTCTGCAGCGCTGATCCGCGGTTGCCACAGCGCGGCGGGCGGGCGGCGATCGGGGTCGGCGGTCCAGTCGGGATGGCAGAAATAGGCGACGCGATCGGGGGTGAGCTTGGCCTTGTCGCCCTGCACCGTGCGCGCGACCCGCGCCGCGATCGCCAGCAACGGACGCGGCAGCGACAGCGGCATCACCCGCTGGCCGACCGCACGACCGAGCGCGCGCGCGAAGCTGTCGTGCGTCCAGGCGCCGGGGGTCTGGTCGTCGACCTCGTAGATCGCATGCGCGCCCTTGCTGCCCGCGAGCGCGAGCAGCAGCCGCACCAGATCGTCGACGTGCAGGATCGAAAGCCTGCCCGGTGGCGGCAGCGGCATCACCCCGCGCGTCGCCAGCCGGAACATCTCGCGCAGCTCCATGTCGCCGGGGCCGTAGATTGCGGGCGGGCGGACGATGTCCCAATCGCGGTCGCTCGCGGTCACCAGCGCATCGCCCTGCGCCTTCGACCAGCCATAGCCCGAGAGATCGGGCTCGCGCGCCGCGAGCGACGAGACATGGACGAAGCGCGCGACCCCCGCCGCCTTGGCCGCGTCGAGCACCGCACGCGTGCCCTCGATATTACCCGCGACGAACCCAGCGCGATCGGGCGCGTTCACGACGCCCGCGACATGGATCACCGCATCGGCGCCCTCGCACAGCCCGCCGACGCGATCGAGCGCGCCTTCGATCCAGGTCACGCCCTCACGCGGCGGCTGCGCGCGGCGGGTGAGGGCGCGCACCCGGTGGCCGTCGGCAAGCGCCTGCGTAACCAGCCGCGACCCGACGAAGCCAGTGCCGCCGGTGATCGCCAATACGCTCACAGCAACGCCATGTGGTTGCGATGCACCAGCGCCGAGCGCGGCGCGTAGCCGAGCAGGTCGCCAAGCTCCTCGCTGCGCCGGCCGATCACCAGCGAGGCATCGGCGTCACCATATTCGGTCAACCCCCGCGCGACATGGCTGCCATCGGGCGCGACCAGCAGCACGAGGTCGCCGCGTGCGAATCGTCCGTCGATCCGCTGTGCGCCGGCGGGAAGCAGGCTTTTGCCCGCGCGCAACGCCTCGACCGCGCCGGCATCGATGTGGATCGCGCCGCGCGCGGTGAGCCCGCCGCGCAGCCAGGCCTTGCGCGCAGGCGCGCTCGCGGGTGCGACGAAGACGGTGCCGTGGCCGCTGTCGGCGAAGCGTTGCAACGGATTCAGCCCATGGCCCCCGGCGATTGCGAGATGCGCGCCCGCGGCGGTGGCGATCCGCGCCGCCTCGACCTTGGCGAGCATGCCGCCCGATCCCATCCCCGAGCGCGACGAGCCATCGGCCATCCCCTCGATCGCGGCGATCGTCTCGACGCGCGGGATCAGCGTCGCTGCGGGATCGGTCGCGGGGTTGGCGGTGTAGAGCCCATCGACGTCGGACAGCAGGATCACCCCCTGCGCCATCGCCGCGCCGGCGACGCGCGCCGCCAGCCGGTCATTGTCGCCGAAGCGAATTTCTTCGGTCGCGACCGAATCATTCTCGTTGATGATCGGCACGACGTTCAGCCGCAACAGCCGGTCGAGCGTCGCGGCGGCGTTGAGGTAGCGGCGGCGATCTTCGAGATCGTCGAGCGTCAACAGCATCTGCGCGGCGGTTAGCCCCTGTTCGTGCAGCAGCCCCGCCCAGGTGCCCGCCAGCGCGATCTGCCCGGTCGCCGCCGCGGCCTGCGCATCCTCGAGGCTCGCGCGCCCGCCCTTGGCGAGCTTCAACCGCCTTGCCCCGAGCGCGATCGCGCCCGACGACACCACCGCGACCTGCTGCCCGGCGCGCGTCCGCTCGGCGATGTCGGCGACCAGGCTCGCCAGCCAGTCGCGGCGAATCTCCCCCGCCGGATCGACCAGCAGCGAAGACCCGACCTTGACGACGAGCCGCGGACAGGCGGCCGGCGAAAACGTCATACCCCCCTCCCTTCCAGGGAGGGGATGGGGGTGGGTAGAGGCCTGGCAATACGGCCGCCGCCAGGCGACGAGCGTTCGGTATCGCGAGCACGCGACCCACCCCCGACCCCTCCCTTCCAGGGAGGGGGGCCTAGATCGGCGACCATGCCTTCACTTCTCCAGCGCCGTCGTCCTCGTCGTCAGCATTGTCGAGTTCGTAATGCGTCCGCTCGACCGGGCCGATCGTCTCGATCATCCGGTCGAGCAGTGGCTCGATGCCCGCGCCGGTCGCGCCAGAAATCGCGAAGATTTCGGCGCCGCCCGATGCTTCGCGCAACTCGGCGGTCATCGCTTCGACGAGTTCGGCGTCGAGCAGGTCGCATTTGTTGAGCGCGATCACTTCGGGCTTGTCGTCGAGGTCGGCGCCATAGGCGGCGATCTCTTCGCGAACGATGCGATAGGCTTCCATCACGTCGTCGCCATTGGCGTCGACCAGATGGAGCAGTACGCGGCAGCGCTCGACATGGCCCAGGAACCGGTCGCCGATCCCCGCGCCATCGGCGGCACCCTCGATCAGCCCGGGAATGTCGGCGAGCACGAATTCGCGGGACTTGTGGCTGACCACGCCCAATTGCGGGCGCGTGGTGGTGAAGGGATAGTCGCCGACCTTGGCCTTGGTATTGGTCACCGCGTTGATGAAGGTCGATTTGCCCGCATTGGGCAGCCCCAGCAGCCCGGCATCGGCAAGCAGCTTCAGCCGCAGCCATACCCAAGCCTCGTCACCCGGCCACCCGCTGCCATGCTGGCGCGGGGTGCGGTTGGTCGAGGTTTTGTAGCTGGCATTGCCGCGCCCGCCATCGCCGCCGCGCATGAACACCTGGCGCTGCCCCGGCTTGGTGAAGTCGGCGAGCACATGTTCCTTGTCTTCGCTGATGATCTGGGTGCCGACCGGCACCTTGATCACCAGATCCTCGCCGCCGCCGCCGGTGCGGTTGCTGCCCGCACCGCCATTGCCGCGCGGCGCGCGGAAATGCTGGGTATAGCGAAAGTCGATCAGCGTGTTGAGACCGGGGACGGCCTCGAAGATGATGTCGCCGCCCTTGCCGCCGTCGCCGCCATCGGGACCGCCATATTCGATATATTTCTCACGCCGGAAGCCAACCGCTCCGCCGCCGCCCGCGCCCGATCGGACGAAGATCTTTGCCTGGTCAAGAAAATGCATGGCGTGCCGATAGCGCAGTTACAGGGAAATGTCGAAGCCTACCAAATCCTCCCCCGCAAGGGGGAGGGGGACCGCGAAGCGGTGGAGGGGGAGGACACGAGCGGCCGTTGGTAATCCGCCCCCTCCACCAGCTTCGCTGGTTCCCCTCCCCCTGGCGGGGGAGGATCTAGGCGTTCACCCCGTGCGATCGCACCAGCGCCTGCAACGCCAGCCGCCTGGCGGTATCGCGCGGCAATCCCAGCGCCTTGGCCATCGGCCCGCCCATCAGCGCATCGCCCAGCGCCATCAGCACCAGCTGCAACGTATCGTCGTGGATCGGCCGGTCGCCCCCCGCCGCCGAAAGATCGTCGACCAGCCGATGGATCGCCTCGAGGATCGGGTCGAGCGCGTCGTTGTTGCCCGACAGGATCATCCAGCTCGCCAGCGCGCCGGCGCCTTCCTTGTCGAACGCATCGAAGGTCAGCTCGACCACTTCGCGCGGATCCTGCTCGGCGCGCGCGCGCAGCGCCGCGGCACCGATCTTGGCGGTGATCGTGTCGGCCATGCTCTCGGCCAGCGCCTTTTGCAGCCCTGCCGCCGAGCCGAAATGGTGGAGCAGATTGGCGTGGGTCCGCCCGATCCGCGCCGCGACCGCCTTGAGCGTCACCGCCTGCGGGCCGGCTTCGATCAGCAGCTCGCGCGCGGCCTGCAGTGCAGCGACCCGCGACTGCTCGGGGCTAAGCCTTTTGCGTTCTATTGACATGAATGTAAGTAGCGATTATTTCGAGGCATCTGTCGCAAACCGTGGAGGATTTCGGTGTCGAAAGCAAAGACTCCCGCCGACCTGACGATCACCCCGCGCGATCGTCGCTTCGGTCGTGGCGGCGATCGCTACCGCCGCTGGTGGCTGAACGACGATCCGATCGCGACCGCCTTCTACAATGCGCTGTCGGTCACTTTTCCCAAGGGGGAGGGGTTTTTCGTCGATTCGGTGCGCAAGTTCCGCGACGATGCGCCGCCGCGGCTCGCCGCCGAAATCAACGCGTTCGTGAAGCAGGAAGTGCTCCACACCCGCGAGCATGTCGCATTCAACCGCCACGTCACCGACCAGGGCTATGACGTGTCGCGGCTCGAGCGGCGCGTCGATGACGAGCTTGCGATCACCAAGGGACGGCCGCCGATTGCTAATCTGGCCGCGACGATGTGCCTCGAACATTTCACCGCGATCCTGGCGCACGAGCTAGTCGCGACGCCGGCGCATCTCGCCGGTGGCGATGCCGAGGCGGTGGCGATGTGGCGCTGGCACGCGATCGAGGAGATCGAGCATAAGGGAGTCGCCTACGACACCTGGATGCACGCGACACGCGATTTGAGCCGGCTGCGGCGCTGGTATGTCAAATCACTGGTGATGGTGATCGTCACCGCGAAATTCTTTCGCGGACGGACCACCGGGATTCTCGACCTGCTCGACCAGGACGGGCTGCGCGGGCCGGCGGTGCAATGGCGGCTGTTCCGCTACGCCTTCGGCCGCCCCGGCATGGCGCGCAAGATCATGGGCGCTTGGGCGAGCTTCTTCCTGCCCGGCTTCCACCCCTGGAACCACGACGATCGCGCGCTGATCGGCAAGGTCGACAGCGATTATGCCGCGGCGAGAATGCCGGTGGCGGCATAGGTCCAATCCCCCTCCCGCAGGCGGGAGGGGTTAGGGGAGGGTCTGTCACGCTACCGCTTCAACCAGTCCTCCCCCGACCCCTCCCGCAAGCGGGAGGGGAGAAGGGGCGTCGCGCTCGTACAGCACGCACGGCACCTCGACACCGCGGGCGCGCGACCAGCGCGGCTCGACCGCGCCCGTGGGCACGAACCCCAGCTTCGCCAGTACCCGTCCCGACGCCGGATTGTCGGCGAAATGCCCCGACACGATTCGCTTGATCCGCAGGCTGGCGCGCAGCGTCTCGAGCACCGCCGCGCCCGCCTCGGTCGCATAACCGCGCCCCCAGGCATCGCGCCTTATCCAATAGCCGAATTCGAGCGCGCCGGCATCGTCGCGATGCACGCCGATGCTGCCGATCAGCCGGACCGCGCGATCGACATGCTCGAAGATCAGGAAATTGGGTTCGCCCGCGCGCGCAGGCTGCGCCAGGAATGCCGCCGCGTCGTCAAGGCCATAGGGCCAGGGCGCCCGTGCGAGCATCTCTACCACGCCGCGATCGGCGATCGCCGCGAACAGAGCAGGGGCGTCCTCGGGCCAGCCGGGCCGCAACGTCAGTCTTGCCGTGCGTATGAACATGCTCGCGCTCCTCGCAAACGCCGTCGCCGGCGAGCGGCGGGGCAGGGGAGGGAGCATGAAAAAAGGGAGACCGGGGTGACCCGTCTCCCTTGTTCGCTGGTTCCTTGACGGAACACCGGGTCGCCCTGGTGGGCAACCCGGCCGGTTGCCCGTTATTCTGCGGCTTGCGCCATCGGCTGCACCGCACAGAAAGTACGGCCAAGCTTGCCCTTGTTGAACGCGACATGGCCGTCGACCAACGCGAACAGCGTGTGGTCCTTGCCGATGCCGACGTTCGGGCCGGGATAGAATTTGGTGCCACGCTGGCGCACCAGAATGTTGCCCGGCACGACCAGCTGGCCGCCGAACTTCTTCACGCCAAGGCGCTTGCTCTCGGAGTCGCGACCGTTGCGCGACGAGCCGCCTGCTTTCTTATGTGCCATTGTCTATGCTCCTCGTGCTCGGATCAGGCCGCAGCGTCTTCGCTGGCGCCGGCCTTGGCCTGCTCGCCCTTGGCCCGCTCGCCGCCGATCGCCACGATCTTCAGGATCGTGTGATTCTGGCGGTGGCCGTTCTTGCGGCGATAATTGTGGCGGCGACGCTTCTTGAAGACGATGACCTTGTCGCCCTTCGCCTGCGCAATGATCTCGGCGGCGACGGTCAGCCCGCTGCCAGCCTTCAAATCGCTGCCTTCACCGGTCATCAGGACATCGCCCAGCGTGACCGAATCACCAGCTTCACCGTCGATCTTCTCGACGACGATCTTGTCTCCGGCGGCAACGCGATACTGCTTGCCGCCCGTGCGCACGACTGCGAACATGGGCTTTCGACTCTTCTTCAATGCGTAATCCCCGCGAAAAGCCAAAGCCCCGCGAGAAGGAAAGGTGGGGTTATGCCAAGGGGCGGCGGCTGTCAACCGCCTGCGCCCCTGGATGTCAGTGCCGATGGCTCTGTTTTAGCCGATATCGACCGTTATCCAACTTGTCGAACAGCCCGCCGATCGCTGGATGGTCGATCGGCTCGTCGCTGTCGTCGGTCACCAGATTCTGTTGGCTGACATAGGCGACATAGCTCGAATCGGCATTTTCCGCGAGCAGGTGGTAAAAGGGCTGGTCCTTGCGCGGGCGCACGCTCTCGGGGATCGCGTCATACCATTCCTCGGTATTGGCGAAGACCGGATCGACGTCGAAGATCACGCCGCGAAAGTCGAACAGGCGGTGGCGGACGACTTCGCCCACGTTGAAGCGCGCATGCGCGATCGGCGGCAGCGGCACGCCGGGATCGAGCGGGCGGTCGTGTGGAAATTGGTTTTGCGACATGCCCCCAATCTAATGGCTGTTGCGCAGCGCACAAGCAGCCCCTTGCACGCCCGTCGATTGTCGATTAGACGCCCGCCTTCGTCGACCGGAGCCGGTCTCGGACAGCTTGTCCACCGGCACCAAATGACCTCGCGGAGAGGTGGCAGAGTGGTCGAATGTACCGCACTCGAAATGCGGCGTGCCCTTGCGGGTACCGTGGGTTCGAATCCCACCCTCTCCGCCATTTGGTCTTCACGCTTTTCGAATTTGGCGGAAGAACCTGGCCACGGGCGCATTTCTGCGCCGTTCCGCGCCGCTGCGGTACCGCAGCGAGTCTGATGCTGACCCGCGGACGCGCATTCTGCCCGACGATTCTCCAGGCTTACGGGTTGCAGTGCCGCACTGGGAGCGGCCCACGGCGCGGCCGAACGGGGCCCTTATGGACGCGCCCAGGTTCGACCGCTTGATGGGCGGTGCGATGGTGTGTCGAGGGGTCCTGATGCCCCGCCCGCACAAGCCAGTCAGCCCGTTTCGCTACTTCAGCTCGTCGCCGGAGGTGATCCGGCTGAAGTGCCGATGTATGTGCGCTTTCTGCTGTCACTGCGGCACGTGGAGGAGCCGCTACGCGAGAGGGAGATCGACATCTGCCATGAGACGGTACGGATGTGGTGGAACAGGTTCGGACCGATGTTCGCTGGTTACACCCGCCGCCAGCGGTTGAGCTGGATGCGGGCTTTTGACGCTGGCGCTGGGACCTCGACGAGATGTACGTGAAGCTGAATGGGGAGATGGTCTACCTCTGGCGAGCCGTCGACCAGCGTCCCGGAATAACCGGTCCCATAGAGATGCGTTCACCGCCAGGTTAGTTAGGCGGTATATGTCACGCCAGAGCTTTTGAACTTCAACGACCTTCTCACCGATAGCTGTCGGCGCGGCCAGGCGGTCTGCAATTTGCAATGCAGACGAAACGTGATCAGCGTGGGGATGTGTACCCAAATCCCAATCAAAAATTAGCCGCTCCTTTTTTACAATGCCGATTAGCTTGTCAGCATTTATCGTCGATATGTTCGCGGATAAAGAATCAAAACCGAGCACCGGGTCGATAATCTCGGCGTGATCAGTGGCCCTGTCGATTAATACATATTGTCAAATGCCTGTGGTCGATATTAAAATCGACGGTAATTATTCCTCGCTCCTGTGGGAACTATAGATTAAACGACAGGTGTAAGTTGGTCATATATCAACTTGCACTGGCGCGATCGACGAGCATGTCGGTGGTCAGCACTTGGGGCAGCTCATGCTCGCGCCCTACGGTATCGCTGAAGAGGTAGTAGGGTATCGAATTCCGGCCATTGGTCTTGAGAAACTTGGTGATAGTAGGATCGCCGCGCGTCCAGTCGCCAACGAGCATCACTACGCCTGCATCAGCGAATGCCTTGCGTGTCGAGGGGCGGTCGATCGCGACACGCTTGTTAACCTGGCAAATCAAGCACCAGTCGGCGGTCATGTCGACGAAGACCGGCGTGCCAGCCGATCGAAGCTCGGCGTAACGGACCTCCGTGAAAGCTTCGGTTGCTTGAGCCGTCTGACTGGCGGCGGTTGCGGGCTGAGGCAATTCGATGACCAGCGAAATGGCCAGCGCGGCAGCCATCGGAACAAGGCTGATTGCAATTGGCTTGCCGTTTTTTTGGCGAAGCCCGAACCACCATAAGCCTAGCGCGGCTACCATAGCCAGGACAAGGCCGACCGCCATGCCATCCGCCCCGCTCTGCCGACCGAGCACCCATGCAAGTCCGATCGCAGTCAGCAACATCGGTATCGCTAGAAGGCGACGGAACGTTTCCATCCAGGCACCCGGCTTTGGTAAAAGTTGGCGCAGCGGCGGGAACATCGCGATCGCAAGAAATGGCAGCGCCATCCCTAGCCCGAGACCAGCGAAAACCGCCAAAGCTGATGCAGGTGGCAGTATCAGGGCCGCGCCAAGTGCGACGCCCATGAACGGCCCGCTGCAGGGTGTCGCAATCACCGCCGCAAGAGCGCCAGTCCCGAAAGCGCCCTGCCAGTCGCGTCGCGTCAGCCAGCCCCCCGATAGGGAAGGGCCGCGTACATTGAAGACACCAGCCAAATTGAGGGCAATGGCCAGCGTCATAATCATCAGGACGATGATCGCGCGCGGGTCTTGGAGCTGGAAGGACCATCCGATGTCCTGGCCCATCGCTCGGGCGGCTAGCAAAACCGCGCCCAGCGCAGTGGTGACCGATACGCTGCCCGCTAGATAGGCCATTCCTTCGACACGCGCAGCGCTTGGATTGCCGGCTGAGCGAACCAAGCTCAAGGCTTTCAGCGACAGAATAGGAAAGACGCATGGCATAAGGTTGAGCAGCAGGCCGCCCAGCAATGCGCCGATGAGTGCTACCCATATGGCTGGGGCGTCATCGCCCACGCTAGGCGCCGCGAAAGCGGGAATTTCGGGTACCCTGGCAAGCGGCGGCGATGCCTGCTCCAGCTGGATAGGCTGCTCGCTAGATTTTGGCGCATTTCGAGCCTGGGTGTTGGAACGTTGTGGGTCCGCGTTCACGACAATGCTGTGTTGCCCGTCGCTGAGTACGCCCTTGAACTGCCTGGCCGGCAACTTGGCGCTCGTCGTGACGGATATCCGAATTCCACTCGATGAGGAGGAAACCTGCTGAACGACATCCGCAGGGAACCACCCGGATTCCGCCGGATAAAGCCGAACCTGCTTCATGTCGAAGGCGACCGGAGATTCGATCTCGATTTGCAGACGATCTCCCACCTGATCGAAACTCGCCTGAACGGATGGGTTGATCGGCAATGCGGCTTCGGCGCGCCTGAAAACCGCATTGCTGCTTTCGCTGACCGAGCCGTCGCCGGCCGCCAAGTCCAGCTTTATCTCAGCCTTTTCCGGAACACACAGACTGTCGGAGCAGGCAAGCCAGCTTAGTGAACCCCGTATGGGCAGGGGTGTCCCGGCCGGTACGGATGGGCTTATCGTCAGGTCAGCCAGTAGGGTAAATGTCCCCGCGTGGACGTAGCTGGCTAGTCCGCCCAATTCGAGCAAGCTCGGCGCAGGATGCTCGAACGCACCGATCCTCACCCCTTCGGGCAAGGTCCAGGTTGCCTCGGGAGGCAATCCGCTATCGCCGGGGTTGCTCCAATATGCATGCCAACCTGGTTCAGGCGTCATGACAATAGCGACACGAGCGCCCGAGCCGGGGCGGGGGGCAGTGCTGCTTGCCGTTATGGCTACAGAGATGTGCTGATCGGCAGCAGACACAACATTGGGCGTTGCTGCGACCAGCAATGCTATCAGGCCAAGCAGAAATCGAGTAATCATTGCTAGCCCCGGTTATGTTGTGGAGGCGCCATTTGGATTTTCCCGCGCCATGGCTACGGCCTTGCGCATACCAGGCAAATCGATCGCACCCGGAATAAGGTAAGGGCCTACCAGCATCGCGGGCGTGCCGCTTAATCCCATCATGGCGGCATAGCGCCCGGTACGGTCTATCGCTCCATCGATGTCACTCGTATGGGCGGTCATATCAGCCTGTAATTTGGCCCAGTCGACGTTAGCGCGGCCCGCGGCGGCGCGGATGCTGGCCGACGTGACTTTGCCCTGGACGTTCATCATCGCATCGTTGAAGGCAGCATGCTTACCTTGGTATTGCGATGCTATCGACGCCCTAGCCGCTTCTAATGATCCCGCACCGAAGATCGGCCAATCCCGGTATACGATCCGCAATTTCTTGTCTTCGCGCTTCATCTGCTCGAGGACTGGATGAACCTTGCGGCAATAGGGGCACTGATAGTCGGAAAACATCACCACGGTTACATCGTAGCCCCTGGGAGCAACCTTCGGCACGACAGTGTCATTCTGAATTTCGGCCCTGATAAGCGCACCTTCGTCCACTCGCCGGGTGTCGCCCGCGAGTTCGACGTTCTGTGCATGGGCACTGTTATCGATGTCCGACCGACCAACCAGTACGGCGATAAGCAGGAGCACAGCGGCAGCCAGGCCTAGTAAGTAGAGCCTCTTCATAATGTCGCCCTTTCAAGGTCGCGAATAGCGGCGGTCAGCGCCGCTCGAGATATTTCGCCAGTGTGGACGCGGGCTATTTCACCATCGGCATTCACAAAAAGCGTCGTCGGAAAAGCGCGAGCGCCGGTCGCAGCGGCGACGCGCTGTTCGGTGTCGAGGATCACCGAACCCCCGGGCAGGTCATTGATCGAAAGAAATGCCCGTACCCTTCCCGCCGGCTCGCCCTGGTTAACAAGAAGGACCGGGACGTCTGTATTGCCAGCGACGTCCATCAACATCGGAAGTTCTCGGCGACACGGGGGGCACCACGTCGCCCAAAGGTTCAAAACGAACGGCTGACCGCGCATTGTGTCGAGCGCAACCTCTGCGCCCGCCATCGATCGCAGCACGATGGTCGAGGGCAGAGGCTTGGGCTTTGTGGCGGTAGCTGCTCCAACCGCCACGTGGGTCAGCGACAGGGCAATCAGGGCACCGATCAGGTACGCCGTGGCAGGCTGTCGCCCAAGCGTCACTATTACTGTCGCCGCCGTCGCCGCGATCCCCAGCCACGGCATGAACCCTCCTTGCCAAAGAGCGATAATGGTCCACGGCTCGACTAGGAAAGCCCCCATATTTTGAAAGATGAATCCCGCTCGCGCTGCAACAATACCGATGCCCACCGCAATCCAAGCGACTCGCCCGGCACGGCTTTCGGTTTGCGCAGCAATGATTGTTCCGGCGCTGAGGAATGCCCAAATTGCAATCAATGCCAGCGCTCGATCGATTTCGATCATAAAAGGGCCAAGTCGAAAGATACCATCCATGGCCATCCCGATCGCCTTGCTACCTTAAGGCTCGCTTATGGCCTGCGTTAAGCTGGCTATAAGATTGCGGCCCGAGGGAATGAGAATGCGAATTTTATTGGTAGAAGACGACGACGTCCTACGCGATGGATTGGTGGCAGGTCTTGGGCTTGACGGTTTCGAGGTCGATGCTGTCGCCTGTATTGCGGACGCCCGTGCAGGCCTCGTTGCAAGCGATCATCTAGGTGTCATTCTCGATATTGGGTTACCCGACGGGTCGGGCCTCGACCTACTAGCCGAATGGCGGCGAGCAGGAAACGACACGCCGGTTCTGCTGCTCACGGCGCGAAACCTTGTAGGTGATCGAGTCGACGGGCTGGATTCGGGTGCGGATGATTATCTCGGCAAACCGTTCGATCTCGCGGAGCTTTCAGCCCGCGTCCGCGCCATGTTACGCAGATCGGTCGGTCGGGCGTCTGACGCGATCGTGCTAGGCGAGCTCGAAATCAGTGTCGCGCAAAGAAAGGTCACGCTTGGCGCTGAGCAGGTAACCCTGTCTCGCCGTGAATTCGCTATCCTGCACGCCCTTGCCGAACATCCGGGGCATATCCTGTCGCGAGTTGTGCTCGAAGATCGGATCTACGGCTGGCGAGAGGAGGTCGAGAGCAACGCTGTCGAAGTTCATATTCACAAGCTCCGAACCAAACTTGGCCGAACGCGCATCGAGACGGTGCGCGGTGAAGGCTACAGGATTGCGACCTGATGCGTTCGTTGCGTATCCGCCTTTTCGCGCTCGTTGCAACGGTAACCTTACTGGTGTGGTCTGGGGCCGCAGCATGGACGGCGATCTCGACTCGCGCCGAAATTGAACGAGTGCTCGATCGCCGGCTTGTGGAAGCAGCGCGAATGGTCGCGGCACTCGATGTAGCCGCTGGAACGCCTGCCAAGCAGGCGATTGCCGCACCCTATTCGAGAGAGCTTTCCTGCCAGATATGGTCGCTTGGCGGGGGATTGCTCGGTCAGTCGGCCGGCGCGCCTGATGTGCCGCTGGCCGGGGGAGCTCCTGGCTTTTCCGAGCGTAGTATCAACGAGCATAATTGGCGGGTTTATACGCACATCGATACGGCGCGCAGTATTCGCGTAATGGTCGGCGACAATCTGGCGGTGCGGCAGCGGCTGCTGCGCGATTTGATGTTCGGTTTGCTGCTCCCTGCCTCGGTGGGATTAGCGGCGCTTGCGATGCTTCTATGGCTGGGGGTGCGCCGCGGGCTGTCGCCGCTGCAGCGCCTTACCGCTGCCATCGATAGCCGGTCTCCCGATAGCCTGTTGCCTCTGGAGACACACGCGGTACCGTCTGAGCTCGGTCCGCTGGTTCGGGCGATGGATGAATTGCTTCGTCGGTTAGATGCAGCTCGACAAGCCGAGCGGGCTTTCGTTGCCAACGCTGCCCACGAACTGCAAACGCCGCTCGCTGGGCTAAAAACGCAAGCCGAGGTCGCACGCCGGGCAACCGACGACGGCATGCGTGATCACGCGCTGGAGCGGATTACGGTGTCGGTCGATCGAACCAGCCGACTTGTCCGTCAGTTGCTCGACCTTGCTCGCCAGGAAGCACAGGCTCGGGGTTCAAAGCAGACTTTTACCCGGCTCGGTGATGTTATTGAGGCGGTCGAGCATGACTATGGGTTGATAGCCGACCTCAAAGAGCGGCAGCTGAAGACGGCATGTCGCCATTCAGGGTTGGAAATCGCCCTCGATCAAGAATCCCTGCGACTGGCCCTGGGCAACCTGGTTGAAAATGCGATCCATCACGGTCAGCCCGGCAGCGTTGGCATTAAGTGCGTGCTCGCGGATACGTTCGAACTTCACGTTACCGATGTCGGTCGCGGCATCGCACGATCTGACCAGGAACGAGTTCGTCGACGCTTTGAGCGCGGCCCCGGCGCACAAGCGGGAGGAACAGGACTCGGTCTGGCTATCGTCGAAGCTGCCATTGCTCCCGCTGATGGCGTGCTTGAGCTTGTTACGCATGAGGGCGGTTTTACCGCGGTGTTGCGCTTCCCCCGATCGCGGATACGCGAAGGCACCACTTAATAAGGAGTTCGTCTTGCACGACCGTCATCGAATGGAATTGGCCTGAAGTGACTTATGACGCGGTGATCGCGATCTTCATTCGATTTGCAAGCCCAGCAGAGCGTCCTGCCATTTTCGGGGGCATGAAAAAGGGTACGCGGCCGGGTGGACTGGTCCTTTTGCAGGGATACCGGGTGGACTGGTCCTTTTGCAGGGATATCGGCGCGAGCATATAAGCAATGGGGCCGGAGGGCCGCCTAACGTCGCTTATATGTATACTGAAGACTTACTGCGCTAGTGCTTCCTAGGCTGGGAGATCGAGCACCTTGTGGTTCATCACAGCCCCATCAACGAAGGACCGAGGCATTGTGGAATGTCTGCGCTGATCGATCTCGATCGACCAGGTCGCGGCGCAAGGCGTGCGCACGATCATCAACAACTGCCCCGATGACGAGGAGCCTGGTCAACCGCGCTCGGCCAATCTCGAACCGCGCGACGTACATCATTATCAACCCGGTTGGACGATGGTGGGGGCCGGTGGTTTCGATCTTGATTTGACGAGCCACAGCATGGCTTCGGTCGTACCAAAGGGCGTGAAATCGGTGAAGGACGCGGTCGCGACCTTCCTACCAGCTGCGGTTCGGAAGCAGGCGCCGATCGTCGCGATCAATCTCCTTGCGACGCTGGCGGGCAAGCCTTTGGTGGCGGGCTATGACGGCTATGGTTTCTGTCTACTGACCGTTGAACGCGGCAAGATCGTGCTCGCTGAGTTCGGCTATGGCGGCAAGCTGCTACCAAGCTTTCCGAAATGGTTGATTGACGGCACCTAGCCGCGTTCGGGCGCGTTGACGCCATAGCCGACGAAGACGACGTAGGAGTCTTTCAGGTCGATGCGCGGCGTGACCTGATGGGTGCCGATCACCATTTGCGGCCCGTATGCGAGGCTCATCGGAGTCTTGTCGCCGGTGAAGGTCAGCGGCGACACGTTGCGCGCGGTGATTTCGACCAGCGGCACATCCTGGAACCATTCGCCCTGATTGCCCGGCTCCAGCCCTGCCGCTTGGAATTGCTCGACGAGATAAGGGTAGGGCGCGGAACAGCGCTTTCCGCTCGCTACGCGCGCGCGCTGAATGCGACGTTGCCGATCCTGCTCGTGTCGGGCTACGCTGGCGTAGATAGCATCGCGCCGAGGCTACCGCGAGTGACTACGCCGTTCAAGAATGCCGATCTGGCCACTAGTCTTGCGGCGTTATTCCCTGACCAGCGCAGATAAGTGACGCGTCGCGAAAACCAGCAAGCGGAGAACGGCTTCCGAACAGCCAGCCCCGCGAGCCTCAGCGCCTCGTCGATGCGGCTTGAGTGGCGTCACCGCCGCCCGAACGCTTCAAGGCCCGCATGACAGCGGCTAGCTTCCCCGACGCGGAGGGTAGAAGCGATCGAGGTCCATGACCTTTGCCCAGGCGGCGACGAAGTTGTCGACGAACTGCGTCTTGGCATCGTCCGAAGCATAGGCCTCGGACACGGCGCGCAGCTCGGCATTCGATCCGAAAACGAGATCGACCGGGGTGGCGGTCCATTTCAGCTTGCCGGTGGTCCGGTCGCGCCCTTCATACAGGGCGGCGTTCTTGGGCGATTTTTGCCATTTCGTCGTCATATCGAGCAGGTTGACGAAAAAGTCGTTGGTGAGCGTGCCGGGGCGGGTGGTGAACACACCGTTTGCCGAATGCCCGGTATTGGCATCGAGCGCGCGCATGCCGCCGACCAGCACCGTCATCTCGGGTACGGTAAGGTTCAGCATGCTGGCCTTGTCCACGAGCATCGCTGCCGGTGCCAGGTCGCTGTCGGCGCCGTAGAAGTTGCGAAAGCCGTCGGCTCGCGGGCGCAGATGGGCGTAGGAGGCAGCGTCGGTTTGCGCCTGGGTGGCATCGACCCGGCCCGGGGTGAAGGGCACCGTCACGGAGCGTCCGGCCTTGGCCGCGGCCTGCTCGATCGCCGCATTGCCGCCCAGCACGAGCAGATCGGCGAGCGACACCTGCTTGCCGCTACCGGCCGAACGGTTGAAATCGCGCTGCACGCCTTCGAGCTTGCCGACAACGCGGGCGAGTTCGGCGGGGTCGTTGGCGGCCCAGCCGCTCGCCGGGTCGAGCCGCACGCGCGCGCCATTGGCGCCGCCCCGCATATCGCTTCGGCGAAAGGTCGATGCCGACGCCCAGGCGGCCTTGACCAGTTCGCGCGGGGCAAGGCCGGTTGCCAGGATCTGCGCCCGGAGCCGGGCGGCGTCCGATGCGTCGATCATGGCATGGTCCGCCTTGGGCAGCGGGTCCTGCCACGAAAAGGCTTCCTGCGGCGCGTCCTTGCCCAGATAGCGCGCGCTGGTTCCCATGTCGCGATGGGTCAGCTTGAACCAGGCCTGGGCAAAGGCTTTGGCGAAGGCGTTGGGATTCTCGTGGAAGCGCCTGGAGATCGCGCGGAAGCCCGGGTCTTCCTTGAGTGCGATATCGGTGGTGAACATGATCGGTGCGTGACGCCTGCCTTCGACATGCGCGTCGGGTACCAGCCTGGCGGCGAATTGGGTGGTGGGGATCCACTGGACCGCGCCTGCCGGGCTCTTGGTCTTCACCCAGTCGAACCCGAACAGATTGTCGAAAAATTGCGTCGTGAACGCGATCGGGCTGGCCGACCATGCGCCCTCTAGACCGCTGGTGACGGTATCCTCGGCATTGCCCTTGCCGCATTTATTGTCCCAGCCCAGGCCCTGCTGTTCGACGCCGCCACCGGCGGGATCGGTGCCGACGCAATCGGCGGGTTTGTGTGCGCCATGTGCCTTGCCGAAGGTATGCCCGCCGGCGATCAGCGCGACGGTTTCCTCATCGTTCATCGCCATATTGCCGAAGGCGATCCGGATCGCCTTGGCCGCGGCGATCGGGTCGGGGTTGCCGCCGGGCCCTTCGGGATTGACGTAGATCAGCCCCATTTGGGTGGCCGCGAGCGGGCCTTTGAGGTTGCCGTCCTTGTCAAAGCGATCGGCGGCAAGGAATTTGGATTCGGGGCCCCAAAAGACCAGATCGGGCTGCCAGGAATCGACGCGGCCGCCGGCGAAGCCGATCGTCTTGAAGCCCATATTCTCGAGCGCAACATTGCCCGTCAGCACCATGAGGTCGCCCCATGACAGTTTGCGGCCATATTTCTGCTTGATCGGCCACACGAGTCGGCGGGCCTTGTCGAGGCTAACATTGTCGGGCCAGGAATTGAGCGGTTCGAATCGTTGTTCACCGCCGCCCCCGCCGCCGCGCCCATCGCCGACGCGGTAGGTCCCCGCGCTGTGCCAGGCCATGCGGATGAATAGTGGACCATAATTGCCATAGTCGGCGGGCCACCATGGCTGCGAAGTGGTCAGGAGTTTGGCAATGTCGCGCTTCACCGCGTCAAGGTCGAGCGTGGCGAATTCGGCGGCATAGTCGAAATCGGCGCCGTAGGGGTTGGCACCTGCATCGTCCCGGCGCAGCGGGCTGAGATCTAGGCGGTTCGGCCACCAGTCCTGGTTCGACATGATCTTGTCCTGCGCATGCGCTGAAACGGGCAAGAAGGCCGGCGCCATTACCACCGCTAAAATGGCCAGGATCGATGTCGAATGCTTTGGCATGTCGCTTCCCTGTTCACCGCAAGAGGAAAATCAAGAACAGCGACTGGGTGCGACTTCGGCAGCGTTGGAACAATAGGTATAGTCCCGGACCATCACTTTAGCCTGCCGCACAACTTGCTGCCGCCGCCGACCGGGCCCCGATGCGCTGCGACTATCCCGTATATCGGCAAGCCCAACCGCGCCGCAGGGTTGCCGTCAGGCGCTCGTCAGCATCGTCGCTGAAAAGGGGCCTTGGAAAAGGAGACCGCGCATGCGCGAAGCCATGACGATGCGCCGTTTGCGAGCGCTACCGCGGCGGCTGTGGCCGTGACTAGGTTGGCGCTGCACCGCGAACGGCACCTCGTGTCGCGCGTGGGCTGGCTGCGCGCCGCGGTGCTGGGGGCGAATGACGGGATCGTCTCGACCGCCAGCCTGATCATCGGCGTCGCGGCGGCGGCGGCCAAGCCGGCGGACATCCTGATTGCGGGCGCGGCAGGGCTGGTGGCTGGCGCGATGTCGATGGCGGCGGGCGAATATGTCTCGGTCAGCTCGCAATCGGATACCGAACAGGCCGATCTCGCGCGCGAACGCGCCGAACTGACCGATGACGTCGATGCGGAGATCCGCGAGCTCGCCGGAATCTATGAAAAGCGCGGCGTCGACCGCGCGACCGCCGACACCGTCGCGCGGCAGCTGATGGCCAAGGATGCGCTGGCGGCGCACGCGCATGACGAGCTGGGCATTTCCGAAATGACCACCGCGCGGCCGATCCAGGCGGCGCTGACCTCGGCGGCGACCTTCACCGCGGGTGCCGCGCTGCCGCTGGCGATCGTGATCTTCGCGCCGCGAGCGGGGCTGGTCGTGATCGAGGCGGTCGCCTCGCTGCTGTTCCTCGCGCTGCTGGGCGCGGTCGGGGCGCGGGCGGGCGGGGCACCGGTGTGGACCGCGACGCTCCGCGTGACCTTCTGGGGGGCGCTGGCAATGGCGCTGACCGCGGGAATCGGGAGGCTGGTGGGCACTGCGATATGAGCCCGCGGCCGGTTCTTGCCCCGCCGGTCCGCCATCCCCGATGACCGCGCTCGCGCTTCTTGGCTACATCTCACTTGCGTTGCTGGCGCAGCTTGGCGCGGTGATCGTCATGACTGTTTTGCGCTACCGACCGCATGTTGCACCAACGGTCGACACCGCCCCGGCAGCCCCTGCCGATCGCCAGGGAGCCTGGGCGGGCTTGCGCGAGTTTCGCGTGCGCTACCGCGAGGACGAAGACGAGGCGCTCAGCCAAACCTCCTTCTATCTCGAGCCGGTCGACGGCCGGCCGCTCGCCGCGTACCACGCCGGCCAGTTCCTGACGCTGCAACTGGCGCTTCGCGATGCGCAGGGGGCGCTCCGCACGGTCACGCGCTGCTATTCGCTGTCCGATCGGCATGACCCCGGGGGCTACCGAATCACGATCAAGCGTATCCCGGCCCCGCCCGATCGGCCCGATCTGCCGCCCGGACTGGTTTCCAATCATTTCCATGATCGAGTCGCGCCCGGCACGCTGTTGGAGGTGCGGGCGCCGGCGGGCAGCTTCGTGCTTGATGAGGATCGCGGCATCGTTGCGGTGCTGGTCGCGGGCGGTATCGGCATCACGCCGCTGTTCGCGATGGCGCGGGCGGCGTTGGCGGCGCAGCCCGATCGCGCGATCCATCTGATCTATGGCGTGCGCAACTGGCGCGACCTGGTGTTCGAGGCCGCGCTGGCGGAAATGGCCGAACGCCACCGCAATTTCCAGGTAACGCTGGTGCAGAGCTGCCCCGCTCCAGGGGACAGCGCCCGCCATGGTTTCGGCCTGAGCGGGGTGATCGACATGACATTGCTACACCAGGTCCTGCCCCCCGGCCGGCATGATTTCTATGTCTGCGGGCCGCCGCCGATGATGGTCAGCCTGATCCCCGCGCTGCGCGACGGCGGGGTGCCCGCCGATCGCATCCATCACGAAGCATTTGGCCCCGCTTCGATCGGCGTGCCAGAACCAGCCGTGGATGTGCCGCTCGACACGCGAATCGTGGTTCGCTTCGCGCGCTCGGGGCGAACGCTCGGCTGGACCGGCGAGGACGCCAGCCTGCTCGACTTTGCCGAACGCAACGGCGTCGCGGTCGATTCGGGATGCCGTTCGGGGAGTTGCGGCACCTGCGAGATCGGCATCAGCTCGGGCACGCTGCGCTATGTGCGCCCGCCCGTTTTCGAGCCAGGGCCAGGGCGATGCCTGTTGTGCGTGTCGGCCCCCATCAGCGACCTGGTGCTCGAAGCATGACCGGGCTCGGTGCCAGCCTGATCCGCCGCGAGGTGATCCCCTTCTATCTTTCGCTGGTCGCGCTGGGGGGCGCGGCGCTTGCGCTCGATGCGTTGCTGCATTTGTCGAACCTGGTCTGGATCGGGCGCTACCTCGGCATTCCCGGGGTGCTGCTGATCCTGGCGTCGTCGGGCTATTCGCTGCGCAAGCGTAAGCTGATCAAACGGGGCAAGCCGGCAACGCTGCTGCGCTGGCATGAGAGGCTCGCCTGGGCGGGATCGTTGCTGATCCTTGTCCATGCCGGCATCCACTTCAACGCGATCCTCGCCTGGCTGGCGGTGTGGGCGATGCTGATCAACATCGCGAGCGGACTGACCGGCAAATATCTCCTCGGCCGCGCGCGTAAGCGGCTCGAGGCGACGCGCACCCGGCTGCGCGCGCAGGGGCTGACCCCAGACGCGCTCGAAGAACAAACCTATTGGGACAGCCTCACCTTCGACGTCGTGAAGGCGTGGCGGGTGGTGCATCTGCCGATCACGCTGGGGTTCGGGGTGCTGGCGCTGGCGCATATCATCGCCATCTTGCTTTTCTGGGGGTGGCGGTGATCCGGCGCTGGGGCCTGTGGCTGATCGCGGTCAACCTGGGCGCGCTGATCGCGCTGAGCTTTGCCTGGCCGCACCTGATGGTCGCGCCCGGGCCGCTGGTCCCGGCGCATGCGCGCATCACCGGCGACTGTTTCGCCTGCCACGCGCCGTTCCGGGGCGTATCGGCCAATCGCTGTGCAACCTGCCACAAGGTCGCCGACATCGGCATCCGCACCACCCGCGGCGTGCCGGTGGCAAGGCGAAGCAGCGCGATCGCGTTCCATCAGGCGCTCCGCCAGCCCGATTGCGTCGCCTGCCACACCGATCACAGCGGGCCGCGGCTGGTCCAGGCATCGCACCAGAGCTTCGCGCATGCGCTGCTGCGCCTCGAGGTCCGCGGCCAGTGCGCGGCCTGCCACCGGCCCCCACGGACCCCGCTGCATGCGCAGGCGGGACGCAACTGCGCCGCATGCCATAGCAGCACCGCGTGGGAGCCCGCGACGTTCGACCATAGGCGCTCCTTTGCGCTGACCGGGCCGCACAACGTGTCGTGTGCGACGTGCCACACCGGGGGCGACTTGACGCGCAACACTTGCTTCGGCTGCCACGAACATCAGCCCGCGCAGGTCCGCGCCGAGCATGCCGAGGAAGGAATCCGCAACATCGACAATTGCGCGCGCTGCCACCGCAGTGGCGCCGGTGAGCAGGGTGGCGAGCGGGAAGGTGATGATTGAACTCGGTAATCCGACCGGGTTTGCGTCGGCGGCCTTACCTAAGCGCTGGTGCTGGTAGGCTTCGCCATCTTGTGGTCGGCGTGACCATAATTCAGGAGCCTTGCACCGAACATGTTTTTGAAGCGCTTCGTAACCTGTCACTCCGCGTGCGCTGTTCATTCGAGACCGCTCGGGTGCTCCATCGCAAGACGCGACGTGGTGCACGAAGACCTTCTAGTCATCGAGCAAGTAAACCGCATCGCCGCTGATGGCGTGCTGGTCGGGGCAAGCGATTTGAACGTCAATGCGCCACCGTTGGCCTGCAAGCCGTGTGCAATAGCTTCCAGCCAAAGCATCGCGACAGTGTCGTCTGATATCAAGGCTTCGATTGGGCAGGTAGTTCTAAACGGAAAAACTTGCGATCGGGGAAGGTTCGGTACATCATGGGCGCGTGTCAAGACGTTATTCGTGTACTATATAACTTAAACTGGATTGGTGTTGCGTTTTACAGACCAGAGAGAGAGCGGGCGTCCGTGATATTTATTGCGCATCCAACCTCTGCCCCGGCGCATTTTCCCGTTCGCCGGGGCACCATTTGCCCGACTGGCTCTGCACCGCTTCACTGGTATAGGCCAACAGACCGCTGACGACGATGGGCTGTTCCGTATGGTCTGCCGGGGCCCCGATGGCCTAGTGCAATCCAAGCACCAGGTGGCCGCTCGCGGACACGCAAAAATCTATGCGGTCGTAGGGCCGCAGCACGTCGACGCCGTTGGTGATCAGGCTTAGCTTGGTCAGCTGGCATCGCTTCAGTCATGCCCACTTGGTTCAGCCGGACGCGAGGCTATTAGGGTCAAGCGGCGGGCCGCCTGCTTTGCAATGACATGATCAATATGGTTCAATGCATGATCGGCCCCGTCGCTGCGCTCCGGTTGCGCCATCCATGCATGCAATGGCGGGTTGCGCCACCAGCGGAGTCGTTGAACCTTCGCCGCAATGGTATGTGATGTTCAACGCAAATACCGCTCTAATCGTCATCGTCGAAATGCGTCCGCTGCCCGGCTAGGTGCGACCTGACGCGTAATTGCGGTTGGCTAAAGGTCGATTGTGCCGAAGCGAGGAGTCTTCGCCGTCGGCCGTGTGGCGGAGGCTCCTCACGGTATTAATCAGCTAGCGGCGGTGATCGCGATCTTGCGCGTGCGCTCGGCGGCCTGCGCGTCCTTGGGCAGCACGATCGTTAGTACACCGTGCTTGAATTCAGCGTTAATAGCGTCTTGATTTACATCCGCTGGAAGGGGAACCCGGCGTTCAAATGCGCCATAGCGTCGCTCGCGAAGCAGAAAACCGTTGTCTTTGCGTTCGTCTTCCTCGTGCTTTTCTCCCGAGAGCGTGAGGGCGCCATCGGCGATGCTTATCTCGACATCGTCTTCCTTTAGTCCGGGAAGCTCGGCGGTAAGCCGGTATTCGTTTTCCTTTTCCGCCAATTCCAAAGCGGGCGCTGGCGTCATCGTGCTCAGCCCCGAGGTGAAGATGCTACGGGCGGGGCCGCCGAAGTCGTCGAACAGCCGGTCGATCTCGGTACGCAGCCAGCCAAGCGGACTTTCCTGCACAGGGCGTTCACTTACCGTAACGGGGATTTGGTCATTCATCTGAGTTCACTCCAGTTCGAGTTTTGGCCGACAAGGAACCCTGCGCTAACTGCGTATCCCGGCTGACAGCTCGCGACCCACTTGAAGGGACTGCTCGTCAGCGACACGCGTGATTTTCCAATTCTTCTATCATATGGCTATTTGCAGCACGCGCGGTACGACATTAGGAACAGTACTAATGAGCCGCTGCCGGTCCCATGGACACCAAGTTAGGCTCCTTGAGCTTGCCTCTCGAATTCCATGGGGCTGAGATAACCCAAGGTGGCTCTGTCAGACCAAATGCACCGGTTTGTATCGGGGGCGGGTAAGGGGCTGGAAGGCCCCGCCCGCACAAGCCAGTCAGCCCGTTTCGCTACTCAACTCGTCTCCGGAGGTGATCCGGCTGGTAGTGCCGATGTATGTGCGCTTTCCGCTGTCACTGCGGAACGTGGAGGAACCTGCTGCTCGAGAGGGGGATCGACATCTGCAATGAGACGGTACGGATGTGGTGGAACAGGTTCGGACCGATGTTCGCTGGTGACATCCGCCGCCAGCGGGTGAGCCGGATGCGAGGCTTTCGCCACTGGCGCTGGCACCTCGGCGAGATGTACGTGAAGATCGAAGTGCATCGTGTGGAGAGGGGGTCGCATTAGACTGACAGCACCCCCCGCGGCCTTGTTCGAGCGCGACGACGAAGGCGTGATCGAGGCCGAGGCGGCAATCCCGACCTCGAACGCTTCAAGGCCGACAATTTCGACGTCGGGGTCGAATATTATCCCGGCAGCTCGTCGGTGATCTCGGCGGGCGCCTTCTACAAGCGGCTGCAGAACCCGACCTTCGGCATCGATCTCGCGGGGACTGACGGGTTCGAGGGCTTCGACGTCTACAGCACCTTCATCAACGGCGAGCGCGCCGAGGTGCTGGGGTTCGAGGCGAACATCCAGCAGGATCTCGACTTCCTGCCATCGCCGCTCGACGGGCTGCTGATCGCGGCGAACTACACCTTCACCGACGCCACCGCGCGCGTGCCCTTGCCCGACGGCACCACGCGCGATTCGGTGCTGCCGTTCCAGTCGCGCCACACCGCCAACGCATCGATCGGCTATGACAAATACGGCTTCCAGTTCCGCGCCGCGCTGTCGTACCGCGACCGCATCCTCGACGAGATCGACGATCCGACCGATCCGACCGATCCGGCAGGCGACGTGTTCATCGACGAGCATCTACAGATCGACCTGACCGCGGCATACCAGGTGACGCCCGGCGTGCGGGTGTTCGGGCAGGTGTCGAACCTCAACGACCGGCCGCTCTACAGCTATGCCGGCAATCGCGGCGTCAACGTGCAGTTCGAGGAATACAAGCTGTCGGCGAGCCTGGGGCTGCGCGTGACCTTCGGCGGCAAGTGACCGGGCGGGCGGAGCGGGAAGGGCCGCTCCGCCCTTTTCGGCAAAGGACGCGCGACAGCGTCCTGCGAGGTCCGAGGGGACGCGGCTAGGTCCGCTCGAGCCGCACGCGCACGATCTTCATGCCCTGCACATCTTCGGCCACCAGCCGCACGCCGCCGCGCTCCAACCGGTCGCCGATGTCGGGTAACACCCCGCTCTCGGCCAGGAACAGCCCCGCGACGGTCGTCACTTCGGGGTGGTCGAGCGTGATGCCATGGTCTTCCTCGAGCTCGGCGAGCGTTACCTCGCCGTCGAGCAGCAGCGTGCCGTCGGGCAGCTTTCGGATCCAGTCCGATGACACCCCGTCGTCCTGGTCGATCAGGTCGGCAACCAGATCGTCCATCGTGACGAACCCCAGCGTCCCACCGAATTCGTCGACCACCAGCGCGGCGTGGACGCGCTGCTTCTTGAACAACGTCATCAGCTCGAGCGCCGACATTCCCGCCGCCACGCGCGGCAGCGGGCGCACGACGGTCCTGAGGTCGATATCGCCCTCGGCCAGCCGGCGGCGGATGAAATCCTTGACGTGGAGCACGCCGAGCACGTCGTCGAGCGAGGTGCCATAGACCGGATAGCGGGCGAGTTTTTCATGCGCAACGATCGCCGCCACATCGCTGCCGCTGGCGCTTGCTGGGATCGCGATCAGCCGCGTGCGCGACGTCATCAGCGCCTCGGCGGTGCGATCCTCCATCTCGAAGATATTCTCGATCAACCGCGTCTGCGCATCGTCGAGCTGGCCGCTGGCCGCCACTTCGCCGGTCGCGATCTCGAGTTCCTGCGCGCTGTACAGCATCGCCGACTTGCCCGGATCGGGAATGCCCAGCATCCGCATCAGCCCGAAGGCGATCTTGTTGAGGACGATCACCATCGGGCGGAAGAGGATCGCGAACAGCCGCATGACCGGGTTGAGCGTCATGCTCACGCGTTCGGGCGCCTGGAGCGCCATCGCCTTGGGGATCATCTCGCCGAACACGACATGGAGGAAGGTGATCCCGCCGAGCGCGATCACGAAGCCGACGCCATGCGACTGGTCGTAGGAAAGGCCGAGATTCTCGAGCGGCTGGTAGAGCCATTGCGCCACCGCGGGCTCGCCATACATGCCAAGCCCGATGCTCGCGAGCGTGATGCCCAATTGCGCGACGGCGATATAGGCATCCTTGCCGCCTTCGCGATCGAAGACGCGCAGCAGCCATTTGGCGGCGGTGCTGCCGCCCGCGGCCATCGTCTCGAAGCGGCCGCGGCGTGCGCCGACCAGCGCGAATTCGGCGCCGACGAAGATGCCGTTGACGAGAACGAGCGCGAGGATCGCGGCGATCGGGAGAAGCACGTCGGTCATACTTCCTCGCGCTCGCGCAGGCGTTCGATGCGGACGCGGCGGACCGCGTGGCCCTGCATCGCCTCGACCACCAAGGTGTATGGCGTATCGGGCGCGCGAACCCGATCGCCCTTCGCGGGCATCCGCCCGAGCTCGTGCCAGACCAGGCCGCTGACCGTGTCGGCGCGATCCTGCGGCAGCATGATATCGTGGCGATCGGCGAGCATCGACAGCCGCACGTCGCCGCGGACGCTCAGATGCCCGTCCTGCTCGATGACCAGCTCTTCCTCGTCGTCGAACTCGTCCTGCACCTCGCCGAAGACTTCCTCGAGCGCATCCTCGAGCGTCACCAGCCCGGTGAAGCTGCCATATTCGTTGATCACCATCGCGCTGCGCCGCCCTTGCGCCTGCAGCGTCTGCCACAGCTTGGGCACCGTCATCACATCGGCGACGATCAGCGGGTCGCGCTGGATCGATGCGACGGTGGCTCGGGGATCGGCCTCGAACGCGGCGAACAGCGTGCGCAGGTGGACGATGCCGACGACATCCTCGGTGGTCTCGCCGGTCACCGGGAAGCGCGAATAGGGGGTCTCTGCCGAGCGGCGCAGCGCCACTTCGACGCTCTCGTCGGCGCGGACGGTGATCATTCGCGTGCGCGGCGTCATGATCTCGCGGACGATGCGGTGATCGACGCTGAGCGCGCCCGACAGCATGTCGCGCTCGTCGGCGTCGATCAGCCCGCCCGCGGCGCTCGCCTTGAACAACGCCTCGAGTTCGTCGGGCGAATGGACATGGGTATGGCCGTGGTCGACGTTCAACTTGAACAGCCGCATGATCGCGAAGGCGGTGCCGTTGAACACGAAAATCAGTGGGCGGAACAGCACCAGGCTGATCCGCATCGGCAGCATCGTCGCCATCGACAGCCGCTCGGGGTAGCGAAGCGCGATCGTCTTGGGCAGCAATTCGCCAAGCACCACCTGCAACACGGTGATCAGCAGCAGCACGATGATGATCGCGGCAAGCGGGCCGCCGATCGCACCGAGGTGCGGGGTGAGCAGCGGCGTCAATTGCGCCTGCGCATAGGCGCCGGCGACCAGGCTGCTGATCGTGATGCCGACCTGGCAACCGGCGACATAATTGTCGAGCGCGACCGGATCGCGAAGGATCTTCAGCAACTTGGCGGCGGTGCGATTGCCCGACTCGGCCTCTTCCTGCACACGCGACTTGCGCGCGCCGACCGTCGCGAACTCGGCGGCGACGTAGAGCGCGTTCGCCGCCACCATCACGAGGATGATGGCGACGGGGATGAGATAGCTTTGAATGGTGCTAGACTCGATGTTGATGCTGGCTACCGTCAATAGCCACCTGCCGGTGGATCAACAAACGGTCATGTCTGGTTTGGCGAGCGCGGCTATGCCCGAGAGGTCCCGGCAGTGCGCCCTTGTTGGGAACAGTGCGGCGCGCGTCGGACAATGGACGTCAACGCCAGCAGTCAGCCTGTGAACGCTGCCGCACTGCGCCACAGCATATAGCCCGCGACCACTAGGATCAGGACCGCAAACACGCGCGAAAGCTTGCCCGAGTCCGCTAACCGTCCCGCCGCGCGTGTCCCCACGACGCCGCCCAGCAGCCCGCCGCCGACGAACACTGCGGCGAGCGGCCAGTCGATCAGTCCCGATACCGCATAGTTGAGCGCGGTGGTCAGCCCGAACGCGGCTACCGCGATCAGCGACGTCCCGACCGCGCTGATCATCGGCATGCCGGTCGATGCGATCAATCCGGGAACGATCAGGAAGCCGCCGCCGATACCGAAGAACCCCGAAAATGCCCCGGTGCCCAGCCCGAAGCCGAGCACTTTGGGGGCATTGGTGCGGTTGCACTGCACGTCGGGGCGATCTTCGCGCGTGCGCTTGCGCAGCATCAGCACCCCGATCGCCACCATCAGCAGCGCGAACAGGACAAGCAGTTGTTGCCCGTCAACCGCCTTGCCCAGCGTCGATCCCGCGAGCGCGCCGATCACGCCCGCTGCGGCGTACATCCCGCCGCATCGCCATTTCACCGTTCCGGCACGCGCGTGACTGATAAGCCCTGTCGCGGCGTTGGCGGCGACCGCCAACGCGCTCGTGCCGATCGCGACATGCGCGCTGGGCACGCCCACCAGATAGACCATCAGCGGCACCGCCAGGATCGATCCACCGCCGCCGACCAGGCCCAGCGTGAAGCCGATCAGCACGCCCGATCCCGCACCAAGCAGATACTGGAGCGGTTCGAGCATCTCAGCTGCGAATCAATTTGGCACGCGCTTCGATCCGCGGGACCAATGGTGCAAGGTCATAGCCGCAGGTTGCGGCCCGGCGCATGATCTCGGCCGGGGGAAGCTTGCCTGCCTGCACGAGCGCCCAGAGCGAGGCGGCACGCATCCCCGATTTGCAGAATGCAAGCGCAGGCTTGCTGCAGGCGGCGATCGCGTCGCCAAAGGCATCGATTTGCGCGTCGCCGAACTGCCCCGGCACGACCGGGATATGGTAATAGTCCATCCCCGCCGCCTTCGCCTTGGCCTCGAGTTCGGCGCTGCCCGGCTGACCGGGCTCTTCGCGATCGGGGCGGTTGTTGATGATCGTGCCGAAGCCCGCGGCCTTGGCGGCGGCGACGGCGTCGGGGGTCAATTGGCTGGTGACGCTGAAGTCAGGGCCGAGCGATTTATGGTGCATATGATATTCCTTGGCTGCAAATGACGCTCAAACCGCGTCGAGCGGGATTTTGAGGTAGCGCACCCCGTTCGCCTCGGGCTCGGGCAGCTCGCCGCCGCGCATATTCACCTGAACCGAGGGCAGGATCAGCCGCGGCATGCTGAGCGTGCGATCGCGCGCGCCGCGCATCGCGACGAACGCGTCTTCGCTCACGCCGTCATGGACATGGACGTTGGAGTCGCGCTCCGCGCCCACGTTGGTTTCCCAGGCAAAGGTGTCGCGCCCCGGCGCCTTGTAATCGTGGCACAGAAACAGCCGCGTCTGGCGCGGCAGCTCGAGCAGCCGGCGGATCGAGCGATAGAGCTGCGCCGCGTCGCCGCCGGGGAAATCGGCGCGCGCGGTACCGTAATCGGGCATGAAGATCGTGTCGCCGGTGAACACCGCATCGCCGATAACATAGGCAAGGTCGGCGGGCGTGTGCCCCGGCACGTGCAGGACCGCGCCGCGCAGCGTTCCGACTTCGAAGGTATCGCCATCGTCGAACAACCGGTCGAACTGCGATCCGTCGCGCGCGAACTCGGTGCCGGCGTTGAACAAGGTGCCGAACACCTCCTGTACCGCGATGATCGCCCGCCCGATCGCGAGCCGTCCGCCCAGCCGCTGCTGCAGATACGGCGCCGCCGAGAGATGATCGGCATGGGCATGGGTTTCGAGCAGCCAGTCGACGCTCAAACCCTCCTGCGCGACATAGGCGACGATCGCATCGGCCGAATCGTGCGAAGTCCGCCCTGCCGCGGGGTCGTAATCGAGCACCGAATCGATGATCGCAGCGCGCCGTGTCGCGCGATCGTGCACGACATAGCTGGCGGTGAAGGTCGCCTCGTCGAAGAAGGCGCGCACGGCGGGCCTGGCCGCGGGCGTGTCGAGCGCAGCGGTAACGATCGCGGTCGCGCGATCGAGTCCGGGGTCACGCAGCGGGCAGGGGGTGTTCTGGGGGATCATGCCGGGTTCCATTCAATGGCCGCCGAGCAGCGCGTTGAGCTGATAGGCCGCGGTTACGCGGTCAGCGCGCGCGCTGAGCACGAGCACGCCCGCT
The DNA here is from genome assembly GCF_026167545.1 of Sphingomonas sp. S1-29. NCBI lineage: Bacteria > Pseudomonadati > Pseudomonadota > Alphaproteobacteria > Sphingomonadales > Sphingomonadaceae > Sphingomonas > Sphingomonas sp. S1-29. The sequence goes on along the minus strand of NZ_CP110678.1, from coordinate 1,288,551 downwards.
GCGGTCGCCTCACGCTCGGCATCGAGCAGGTCGATCTGGGGTTTTTGCCCGACCTTCACTTCGTCGCGCACGTTACGCACCGCTTCCTCGGCGGCGGCGCGCTGGTCGCCCGCCGCCTGTTCGATGAGCGCACTGGTCGTGACGGCGGCGTGTGCGGCGATGACTGCCTCCTGCGTCTGGTCGCGCGCCGCGGCAAGCGCGGCCCGCGCCGCGCGGACGCCGGCATCGGCCTCGGCAAGCTGTCCGCGCACGCGCCCGCCGTCGAGAAACTGCCAGCGGGCGCGCAGCCCTATCGTCGCCGAATCGCCGCGATAGCCGGGGAAGAACTGGTCGCGCACCGTCGCCGCCTCGGCAAAGGCGCCGACCGTCGGCAGCCGCTCTGCACCGGCGCCGCGTTTGGCGGCTAGCGCTGCGTCGAGCCCGGCCTGCGCCTGGGCTATCGTTGGGCTGGCCTGCTCGGCGCGCAGGATCGCCGCGCTGAGATCGCCCGGGACTGCGGGCGGCGCGGGCAGGGGCGCCAGCGTGCCGGGATCGCGCCCGACCAGATTGGCCAACCGCGCGCGCGCGACCAGGATCGCGCCCTGCGCATTGGCAAGCTGCGCGCGCGCATCGGCCTGGCGAACCTTCGCCTGGTTCAGGTCGGTTCGCGGCGCGTCGCCCACATCGAAGCGGTCGGTCGCATGACGCACCAGTTCGGTCGTCGTCATGACCAGCGCGGCGTATAGCCGCTGCCGCTCCTGTTCGACCAATACCGCGCCATAGGCTTGCGCAACCCGCGCGGCCAGATCGGCGCGGACGCGGCCGCCCGCCGCCTCGGCCATCCGTTCGCCGGCCAGCGCGCGCGCCGTCGCCGCACCGACGCGTCCGCCGGTGAACAGCGGTTGCTCGAAGGTCGCCTGCGCAGCGCGCGGGGTCACGTCGGCGGCTTGCAGCCCGAAAAACCCGCCGGGATCGAGGCGGCCCCGGCCGATCGTGCCGGTCAGCGTTGCGCTTGGCCGGCCAGCCGCGCGCGCTTGGGTGGTGCGTGCGGCAGCGGCGTCGCGATCGGCCTCGGCGGATTCGATCGCGGGTGCTTGCGCCTCGGCCTCGGCGATCGCCTGATCGAGCGTGAGCTGGGGTGCCGCCTGCAACGCCGCCGGACTGGCCAGCACAAGGATCCACGATGCCAACATGCGATCAGCGGAACGCGTTGCCGGCGCGCAGGCCCAACGCCTTGAATGCGATCGCCGCCGGACACCAGCCGGTGAAGGCCGCCTGGATCATGTTCAACCCGGCAAAGGCCGATAGCGCGATCCACCAGGGATCGACTGTCAGCGACAGCACTATCCCCGCGAGCACGACGATCCCGGCAAAGACGAACACGGCGCGGTCTATGTTCATGGCCGAGCCCCGATCGATAGCGAGGATGGCACGCGCGCCGGGCGGATCTTGAGCTTGCCCACGCCCATCATCCGCAGCGCCAGCTTCTCGTACATCGGTTCGGCCTGGCCGTGCCGCACCTTGTAGAGGAAGAAGCGCTCGAACAGCACCTTGGCGCGGTGGACCCATTTGCCCTGCGCCACCCAGTTGACGTTGCGCGGCGGAATCTGTGGCTGCGCGACGAACGCCACGCCGCTGTCGCCGAAATCGGCGAGACAGATGGCGTTCCAGCTCGCCTCGGTTTCGGGTTGCTCGCCGTCGAGTTCGTCGGCGATGTTCTCGACGATCGCGGCCATCATGCTTTCGATCATGAAGCCGGTCTTGGGCACGCCGACGGGCACCGGGGTCGGCCCCGTCGGTGGGATCGCGACGCACACGCCAAGCGCGTAGATGTTGGGGAAGGCCGGATTGCGCTGGTGCTTGTCTGCCAGAATGAAGCCGCGCGGATTGGTCAGCCCCTCGATCCCGAACACCGCCGGCACGCCCTTGAAGGCGGGCAGGATCATCGAGAAGTCGAACGGCAGGGCGTGCGTCTTGGCGACCGAACCGTCGGCGGCAATCTCCTCGACCTGCATCAGTTTGTCTTCGACCTTCGCAATGCGCGCGCTGGTGATCCATTTGATGTCGCGGTCGCGCATCCGGCTTTCGAGCAGCGACTTGGTGTCGCCGACGCCGTCGAGGCCGAGATGGCCGATATAGGGTTCGGCGGTGACGAAGGTCATCGGCACGCGGTCGCGAATCTTGCGCCGGCGCAGCTCGGTATCGACGATCATCGCGAATTCGTAGGCGGGGCCGTAGCAGGAGGCGCCCTGCGCCGCGCCGATGATCACCGGGCCGGGGTTCTCGACGAACCGGTCGAACGCCGCCGCCGCCGCCTCGGCATGATGACCGGTGCAGACCGATTGGGTGAACCCGTCGGGGCCAAGGCCTTCGACTTCGTCGAATGCCAGATGCGGGCCGGTCGCGATGACCAGATAGTCGTAGGCGAGGCTGGTCCCGTCGCCCAGTTCGATGCGGTTCTCGCCGGGGACGAGGCGCCTGGCGCCCGCGCTCGAAAAGCCGATGCCCTGCTTGGCGAACACCGGGGGAAGCGCGACCTGGATGTCCTTCACGTCGCGCCAGCGCACCGCGACCCACGGGTTTGACGGTACGAAGGTGTAGGTATCGCTGTCCGACAAGGCGAACACATCGGCGCGATCCTTGAGCCGCTCGCGCAGCGCAAAGGCGGTCAGCGTGCCGCCCAGTCCGGCTCCCAGAACGACGATCTTCGGCTTTGCCATGACACGCTCCTTCCTCATCACTTGTCTATATGCGCAATTGCTGCATATACGCAATAACTAAGACTCATTCGGTGCAGGTGCGCGATGAAGGAGACGTTCGTGGAAATGCCGCCCCCCGCCCATAAGGGATTGTCCCAATTCGGCCGTGGCCAGGGGGCTGGTACTCCTGTCGGGCAGATCGAGGGTGCCCGGCCCGCGCCCATCGGCGTGTCGCGGCGGCCGATGGAGAGAGCTCGCATGACGCGAACAGGAACATCGCTGGCAGTCATGCTGCTGCTCGCCGCTTGCGGCAGCGGTACCGAACCCGCAGCCGAGCCCGCCGCGCCGCGGGTGGCGCAGGGCGAACGACTGACGGTGCGGTCGAGTCAAATAGCGCAGCGCAAACCACTCGCCGCCGAGGTCGCAACCCGCGACCAGGCAGAGGCCATGACGCGTATCCCCGGCACGCTGGTTCAGCTTACGGTCCGCGAAGGCGATCAGGTCCGCAAAGGCCAGGTGATCGGACGCGTCGTCGATTCGCGCCTGGGGTTCGAGACAAGCGCCTTCGAAGGGCAGGCCGCCGCCGCAGCCGCGCAGGCCGAGGCTGCAGGCGCCGAACTTTCGCGCATCCGCTATCTCCACCAGCGCGGCGTCTATGCCCAGGCACGGCTCGACCAGGCGCAGGCCGCCGCGCGTTCCGCCGATGCACAGCTGCGCGCGGCCCGATCGCAGCGTTCGGCGAGTGCTGCCGGCGCGGCACAAGGCACCATCGTCGCCCCCGCGACCGGCCGGGTGTTGCGCGCCGACATTCCCGAAGGATCGGCCGTTGCGGCGGGCATGTCGGTTGCGACCGTCACTGCCGGCCCGCCGCTGCTGCGGCTTGACGTTCCCGAATCGCTCGCCGGGCAGCTCCGCCGGGGCGCAATCGTCACGATCGAGGACGAAGGCGCGCTCGACGGTCGGCGCGGCACGATCGTCCAGCTCTATCCGGCGGTCTCGGGCGGACGGCTGCGGGCCGATGTCGACGTCGCCGGCCTGTCGACCGATCTGGTCGGGCGCCGGGTGAGCGTGATGATCGATGTCGGCACGCATCCTGGCATCGTCGTTCCGCGGCGCTTCGTCTCGACCCGCTTCGGCATCGACTATGTCGATCTGCTAGCCAAGGACGGTTCGGCCGCATCGGTGCCGGTGCAGACCGCGCCGACCGGCGACCCCGCCAATGTCGAGATACTCTCCGGCGCGTCGGCCGGCGACGTGCTGGTCGCCGGCGGGGCGGCACGATGAAGCTGGGGATTTCGGGCGCGCTCACCCGCGCCACGATTCAGTCGCCGCTGACCCCGCTGTTCCTGCTCGCGGCGATCGCGCTGGGGTTGTTCGCGCTGATGGCGATCCCGCGCGAGGAGGAGCCGCAGATCAGCGTGCCGATGGTCGATATCCGGGTTGCCGTCCCCGGCCTGAATGCCGCCGACGCCGTCGAACTGGTCGGCAAGCCGCTCGAGACGATCGTCCGCTCGGTCGACGGGGTTGAACACACCTATACCCAGGCCGAAGACGATGGCGTGCTGGTCACCGCGCGCTTCCTGGTCGGCACCGAGCCCGATGCCGCCGCGGTTCGCGTCCATGAGAAGCTTCGCGCGAACTGGGACCGGATTCCCGTTGGCGTGCCCGAACCGCTGGTGACGGTGCGCGGGATCAACGACGTGCCGATCGTGGTGTTCACGCTCTCGGCAAAGGCGGGCGAAGGCGCGCGCTGGAACGCGGCGACGCTGCGCGACATGGCCGAGCGGCTGCGCAGTGAGATCGCCAAGGTCGATGATGTCGGTTTGACGTTCATCACCGGCGGCGCCCCCGAACAGATCCGCGTCGCCCCCGATCCGGCGCGGCTGGCGCTGCACGGCGTGCCGCTCAGCGCGCTCGCCGATGCCGTCGGCCAGACCAACCGCGCCTTTCCCGCCGGCAATGTGCGCGAGCAAGGCAGGGAATTGACGGTCACGACCGGGCGAACGGTGGCGAGCGCGAATGACCTCGGCATGCTCACGCTGCCGTCGGCGCGCGGCGCGCCAGTCTATCTGCGCGATGTGGCCGATATCTCGCAGGCGCCCGAGGAAGCCCAGGAAAAGGTATCGCGCTGGGTGAAGGGCGAGCGCGGCTGGACTGCCGCGCCCGCCGTCAGCATCGCGGTCGCCAAACGCGCCGGCGCCAATGCGGTCACCGTTTCCGACGCGGTGCTGCACAGGGCCGAGAGCCTCAAGGGCGGCCTGATCCCCGCCGGGCTCGAACTGGCGGTGACGCGGAACTACGGCGAAAGCGCCAATGAAAAGGCCAACGAGCTGCTCTTCCATCTCGGGCTGGCGACGATCTCGATCGTCGTGCTGATCGGCTTCGCGATCGGCTGGCGCGAGGCGGGGGTTACCGCGATCGTCATCCCGACGACGATCCTGCTGACGCTCTTCGCCTCGAACCTGATGGGCTATACGATCAACCGCGTCAGCCTTTTCGCGCTGATCTTCTCGATCGGCATCCTCGTCGACGACGCGATCGTGATGATTGAGAATATCGCCCGCCACTGGGGCATGGCTGACGTCGGAATCGAGGGCGGGCGCAGCCGGGTCGACGCGGTGGTCGATGCAGTGGCCGAGGTCGGCAACCCCACCGTCATCGCCACGCTCACCGTTGTCGCGGCGCTGCTGCCGATGTTGTTCGTCTCGGGGCTGATGGGGCCGTATATGGCGCCGATCCCGATCAACGCGTCGGCGGCGATGATCTTCTCCTTCTTCGTCGCGGTGGTGATCGCGCCGTGGCTGATGATTCGCTTCGCGCGCAAGACACTCGCCCACAGCGACGACCATGCCGCCGGCGGCAAGCTCGGTGCGCTCTATGCGCGCGTCGCGACGCACGTGATTGCAACCAAGCGCAGCGCCTGGCTGTTCCTGGGCGGCGTCGGCATCGCGACGCTGCTCGCCTGTTCGATGTTCTATTTCCAGCTGGTCACGGTCAAGCTGCTGCCCTTCGACAACAAGTCCGAGGTCCAGGTGGTGATCGACCTGCCCGAAGGCAGCGCGCTCGAGGACACCGCGCGCGCCGCCGAACAAGTGGCGTCGATCGCCCGTACGCTGCCCGAAGTCACTGCGATGGAGCTCTATTCGGGCACCTCCGCGCCGTTCAACTTCAACGGGCTCGTCCGCCATTATTTCCTGCGCGACAGGCCCGAGCAGGGCGACGTGATGATCACTCTGGCGCCGAAGGGCGAACGCAGCCGCGCCAGCCATGCGGTCGCGTTGGTGCTGCGTGAACGGCTCCAGGCGATCCCGTTGCCTGCCGGCGGCTCGCTCAAGGTGGTCGAGACGCCGCCGGGTCCGCCGGTGATGGCCACGCTGCTGGCGGAGATCTACGGCCCCGATGCGGCGGCGCGGCGCAAGACCGCCGAGGAACTGGCGCGGCTGTTCCGCACCGTGCCCTATATCGTCGATGTCGACACCAGCTACGGCCAGCCGCGCCCGCGGCTGCGGCTGGTGCCCGATCGCGCCAAGCTCGACTATTACGGGCTGTCCGAGCGCGAGATGTACGATTCGATCGGCATGTTGATGGGCACGAAGACCGTCGGCTATGCCGCCCGCGGCGACGGGCGCACCCCGCTGCCGATCACGATCGCGCTGGCGCAGTCGGAGCGCCGGTGGGACGCGGCGCTCGCGTCGACCCCGGTTGCAGTCGCGCGCGGCGCGGGGGCAGGGCGGCTGGTCGAGCTCGGCGAGGTGGTCGATGCGTCGCGCGAGGCCGGCAGCTATGCCGTGTTCCGGCGTAACGGCCGCGCCGCCGACATGGTCACCGCCGAACTCGCCGGCGACTATGAAGCACCGATCTACGGCATGATCGCGGTGCAAAAGGCGATCGACGCCAACGACTGGGCCGCCAAGGGCCTGGTCAAGCCCGTCGTCCGCCTCAACGGTCAGCCCGACGACGAGAGCGTCCCGACGCTGTTGTGGGAAGGCGAATGGGAGATCACCTGGGTCACCTTCCGTGACATGGGCGCGGCGTTCGGCGCGGCGCTGCTGGCGATCTATTTCCTCGTGGTCGCCCAATTCCGCAGCTTCAAGCTGCCGCTGGTGATCCTGACGCCGATCCCGTTGACGCTGATCGGCATCGTTATCGGCCACATGCTGTTCGGCGCGCCGTTCACCGCCACCTCGATGATCGGATTCATTGCGCTGGCCGGGATCATCGTGCGCAACTCGATCCTACTGGTCGATTTCATCGGCCATAGTCGCAGCGCCGACAAGTCCCTGCGCGAGACGCTGATCGAGGCTGGCGCGATCCGTTTCAAGCCGATCCTGCTGACCGCAGTGGCGGCGATGATCGGCGCGGCGGTGATCCTAACCGACCCGATCTTCCAGGGGCTGGCGATCTCGCTGCTGTTCGGGCTTGCCTCGTCGACGCTGCTGACGGTGCTCGTGATCCCCGCCATCTATGTCGTGCTGCGCGACGATGGCCGGCTTGCAACCGGGTCGGCGCCTGCATAGCTGTAGGCCGATGAAACAGGACATGCTAGCCGCCCTCGACCAGGCATCGGACTTCCTGAAATCGCTGTCGGGGCGCAGCCGGCTGATGATTCTTTGCCATTTATGGGAAGGCGAGAAGTCGGTCGGGGAGATCATCCGGCTGACCGGCGCGCGCGACACGACGGTGTCGCAGCAACTGGCGTTGCTGCGCAAGGACGGGATCGTCAGCGCCCGGCGCGACGGGCAGACGCTCTATTATTCGATCGTCCACGACGGCGCCGCCCGCGTGCTGGAAACGTTGCACGGCGTGTTCTGCCCGGTCGACGACAAACCCTGAAAAACATTGGTGGCGGGACTCGGTGCGCCCGGGCTTGCCAACACGCAATGGCATAGCGACGAAGACCGATTAGCCGGGGCGCTCGCCAGAGCAGCGCTCCTCGTTCCGATGGCGCAATTCGATGACCCGGAAGCGCTGCGCTCAGGGAGCGTGATCGTCGGCATCGATCCAAACGACATGCGAATCGATTTCGAGCCGCAGGATCGCGCGCAACGCCTCGACCCGCGCGCGTACTTCCTCGCGGCGGGCGTCGTTGGCCTGGCGCTGGGCGTAGAGCAGGTCGGCCAGGTCGATCGCGCCCAGCCGGTTGCCCGAAAGCGTCCTGGCCGCCACCGATTCGGCGCTCGAGGCCGCCGCTTGCACCGCCATCCAGCTCTCGATGCGCGCGCGTGCCAGCGCAACGTCGGACGCGGCGGTGGCCTCGACCGAGCGGCGGACGACAGCCACTTCGTGCAGCGCGGCGCTCGAGTATGCGCCGGCCTCCTGGGCAGCATACCGCCGATATCCGCCGCCCAGCGGCATCGTCGCGACCAGGCCGAGCCCGCGTTCCATTCCGCTGCGCTCACTGAACGCGCGTACGCCCAAGCTCGGATCGGCGATCCGGTCGGCGCGCGCGCGTTGCGCCGCAAAGCCCAGCCGGTCGGCATCGGCCTGCGCCGCGGCGATCTCGTGGCTGCGCTCGATCACCAATTGGCCAAGCGCGTCAAAGCTGATTGGCGGTTCGTCGGGCGTACCGGGCAGCGGCGGCGTAGCTGGCAACCGAATCGTCGGATAGGTGGCGCGCAGCCGCGCCTCGGCCTCGGCCATCAGTGCGCGCGCATCGGCATGCTGGCCCCGCGCGCGCGACAATGCCGATTGCGCCTGCTCGACGTCGAGGATCGCGGCGTCGCGCAATTGTGATCGTCGGCGGACGGCGGCCAGCGCCTGTTCGAGGTTGGCGACGTTGCGGGCATCGGTGTCGGCTAGGGCACCCGCGCCGATCCAGTCGAACCACAGCCGCGAAAGCTCGAGCGCTGCCTGGTGCCGCGCATCGGCCATGCGATTCTGCGCAGCCAAGATGCCAGCGCTGCCCGTCTTGCGGTCGAGCGCCGCCTTGCCCGGCAGGCGGAGCGGCCGCATGACGGTGGCGTCGAATTCCTGGTAGCTGCCCTCGCGATCGACGCTGCGGCGGAGCACCGATCCGGTGATGCTGAACTCGTGCGGCCCCTTGGCCAGCGCACCCGCCTGCGCCTGCGCGGCGGTGACGCGTGCGCCTGCGGCAAGTACCGAGGGATGCTCGTCGAGCGCTGCGGTCACCACTGCTGGCGGCGGCAGGTCGGGGCGGATGTCGAGCTGCTGCGCGGCTGCCGGCATCGCCAGCGCCGATAGCGCAATACCCAGCCCCAGGCTTCTCGCGATCATGGCATCCTGCCTCGTTCGATGATGGGAATTGCCTGCCAGCGGAACGGCCCCTTGCGTTTGGTGCGCGCGGCAACGGCGATCGCGTCTCGCAAAAGCTCGGCTTCGACGATGAGCTCGATTGCCGCGCGATCGAGCGATCCGGTCACGCGTTCGGCGGTGGTGGCGTCGGAAAAATCGAGCCCGAGCACGGCTTCGCCGCGGATATGCACCGGCACGCGAAACGCGGCCCGAAGCGCGTCGCCGATCGTCGATGCATCGACTGCGGCGCTATGGAAGGTCAACAACAGCTCAGCCATCGGCCATCTCCGCACGGCTTTCGCCGAAGCGTTCGAACAGGATCGGCAACAGGATCAGCGTCAGCAGGGTCGAGGTGACGAGCCCGCCGATCACCACGATCGCCAGCGGGCGCTGGATTTCCGAACCCGGCCCGCTCGCGAACAGCAGCGGGACAAGGCCGAAGGCGGTGATGCTCGCGGTCATCAGCACCGGGCGCAGCCGCCGCGCGGCACCGGTGCGGACGGCTTCAGCCATAGGCACGCCTTCGCTGCGCAACTGGCGGAAATAGGCGATCAACACGAGGCCGTTGAGCACTGCAATCCCGAGCAGCGCGATGAAGCCGACCGAGGCTGGCACCGACAGATATTGCCCGGTCGCCCACAGCGCGACGATCCCGCCAACCATCGCGAAGGGAATGTTGACGAGGATCAGCAGCGATGCCCTCAGCGACCGCAACGTTGCCAGCAGGACGAGCAGGATCAGCAACACCGCGATCGGCACGACGAGCGACAGCCGCGCCGCCGCCCGCTGCTGATTCTCGAACTGGCCGCCCCATACCAGGCGATACCCGGCGGGCAGGGGAACCCGCGCGGCGACGCCGGCCTTGGCTTCCTCGACATAGCCAACCAGATCGCGACCCGAGACGAACGCCTGGACCATCGCATAGCGCGCACCATTTTCGTGATCGATCTTCACCGGCCCGGCGACCGGGCGGATCGTCGCGACATCGCTCAGCCGGACGGTCTGCCCACCCGGCGAGCGCAGCAGCAGGTCGGCGAACAGCGCGGGGCTGCTCCGCACCCCCTCGGCGCCGCGAATGACGATCGGCGTCCGCCGGTTGCTCTCCGCGACGATTCCCGCGCGCATACCTTCGAGCTGGCTGCGCAATCCGTCCTCGATTTCGTCCACCGTCAGCCCGGCACGGCCGGCGGCGAGCCGGTCGATGTCGAGCTGGAGATAATCGACGCGGTCGTTGGCGACGGTCATCACCTCGGTCGCACCGCGCGTGGTCTCGAGCACCGACTGGACCTGCCCGGCCAGCCGCCCGAGCGTCGCGCCATCGGGGCCGAAGATCTTGATCGCCAGGTCGCCGCGCGCGCCGGTGAGCATTTCCGAAACGCGCATCTCGATCGGCTGGGTAAAGCTCGCCTCGATGCCCGGCAGCAAGGCCATCGCGTCGCGCATCGCGGTCACCACGGCTTCCTTGTCGCCGCGCCAATCGGCACGCGGTTTCAGCGCGATGAAGGTGTCGGTCTCGTTCAGCCCCATCGGATCGAGCCCGAGCTCGTCCGACCCGACTCGCGCGATCACGCGCTGCACTTCGGGCACCTTGTCCAGCAACAGCCGCTGGGCGGCGAGATCGCCGCGCACCGAATGGTCGAGCCCGATACTCGGGCTTTTGACGAGCTGCATCACGACCGAACCTTCGTCCATCTGCGGCATGAAGGTCTTGCCCACCGCGCCATAGGCGATCACCGCGACGACCAGCCCGACCGCCGACAGCGCATACACCAGCGGCTTGCGCGCGAACGCGCCGCCGAGCAGCGCATGATAGCGCGGCGACAGCTGGCGCATGATCCATGGTTCGGCATGCGGATGCGCCTTCAACCCGAGCGAGGCGAGCACCGGCACCAGCGTAATCGTCAGCAGCAGCGCGGCGGCGAGCGCAAACATGATCGTCAGCGCGACCGGCGCGAATAACTTGCCCTCGAGCCCCTCGAGCGAAACGAGCGGCAGGAACACCAGCGCGATGATGAGCAAGCCCGCCGATACCGGCACGATGACGTCGCTGGTCGCGCGGAAGATCAGGTTCAGCCGTGGTGTTTCATCGGCATGGCCCTGTTGCGCGAGCCGCTCGACCACATTCTCGATCACCACCACCGCGCCGTCGACAAGCATCCCGATCGCGATCGCCAGCCCGCCCAGGCTCATCAGATTGGCGGTGAGCCCCCAGCCGCGCATCAGCATGAAAGTCATCAGCGCCGCCATCGGCAGCGTCACCGCGACGATCGCCGCCGCGCGCCAATCGCCCAGGAACAGGATCAGCAGGATCACGACCAGGATCGTCGCCTCGATCAGTGCCTTTTCGACGGTGCCCACCGCGCGGGTGATCAGGTCTGAGCGGTCGTAGAAGACGTTGATCGTCGTCCCCGCAGGCAGCGTCCGCGACAATTCGGCGATCTTGGCCTTGACCCCGGCAACCACCTGGCGCGCGTCGGACCCGCGCAGCGCGATGACCAACCCCTCGACCGTCTCGCCGCGCCCGTCGCTGCTGACCGCGCCGTAGCGCGTCAGGCTGCCGATCGCGACAGTGGCGACATCGCCCAGCCGCAACACCCGGCCGTCGTCGCTGCGCAGCACCAGCGCGCGCAGATCATCGACCGTCGCAATCGCGCCGACCGCGCGCACGATCAGCGCGTCTTCGCCACTGACGAGCCGGCCCGCGCCGTCGTTGCGGTTGCCGCGATCGATCGCCGCGGCGATGTCGGCGATCGTCAGCCCGGCGGTGGCGGTCGCGACCGGATCGGGCTGCACCTCGAACGTGCGGACAAAGCCGCCGAGCGCGTTGACATCGGCGACCCCCGGCACGGTGCGCAGCGCGGGCCGGATGGTCCAATCGAGCAAGGTCCGCCGCTCCTGCAGCGACAGCGGCCCGTCGATCGTGAACATGAACATCTCGGACAAGGGCGTCGAGATCGGTGCCAGTCCGCCGGTCACCCCCGCGGGCAGATCGCCCGTCACACCGGCAAGCCGCTCGCTCACCTGCTGGCGCGCCCAATAGATGTCGGTGCCGTCGACGAAATCGATCGTCACGTCGGCGACCGCATATTTCGCGGTCGCGCGCAGGATCGCTTGGGCGGGGATGCCCAGCATCTCCTGCTCGATCGGCGCCAGGATGCGCGTCTCGACCTCGTCGGGGGTCATCCCCGGTGCCTTCAGGATGATCTTCACCTGGGTCGGCGCGATGTCGGGATAGGCATCGATCGGCAGGGTGACGAAGGCCCAGACGCCCAGGCCCGCCAGCACCGCGGCGGCGGCAATGACGAACAGCCGGTACGAAAGCGCTTGGGCGAGCAGTGCACGGAGCATGGTTGCCGCCCGTCAGTTCGCGCCAGCGAGCGTCTTGAGCTCGCTGATTCCGCGCGTCGCGATCCGCTCGCCGCGCTTGAGGCCGCGCGTCACGATGACCTGGTCGCCGGCGCCAGGCGTGGTCGCGACGCGACGCGCCGAAACGCCGCCGGCAACGATGACGAAGACGACAGGCTGGCCGCCGAGTTCGGAAACCGCCGACGCGGGCACCTGCACCGCGCCAGCAGGCGCCGGCCCCTCGACGATCACGCTCGTGGCGCTCCCCGCCGAGATGCCGGGGGCGGGCGGGACGTTGGCGGTGAGGGTCGCCGATCGGGTCAGCGGATCGATCGCGCTCCCGACCGCCAGAATCGTCCCGATCGCATCGCGCCCGACGCGAACCTGCATGCCCGGCCGCACCGACCCGATCAGCCGCTCGGGAACTTGCGCGGTAACCTGCAACGGCCCGTCGCCGTCGATCACGAAGGGGGCCATGGCCGGATCGACTGTCTTGCCGGTTTCGGCGGTCATGCTGCTGATCCGCCCCGCGATCGGCGCGGTCAGCGCATAGCCCGCGCCGCCGCCGCCACCGCCGCCGAGCAGTGCGATCAGGCGGTGCTGCTCGCTGACATCGATATCGCTCTGGCGCGCCAGCGCCGATGCTTCGTCGGCGCGCGACGGCGCGATGATTCCTTCGCGCGACAATTGCCCGAGCCTTGCCGCCTGCGCCCGCGCCGCCGCCTGGCGCGACCGCGCGCGGGCCAGGTCAGCGCCGAGGCTCACGACATCGCGGCTGGCGACGGTCGCCAGCGTCTGGCCCTTGGCAACCGCCTGGCCGTTGACGACGAAGATCCGCGTGACGACCCCCGGAAGCTGCGCCGCCACCGCCACCCTCGCATTGGGCGGCGGGGCGATCTGCGCCGGCAGCGTCGCCACCGCGACGGTCTGCGCCGCCTCGACCGTCGCTATCGCGATTCCCAGGCTACGGATCTGGTCGGCGGTCAGCGCGACATTCCCCGGCACTTGTGTCGGGCTCGCGGCGGGGGCTGGGTCGGCTGCCGGCGTATCTGCAGGCAACACCAACCAGAGCGCGATCGCGGCAATCGCGGCGCCGCCGCCGCCCAAAATCAAGGTTCGCTGCTTCATCGAAGCACCGATATCGGCTCAGCCTGACGTCAGCCTGACACCGGCAGGTGGAGCCGGATCTCGCCTTCTTCGGGCGCGGTGCCGAGGCTGCCGCCATGCGCCTTCATGATGCGGTCGACGATCGCCAGGCCGAGCCCGGCGCCATCCTTGCTCGCATAGTCGGCACGGTGATGCCGCTCGACCAGATGCACCAGCGCCTGGGTATCGAGCCCGGGCCCTTCGTCGCGAACCGCAATCAGCCCCTGCGCGGTGACGCGAACGACGATCGTACCGCCCGGCGGCGTCACCCGCAGCGCATTCTCCAGCAGATTGCGAAGCGCCGCGCCGATAGCCTCGCGCCGACCCGGCGCCAACACCCGATCGCCGGCAACGAGTTCGAAATGGACGCCCTGATCGAGCGCGAGCGGCGCCATCCGCGCGATCACGTCGCCCGCGAGATCGACCAGATCGACGTCGCTGGGCGCGCTTAGCGATGCCGCGTCGGCCTCGACCTGCGCCAGCAGCATCAACTGGTCGATCAGGCGCCGCATCTGCGCGACGGCTTCGCGCAGATGCGGCGCCTGCGGCGCGTCGAGCCGGTCGAGCTCGAGCGACAGCAAGGTCAGCGGTGTGCGCAGTTCGTGCGCGATGTCGGCGGCAAAACCCTCGTGCATCGACGCGGCGTGATCGGCTCTCCCGAGCATGCGGTTGATCGCATCGGCGAAGGGGCGCGCTTCCATCGGCAGCGTGTCGGTCGCCACGCGGACGCCGCGGACCGCGTCGGCGCGCGCATCGATCTCGGCGGCGGCGGTGCGCAGCGGCTCGATCGCGCGGCGGATCGCCCAGCGCCCTGCCAGCGCCATCGGCACGATCAGCACCACCATCGGCAGCAGCACATGCTCGGCGAGTTCGTGCAGCACCAGCGGCAGCGCGTCGCCGCTCGAAACGTGACTGAACGACAAGCGATATTCGATGCCGATGACGATCAGCAGCAGCAGCGCGCCCAGCCCGCCGACTACGGCCATGCTGCGCGTCAATCGCCGCGTGATCGAAGGCGCGTCGATCATGCGTTTCGCTCGCGCAGCAGATATCCGACCCCGCGGACGGTGTGCAGGTCGAGGTCGGCACCGGCATCGTCCAGCCGCCGGCGAAGCCGCGACACGATCGCCTCGACCGCGTTCGGCGTCACCGCCTCGTCGAACGTGTACAGCCCATCCTCGATCACCCCGCGCCGAACCACCTCGCCCGCGCGCCGCAGCAGCAGTTCGAGCAGCGCGGCCTCGCGGCGCGGCAGTTCGTGCGCCTGCGTCGCGACCGTTACCGCATGGCTCGCGGGATCGAACGTGACGTTACCGAGCGAGATCCGCGTCTGCCGCCGCGAGCCCGGGCGCCGCAGCATCGCGCGCAATCTCGCTGCCAGTTCGTCCATCGCGAACGGCTTGGCGAGATAGTCGTCGGCGCCGGCGTCGAGTCCCGTGATCCGGTCCTCGAGCGCGTCGCGTGCGGTAAGGATCAGCGCCGGCGGCTCTCCGCCGGCGCGCTGCCGCAACCAGTCGATACCATCGCCGTCGGGGAGCCCGAGATCTAGGATGATCCCGTCGAACGCGAACGAAGCCAGCGCATCCGAAGCCGCGGCGAGCGTCGGGACTTGATCGCAGACATGCCCCTGCTCGCCCAGCCCGGCCGAAACCAGGCTGGCCAGCCGCTCATTGTCTTCGACGATCAGGAATCGGGCCATGGCATCCAGATACGGTAACGCGGTCTTGATCCATAATCTGGCTATCTGACACGAGTCTGACTGGGCGCGTATATTTGGTGACGGTGCGTCCCGCACTGGCGGCGTCATCGGCACGACGTAGATCGGATCGATCGCGGTGAACTCTGCCCCAGTTTTTGGGCCCCGGCCTGGCGGGCACCCTGCACAAAAGCCGTCCGGTATTACGCCGGTTCGGAAGAGTATCGACGCACTGCCGGGTTTAGCGGCGTTTTGTCCGAGCGACGGATGCTGGGCTAGATCGGCGTCTAAGGTCAATGAACCGCTGCCTCGTGGAAACGGCTTCTAGCCGCTGAACATCCGCATCATTCATGCGGCAGGTGTATCGTTCCGACGCCAGACCTCTTCAGCGAGCAAGGTCGCAAGGCCAACCCACGCTGCCAGCGGCAATCCCGCAACGGCGGCGCGAATAGCTACTTGTCGAGCGGCACCAACATGACCGACCGCGCTGCCGCCCAAGGCTGCAGAGCCGAGCGCCGCCCAACCCGGCGCCCTGAGCCGGAAAAATCCCTCGGACCAGCCTGCCACACCGATCTGGTTCGCGCCCCAAAAGACCAGCGCGGTTGTGCGCTCTGGCGAAGGCGGCGCTCGCAGCAATGAATAGCCGCTATAGGCCTGCGCGGCCTGGATCGTTGGCCATGTCAGGGCAAACACCGGCGCGGGTGGTGTGAAGCCAGGCTTTCGCAGGCGATCATACCAACGCTGTGCCCGTGGACTGCTGAGAGAAGGGCTGGGCGACGGCCCAGTAGCAGAGCGGCGGTCACGGTGCCGATGGCCAATCCGGCCGCCAAACGTGGCGCCATGCTGGTCTTGTGATTTGCTGCGGGCATGTCATCTCCTGGCTGATCAGAAAAGCGACCGTTCAACGCGACCCATCAGGTTTTCAGCGCGTTGCTTGTAGAATGACCGCCGTCGTCTCGTGCGGCATGTCCCACATCGGAAAATGACCGCTGTGCTCAAACCAGTGCAGCGTTGCAGAAGGGAATGCCGCCATCGCACGGGCCGCCTGGCGGGGCAGGCACAACCGGTCATGCGTGCCCCAACCGATGACGATGCGTTGCTTGGGGTCGGCCGCAGGGCCTTCCTGCCCGGGGCCATTGGCAAGGTCACGGACCAAATGGTCAAACGTCGGCGTGTCGGTGATGCTGGTCAGCTCGGTGCATACCAACGCGGGCGAGAGGGTCGAGGGCTTCGCCGATAGCTGGGCTAATAGCGCGGTGCGCGCCGGGGCGCTGCGACTGATCGCTGGTAGGCGCGATCGCAGGGCGCGCAACAATTGTGCGGATAGGCCTATGGTGGTGCGGAAGAAAGGCCGTTCCCAACCGCGCCAAAACCCACCCGGATCGAGCGCGACGACATTGCCAACCTTCCCTCGTCGCGCCAACTCCAGCACGATCCGAGCGCCCATCGAGCTGCCCACGGCATCGATGCCGATGAGGCCGTTATCAACCAGGTAGCGCTCGCAACTCCCGACCAGCCCCTCGAATGTCCCACTATCTTGTTCCGCCGGTGTCGCACCGTGACCCGGCAGATCGATGGCGATGACCGATCGTTCGGCCGCCAGATTGGCCAGAATTGGCTGCCAAGCACGCCAGCTGCTACCCAATCCATGAATAAGTAGCAGCGGCTTGCCCGTGCCACAGCTTGTCTGATGCATATGAAGTTCCGTCCTGTTCGCGCCACTCAACGATCGAGAGGACAGAACGGCCCCGGAAAGGGGGGAACCGTCCTTCCCGGCTAAGGCTGCAGTAGGGCCAACGCGCGTGCACATGACTAATAGCTCGGGCTGGCGGCACAGGCAGGCTTCGACCTCAACGTGACGCCGCGGATGTCGATCAATTTCGACGGTATTAGATCGACATCGACACCACCGCGCGGCTCAGCACGACTGTGACCGGCGACCCGTCGCTGCGCCTGCATCTCGACCCGCTGGTGGTCAGTGCGCACGTCGGCCTCCGGCTCTAAACCCGAGCGCTGCAGCGCGTGCGGCCGGATGTCTTGCAGCATTTCGGGAGCGGCAAGGGCGGGGGGTATTGCAGCGCCAACCCGCCGCCGTCCGCCCCACCGAGTGCGCTGTGCGGCCATACGCGGCCGCTACGTATATTTGCGAATGGGGGCCATCCCCCCGTCGCCGCTAGCAGCGGGAGCCTAGGGGGCGGAGCTTTGTCACATGTACGCAACGATATTTGAGAGCGCGATCGATCGGCTGCATGCAGGCGCGCTCACCAGCGTCCGGCACCTCAAGCAATCGGCTACCGAGCGCGAAGGCCAGCAAGCCGCTGCCGCGCAACGCAAGGCGATGCTGCGCGACGCCGGCCTGCCGGGGTTGCCCACCGCGACGCACATCGTGCCGCTGATGGTCGGCGATCCGGTGCGCGCCAAGCAGATCAGCGCCATCCTGCTCGCCGGATACGGGATCTACGCCCAACCGATCAATTATCCCACCGTCCCACGCGGTACCGAACGGCTGCGCTTCACGCCCGGCCTATCGCACGGTGCTGCGATGCTGCGGGCGCTCACCGATGCGCTGGTCGAGAGCTGGTACCGCCCCGCATTCCGAAAGGCCGCATGATGCACGGTTCGAGAACCCCGAATATGACCGCCGCGCGAGCGCCTTACATCGACGACGTACTGCTTCGCGCCGCCCTGTGGCTGTTCGCGGGCATGGCGGCGGTCGTGCTGGCGGCAGTTGCGGTCGATACCGCGTTCAGCGTCCACATGATGATCGTCGCGCTGGCGGGCTTTGCTGCGGCGGCCATGACGATCCGCCAGGTCGGCACCCCCGCGCTGAGCGTTGCCGCACAGGCGGCGCAAGCGACCGAATATTATGACGATGTCATCCGCTGGGGGGTGATCGCCACCGTATTCTGGGGGGTGGTGGGCTTCCTGGTCGGCATCGTCATCGCCTCGCAGCTCGCCTATCCGCTGCTCAACCTCAGCAGCGAATATACGACCTTCGGGCGGTTGCGGCCGCTGCATACCTCGGCGGTGATCTTCGCCTTTGGCGGCAACGCCTTGTTGTGCACCAGCTTCTATGTCGTCCAGCGCACCTGCCGCGCGCGACTGGTCTTCCCCGCGCTCTCGCGGTTCGTTTTCTGGGGATACCAGCTGTTCATCGTCCTAGCGGCGACGGGCTATCTGATGGGGGTGACCGAAGGCCGCGAATATGCCGAGCCCGAATGGTATGTCGATATCTGGCTGACGATCGTCTGGGTAAGCTATCTGGCGATCTTCATCGGCACGATCGTCCGCCGGTCAGAGCCGCATATCTATGTCGCCAACTGGTTCTACCTCGCCTTCATCATCACCGTGGCGATGCTGCATCTGGTCAACAACCTGTCGTTGCCGGTGTCGTGGGTGGGATCGAAATCCTATTCGCTGTTCGCCGGCGTCCAGGATGCGCTGACCCAGTGGTGGTACGGGCATAACGCGGTCGGTTTCTTCCTGACCGCCGGCTTCCTGGGCATGATGTATTATTTCGTGCCCAAACAGGCCGAACGCCCGGTCTATAGCTATCGCCTGTCGATCATCCATTTCTGGTCGCTGATCTTCCTCTATATCTGGGCCGGCCCGCACCACCTTCACTACACCGCGCTGCCCGATTGGGCGCAGACATTGGGCATGGTGTTCTCGGTCATGCTGTGGATGCCGAGCTGGGGCGGCATGATCAACGGCCTGATGACGCTCAACGGCGCATGGGACAAGATCCGCACCGATCCGATCATCCGCATGATGGTGTTCGCGCTCGCCTTCTACGGCATGAGCACCTTCGAAGGCCCGCTGATGTCGATCAAGAGCGTCAATTCGCTCTCGCACTACACCAACTGGACGATCGGCCATGTCCATTCGGGTGCGCTCGGCTGGAACGGCATGATCACCTTCGGCGCGATCTATTACATGGTCCCGCGCCTATGGGGTCGCACGCGGCTCTATTCGCTGCGGATGGTCAACTGGCACTTCTGGTGCGCGACGCTGGGCATCGTCCTCTATGCCTCGGCGATGTGGGTCGCTGGCATCACCCAGGGGTTGATGTGGCGCGAATATGGTGACGACGGCTACCTCGTCTATGCCTTCGCCGAAGTCGTTGCCGCGATGCATCCCTATTACCTGATCCGCACTGCCGGCGGCCTGCTCTACTTCGCCGGCGCGCTGTTCATGGTCTGGAACGTCTGGATGACGATCAAAGGCAAGCTGCGCGACGAGGCACCGATGTCGTCGCCGGTGTTCGATCCAGCGAAGGATCGTCCGGCCCCGGCTGCCGCCATCGCCCCTCATGCCACGCTCGACGGCACCGCCGTCGCAGCCGCCCGATAGGAAGTTCGCCATGGCAAGCATTGTCCAGCGTCACAAGAAGATCGAACGCAACGTCACGCTGCTGGCCGCGCTCGCGCTCGTTACCGTCGCGATCGGCGGCATCGTCGAAATCGCGCCCTTGTTCTGGATCCAGTCGACGGTGACCAAGGTCGAAGGGGTTCGACCCTATACCCCGCTCGAGCTGGTCGGACGGAACATCTATATCCGCGAGGGCTGCTATGGCTGCCATAGCCAGATGATCCGCCCGTTCCGCGACGAAACCGAACGCTATGGCCATTACAGCCTGGCTGCTGAGAGCATGTACGATCATCCGTTCCAATGGGGATCGCAGCGGACCGGCCCCGATCTGGCGCGCGTGGGCACCCGCTATTCGGACGAATGGCATGTCCAGCACATGAAGGACCCCCGGTCGGTGGTGCCCGAATCGATCATGCCGCCCTATGCCTTCCTGGCCAACCGCGCGGTCGATGCCAAGGACATGGCGAGCCATCTGAAGGTGCTGCGCGCCGAGGGGGTGCCCTATACCGACGAGGACATCCGCAACGCCGTCACCGACGTGTGGACACAGGCACGCGGCGACACCGATTCGACCGATCTGGTGCGGCGCTATCCCGGGGCGCAGGCGCGCGATTTCGACGGGAACCCGGTAGTCACCGAGATGGATGCGATGATCGCGTATCTCCAGGGGCTGGGCGTCCAGGTCGATTTCAAGGCGGCGGCGCCGCGCGAGCTCGCGAAATGAGCACCTACGACGCCTTCCGCCATTTCGCCGACAGCTGGGGTCTCGTGATGATGGCCATAGTGTTCGTCACCTTTACCGGCTGGACCTTCCTGCCCTCGGTCCGCGATGCGCACCGGACGGCGGCGACCAGCATCTTCGAACCAGAGGACGCGATCGATGGCTGAGCGCAGTCGCATCGACGACAAGACCGGCACCCCCACCGTCGGCCATGAATGGGACGGGATCGAGGAACTCGACACGCCGATGCCGCGCTGGTGGCTTTGGACGCTGTATGCCAGCATCGTCTTCGCGATCGGCTATGTCATCGCCTATCCGGCGATACCGATGCTGAACAGCGCGACCAAGGGCGTGCTCGGCTGGTCGAGCCAAGGCGAGCTCGATCGCGACATCGCCGGCGAACAGAAGCGGCGCGCGCCGATCATGACCGCGCTTGCGGCCACCCCGCTCGATCAGCTGGCGGCCAACCCCAAATTGCTCGCGGCGGCCGAAGAGGGCGGACGTTCGGTCTTCAAGGTGCATTGCGCGGCCTGCCACGGTGCGGGTGCCGCGGGCAGCAAGGGCTATCCCAATCTGAACGATGATGATTGGCTGTGGGGCGGCGACATGGCGGCGATCGAGCAGACGCTGATCCACGGAATCCGCCATCCCGGCGACGTCCAGACCCGCATCTCGCAAATGCCCGCCTTCGGTCGCGACGGCATTTTGCAACCGGCGGAAATCGAGGATGTGGTGTCGTTCGTGCGCGTCCGGTCGGGGCAGGACCAGCCGAGCGCAGCGGCGGCGCGCGGCGGCGCGCTCTACACCAATAATTGCGCGGCGTGTCATGGCGAGGACGGGCGCGGCAATCGCACGCTTGGCGCGCCGAACCTCACCGACAGCATCTGGCTGTTCGGCGGTGACCGCGGTTCGCTGACCACGACGCTCATCAACGGCCGCGGCGGCATCATGCCCGCCTGGGAAAAGCAGCTCGATCCGGTGACGATCAAGATGCTCGCCGCTTATGTCCATTCGCTGGGCGGCGGTGAGGCATCGCCGGCACCCACCCGCGTCGCAGCCGCGCCGCAGCGCGTTGCCGCGAAGCAGTGACCAAAACCTCGCCCCTTTCTCCGTCCGGCACTCGCGCCGGGTCGGATAAGACCAAGCAGGGCAAGAGCAAGCCGCCCGGGCTGTTCGAGGCGCGGCGCATGATCTTTCCCAAGGCGGTCGATGGGGCGTTTCGCCGCTTCAAATGGGTGGTGATGATCGTCACGCTGGCGATTTATTACATCACGCCGTGGCTGCGCTGGGATCGCGGCCCGTATGCGCCCGACCAGGCGGTGCTGATCGATCTGGCGAACCGGCGCTTTTACATGTTTGCGATCGAGATCTGGCCGCACGAATTCTATTATGTCGCCGGGCTGCTGGTGATGGCGGCAATCGGGCTGTTCTTCGTCACCTCGGCGGTGGGGCGTGCCTGGTGCGGCTATGCCTGTCCGCAGACGGTGTGGACCGATCTGTTCCAGCATGTCGAGCGGTGGATCGACGGCGATCGCAACGCTCAGATCCGCCTGCAGCGGGCACCCTGGTCGCTCGGCAAGATCGCGCGGCGCGTTGCCAAGCACAGCGTGTGGATCGCAATCGGCGTGCTGACCGGCGGCGCGTGGATCTTCTACTTCGCCGACGCCCCGACGCTTGCCCCTGCATTGTTCAGCGGCGAGGCGCCGATGGTGGCCTACAGCACCGTCGCGCTGCTGACCGCCACCACCTATGTGCTGGGCGGGCTGATGCGCGAGCAGGTCTGCCAGTTCATGTGCCCATGGCCGCGGATCCAGGCGGCGATGATGGACGAACAATCGCTCACCGTCACGTACAAGGAATGGCGCGGCGAACCGCGCTCGCACGGGTTGAAGCGCGCACAGGCCGATGCAGCGGACGGCCCCGATCCGCTGCGGATCGGCGACTGCATCGATTGCAACGCCTGTGTCGCCGTCTGCCCCACCGGCATCGACATTCGCGGCGGGCCGCAGATCGGCTGCATCACCTGCGGCCTGTGCATCGATGCCTGCGACGATGCGATGCTGCGCGTCGGGCGCGAGCCAAAGCTGATCGGTTATTCCACCCAGGCCGATGACGATGCCGCACGCGCCGGCAAGCCTTCGGTCGCGCCGCTGCGCCGGATGCTGCGTCCGCGCACGCTGATCTATCTCGGCAGCTGGAGCGCGATCGGTGCCGTGATGCTGTTCGCGCTCGAAACGCGATCGCATCTCGACATCAGCGTGACCCAGACGCGCAACCCGCAATGGGTGCAACTGTCCGACGGGTCGATCCGCAACACCTACACCGTGAAAATCCGCAACATGGAAACGCGCCCGCGCCGTGTGGAGATCGCGATCGACGGCGAGCCCGCCTTGCTATGGGACGAGCGCGGCAGCCGCGAGACGGCGGGGCGCGCGGTGCAGCTTGCGATCGACCCCGACCAGGTCACCAAGACGCAGTTGTTCGTTGCCGCGCCGGGCGACGGCCCGCAGCATAGCGACCTGCGCTTCACCGTCCGCGCGCTCGACGGCGACCATGCGAGCGCCAGCGACGACAGCCGCTTCGAACGGCCGGAGGAAACGCAATGACCAAGCCATTTACCGGTTGGCACATGACCGCGATCATGGTCGCGTTCTTCGCGGTCGTCGTCACCGTGAACTTCATTATGGCAACGCAGGCGAGCCGGACCTTTGGCGGCGTCGTGGTCGAAAACAGCTATGTCGCCAGCCAGCGGTTCAACGGCTGGCTGGGGGAAGCCCGCGCGCAGGCCCAATTGGGGTGGAGTGTCGAGGCATCGGGCGAGCCCGGCGGGGTGCTGGCGGTCGATCTGCGTGGGCCGGACGGGCCGGTGGATGGCGCGGCGGTGGTGGTGATGGCCGAACATCCGCTGGGCCGGGTTCCCGCCACCCGGCTTGCCTTGGCCCCGGGGCGCGACGGGCGCTATGCCGCGCGCCACGCGCTGCTGCCAGGGCGGTGGATCCTGCGCATCACGGTCAAGCGCGGCGAAACCGAAGCGCGGTTCAAGCAGGAACTCATGCTGTGAACGCGGTCACCGCGATCCGGGCTGCCGACCACCGCACCACGACATTGGTCGTCGATGGCCTGAGCTGCGCCGGTTGCATCGCCAAGATCGAGCGCGGGCTGCTGGGGCTTGA
Source organism: Sphingomonas sp. S1-29 (assembly GCF_026167545.1). Lineage (NCBI taxonomy): Bacteria > Pseudomonadati > Pseudomonadota > Alphaproteobacteria > Sphingomonadales > Sphingomonadaceae > Sphingomonas > Sphingomonas sp. S1-29. Next base: position 1,265,169 of record NZ_CP110678.1, on the reverse strand, counting down.
AGCAGTGTCGTCGGCGCGGATCAACTTCACCACCAAGCGGCTGGCGGTCGCGCATGCGCCCGCGATCGATGCCGATGCGCTGATCGAATCGATCAAGCGGATCGGCTATTCGGCACATCCGCTGGTCGAGCAAGCAGGCTCGACAGAGGTGCGCGAAAGCCGCGCCTTGGCCAAGGCGCTGGGGGTGGCGGCGTTCGCGGCGATGAACGTGATGCTGTTGTCGGTGTCGGTCTGGTCGGGTGCCGATGGTGCGGCGCGCGAGCTGTTCCACTGGCTGTCGGCGCTGATCGCGCTGCCCGGGATCGCCTATGCCGGTCGGCCCTTCTTCGTCAGTGCCTGGCGGGCGGTGCGGGTCGGGCGGACCAATATGGACGTGCCGATCACGATCGGCGTCGTCGTCACCTGCGCGATGAGCCTGTATGAAACCGCGGTGGGCGGCGCACACGCCTATTTCGACGGCGCGGTGATGCTGGTGGCGTTCCTGCTGGCGGGGCGGCTGCTCGACACGGTGATGCGCGAACGCGCGCAGGACGGCGTCACCGCGCTGCTGCGCCGCCTGCCCGACCAGGTGATGGTGATGGCGAAGGATGGCTCGGTCGAACGGATGCCGATCGCCGATGTCGGCATCGGCGCGCGCATCCTGATCGCCGCGGGCGAACGCATCGGCGTCGACGGCATCGTCGACCAAGGGGTTAGCGACGTCGATCGCAGTCTCGTGACCGGCGAAAGCGCCCCCGAGCCCGTCGAAACGGGCGGCCAGGTGCTGGCGGGCACGATGAACCTGACCTCGCCCCTGGTGGTGACCGCGACCGCGCTGGCCGACAGCACCGTGATCGCCGACATTGCGCGGCTGATGGAGGCGGCGGGGCAAAGCAAGTCGCGCTATGTCCGCATCGCCGATCGCGCCTCGCGGCTATACGCGCCCGCGGTTCACACGCTGGCGGCGCTGAGCCTGGCGGGATGGATGATCGCGGGTGCGGGCTGGCATGAATCGCTGTTGATCGCGGTGGCGGTGCTGATCATCACTTGCCCCTGCGCACTTGGCCTTGCGGTGCCGGTGGCGCAGGTGGTCGCCGCCGGGGCGCTGATGCGGCGCGGCGTGCTGGTGCGCGATGGCGCCGCGCTCGAAAAGCTGGCGACGATCGACACGGTGCTGCTCGACAAGACCGGCACGGTAACGCTGGGGCGGCTCGAGCCGGTGTCGGGCATCCCCCAAGACCCGCATGCGCGGCGGATATTGCTGGCGCTGGCGCAGACCAGCCGCCACCCGCTGGCAAAGGCGATTGCCCAGGCGCTGGAAGACGCCGGCGTCGCGCCCGCGCTGGCGACGCAGTTTCGTGAGGATGTCGGCAATGGGGTCGAGGGGGTGATCGACGGTGTGACTGCACGGCTGGGGCGCGCTGCCTGGGTTTCGCCGACGACCGATCCCAGCCAATCGACGACGACCACCTGGTTCCGCGTCGGCGACGGAGCGGTGCATCCGATCCTGTTCACCGATGCGATCCGGCCCGACGCGGCGGCGGCGGTCGATCGGCTGCGCGCGTTGCGCCTCGACGCGCAGTTCGTGTCGGGGGACGGGCAGGCGGTGGTCGATGCACTGGCGCAGCAGCTCGGGCTGCCGGCGCGCGCGCAAATGTCGCCGGCGGACAAGCATGATCGCGTCGTCGCGCTCGAAGATGCGGGGCATCACGTCCTGATGGTGGGAGACGGGTTGAACGACGGCCCGGCGCTGAAGCGCGCGAGCGTTGGCATGGCGCCGGCGGCAGCGAGTGATGTCGGGCGGCAGGCTGCCGACCTCGTCTTTTTCGGCGATCGCCTGATGCCGGTGCCGATCGCCATCGCGGCGGCGCGGCGGACCGCGCGGGTGGTGAAGCAGAATTTCGCGATGGCGATCGGCTACAACGTGCTGGCGGTGCCGCTGGCGATGGCCGGGCTGGTCACGCCGTTGGTCGCGGCGCTGGCGATGTCGGGGTCGTCGATCCTGGTGGTGGCCAACGCGCTTCGGCTGCGATCGGCGGCACGATGAACATCGTCGCCATCCTGATCCCGATCGCGCTGCTGCTGGGCTTGATGGGGCTGGCGGCGTTTTTCTGGGCATCGTCGTCGGGGCAGTTTGACGATCTCGACGGTGCGGCGCTCAGGATATTGATCGACGACGAGAAGCCGGAAGGGCTCTGTCAGACCAAATCCACCGGTCGGTAATCAGGGGGGCGGAGGCTAGCGGCAGGACTCATTGGTCTTAGCCAGAAGAAGACGGTGGCAGCGAGAGCGACGGCGGAGAAGAAGGCGGTTGGGCAACGGGATGCCAACCGCAAAAGGCCCAGGCCGCAGATCAACCTGATCGCGCCCGCTGACCAGCTCGACGCGGCCGACCCCTCGCCCGTGACGATGTCCCTTTACCGAACAGCGCGCCCGCGCCCACCAAGCGGATGCCGCTCGTTAGCCCGCTGATGACTTTGGCAGCGTCGATCGAAGGATTGGTGTCGTTCGATATGAACCGCAGCTCTACCGCGAGTAGCCCTAGTCCGGATGCGCTGAGCGAAATGATCACAAACGGTCGAAAACCGGCCAGTTTTTGGTGGACGAAGCGTTGGATGCCGATGGACAGCACTAGGATGATCGCCGCATCGATGCGGGCAATCGCGCCAAGCAGGCGCATGTGGACGTGAAAGAAGCTACCGGGTTCCATCGTGTTTGATCGGACGGGGGCGGCACCCGATGCGATGCTGGCGCCAAGCCAACAGAAGAGAGGGCTCTGTCCGATCAAATGAACTGACTGGTAAGGGGGCCGGCAAGGAGTGTGATGCCTCGTCCGCAAAAGCCAGCCGGGTCGCCAACACATTCCGGCTTAAAGGGCAGTTTTAGCCTGCGGCTCATACCGTTGGCGTTTGGATCAAGGGCGGCCCCACGGGGTCAGAAATCGCGCAATATCAGTCGGGCGTGGCAGGAGGCCCGCAACGGGTCCGGTCACCCGCTGCGCAAGCGACAACGTCGCGTTCCCAAAGCTGCCGCGCCACGCGCGCCGCATCGACCTGTGCGTTATAGTCAGCCATCGCGGCTGCATGAGCCGCCACCGCTTCACGATATCTGGCTAGTCGGTCGCGCTCGGCTCGCTTGTCAGTTGCGATCCGGTCGAGCTGGCGCCGAGCGGCGGCAAGCTGTTCGGTGTTGGCGGTGCGCAGCCTGGCGGACTCGGCTGCGGCTATCGCACCCGCCGCCGCATTGACATCGAGTCCGGCAACGCTCCCGGGCGGGTCGGCCGGACGCCCTTCAGCGGCGTCGCGCGCGCGTGCTTCTTCGAGCGTAGGCAGATCCAGATGCAGCCTTTCGGATGGCTCGATCTCGGGCATCACAGCAGCCGCCGGTTCGGGCCCGGGAGTAATCGGTTCTGGCTGTGATGGGGGGATTTCGACATTTCGTATCTGTGCGGGGTCGACGCCGGCCGCACTAAGCGCTGCAGATTGCAGCAAAAGAAAAGCCAAGATTGCGGGTCTTGTCCGTCGGTGCAGCATGATGAACCGGTAGCTGGCACAACCTGTCGAAGCAATGAACGCGACGGCGTGGACGTCGGTTCATGGAGCTAGCTTGGAGCCAACCCGATCAGCGTCGTGCGACGCACATCGGGGTGTGGCTTGGAGCGCCTCGCGGCTCGCAAGGCGGTGGTAATCTGTGTTGCGATAATTATGATCGCACCACGGTAACCGCATTGCGAGAAGCATCATGTTCTGGTTTGCGATTGTGCTGCAGGCGGCTAGCGCTCAGCGCTACCAGCTGCGCCGCCGCCGCGCCGACGGCGGCGCCGAAGACCCCGGCGACGCTGGCCGATGAGTTCGTCGTGACGACCATCGGCCAGAGCGTCTGGCGATCATGCGCGACCCTCCCGAAACTTTCGATGCGAAGCCTAGCCAATTGGTAGCTGATCGCCAGCGCCGCGATTGGCGGGTTGGGTAAGCAACAGTCGGCCCAGATTCGCCAATCTGAATACTTTCCACCGCGGAAGTAAGCGACGCCAATTGCGCTGCACCGCGTTGCTACGCATGGTGCCGGCGGAACAATAGGGGATGCGGCATGCAAGCGACTTGGGCCTTGGCGGCGGCGTTGAGCGTACCGGTGGCGGCAATAGCGCAGCAGGCGCCGCCGCCCCCCGCGGCTTCGCCCGGCGCGGGCAGTGCGCAGGGCGACGTGTCGGTGACGATCTACAACAACGACATCGCGCTGGTGCAGGACGTGCGATCGCTCGACCTGGCGAGCGGGCGGGTGCGGCAGAGCTTCCCCGATGTCAGCGCGCAGATCCGCCCCGAAACGGTGTCGCTCGCGGTGCCCGATGCCGCGATCGTCGAACAGAATTTCGACTATGACCTGCTCAGCCCGTCGAGCCTGATGGAAAAGGCGGTGGGCGAAACGATCACCCTGGTGCGCACCAATCCCGCGACCGGCAGCGAGACGCGCGAGCGCGCCAAGGTGCTCGCGGTCAATGGCGGGGTGGTGCTCGACATCGGCGGGCGGATCGAGGTGCTGCGCGACGACGGGCTGCCGGTGCGCGCGGTGTTCGATCGCGTACCCGATTCGCTGCGCGCGCGACCGACGCTGTCGGTGACGCTCGCCAGCACCCGCAGCGGCACCCGCCCTGCGCGGCTGTCTTATCTCAGCCGCGGCCTCGGCTGGAGCGCCGACTATGTCGCGCTGTTCGACGAAAAGAGCGGCACCATCGATGTCCAGGGCTGGGTGACGCTGCGCAACGCCAGCGGGACGACCTTCAACAATGCGCGCACATTGCTGGTCGCGGGCGATGTCGGCGGCAGCGATGGCGGGCAGAACTACACCCCGCGGCAGCGCGGCTCGTTCCAGGTGCAGATGCAACCCGGCACCGAAAGCGCCGACCGCGAACAGCTCGGCGATTTCTACCTCTATCCGCTCGCCGAACGCACGACGATCGCCGACAAGCAGACCAAGCAGGTCAGCTTTCTCGATGCCAAGGGCGTCACCGCGAGTTCGGGCTATCGCTTCGAAAATGGCTGGCTCGGCACCGCCGACGAACCGCGCAGCGCGCAGACCATCCTGCGCTTCGCCAATGCGGGCGATGCGGGGCTGGGCGATGCGCTCCCCGCGGGCGTGGTGCGCGTCTATATCCGCGATGCGCGCGGCCAGCCGCAATTCACCGGCGAAAACCAGATCGGCCACACGCCGCAGGGATCGACGATCGCGCTGCCCACCGGCGACGCCTTCGACGTGAAGGTCCAGCCGACCACCTTGTCGCGGACGCGGCTGGGCAGCGATCGCTGGCGCACCGAAGTGCGCTACCGCCTTACCAACGCGCGCGCCCGCGCCGTGACGGTGGAACTGGTGCAATCGGGGCTCGGCTCGGGCGACACGCGGATCATCGCGCAAAGCCGCGAGAGCGAACGCCGCAACGTCGCCAGCGCGGTATGGCAGGTGCCGGTGCCCGCCAATGGGGAGAGCGTGGTCACCGCCACCTTCGACACCCGCTACTGATGCGCGCCGCCGCCCTGTTCCGCGCGGCGTTGCTCTTGCTGGCGGCGACCGCGGCCAGCCCCGCCGCCGCGCAGCCGGTGGTCACCTCGGCGGCGCCGCAGCGCGTGGCGCTGACGGTGTACCGCGCGCCTGGCGGCAGCGGCGCGATCAACCTGCGCTTCCTCGGCGGCTTCGCATTGGTCACCGAGACCCGCCGCGTCGCGCTGCCGCGCGGGGCGGCGGTGCTGCGCTTCGAAGGCGTCGCCGAAGGGATCGTCCCCGTCAGCGCGGTGGTCGACGGCCTGCCCGGCGGGGTGGTCGAAAAGAACCGCGACGCGCGCTTGCTCTCGCCCGCGTCACTCGTCGACGGCAGCCTCGGCCGGCAGGTGACGCTCACGCGCACCAACCGCGCCACCGGACGCAAGACCAGCGAGGACGCGACGATCGTCGCGGGGCCGACCCCCGGCGTGGTGCTGCGAACCGCGACAGGTATCGAAACGCTGCGCTGCTCGGGACTGCCCGAGGGGCTGTCGTACGGCGGCGTGCCCGCCGGGCTGTCGAGCAAGCCGGTGCTGAGCATCGCCACCGTCAGCCCGGTCGCGCGCACCGTCACCGTGCGCCTGAGCTATCTCGCCTCGGACTTCGACTGGCGCGCAAGCTATGTCGCCACGCTCGCCGCCGACCAGCGCTCGCTCGACCTGTTCGCCTGGCTAACGCTGGCGAACGGCAATGCCGAGATATTCCCCAATGCCGAGGTCGCCGCGGTCGCGGGCCGGCTCAACCGGATCTACACGCCGTCCTTGCGCGCCGCGGTGGGGGCGCTGTCGCTCACCTGCTACCCGCTCGGCACGACGACCTCGAATCTGCGCAAGCGCGAGTTCGAGCCGGCCGAGGAAATCATCGTCACCGGGAGCCGCGTAATGGCCGCACCCGCGTTCGGGCCGCCGCCACCTCCCCCGCCGCCGCCCGAGGATCTCGGCGACCTGAAGCTGTACCGCGTCCCCGAACGCGTGACCGTCGCCGCGCGCGGCCAGAAGCAGGTCGCGCTGCTGGCGCGCAGCGCGGTGCCGTTCGAGCGCCGCTATCGCCGCCAGCTCTATCCGCGCCAGACGATGCCACTGTCGCCGACCGTCGCGGTGCTGGTACTGCGCAATCGTGCCGAGTCCGGGCTCGGGCTCGCTTTGCCCTCGGGTAGCACCGCCACCTATGCCCGGCGCGGCGACGAGCGGCTGCTGCTCGGGCTTGGCGCGCTCGACGATCGCGCCGAGGGCGAGACCTTCCGCCTGTCGGCTGGCACCAGCACGCAGATACTGGTCGGCCAGACCCAGCTCAGCCAGAACGAGACGCTGATCACCGCGACCAACGCCTCGCGCCTGCCGGCAAGGCTCGAAGTGCCGATCGGCGATGCGGGGCAAAAGATCGAGAGCGACGACCCCGCGCTCGAACGCATCGACGGCATCGCAACGTGGTCGATCCTGCTAGAGCCAAATTCTCGCGCTGAATTGCGCATCCGCTACTAACTTCGGTCGATTTGGCGTCGTTCGGTTGCGGTATTGGGCGGCCGCGGACATGGCGTGTGATGCTTCTGTCAGGGCAAATGCACCGGCTGGCAATAAGGGGCGGGCGGGGGGAGCCGGACCGGCTCCCAGGGAATAAGGCTGGCCCTGTACGCGACGATCGGGTCAATCAGTGACATCGAAATTTCTACCCCAACAACCCACCCTCCTCAACCATAAACGCGCTTGTCGTTTCATCCTACTCGTCTTGTTCAACCGGTCGAATTGAACGCTAGATTTCGGCCGCCGGGATGGAACGGGCGACAATAGATCGGAGAGGATCGAGCCCTTTTTTCCCGACCCGAGTTGAGCGGTGAAGTGAGCAGCTTGCGCGCTGCTAGCTGGCTCATCGCGCTTCTGGATAGAGTCCAGCGCCACGGTGGCGGCATCATCGCCGTCGGTCCCGGCGGGCGCGCATGCCGAACGTCGCCGCGAAGCGGCAGCGGTTCGCCCTCGCGCAATTTCGCGCTCACGTTGCGGGTCTACGGCGCAATAGTTTGATGCGACACAAACCGTCCCTGAAGCAGCCGCCCGTTGAGTCGCATTGCATCTTTGCCGCCGAGCGTGATAGCCGTCCGCTTGCCTGCAGCTGAGCTTCGTGGCTGATGGCGTAACTTGGCCGAGGCCATCGGCGGGGTGACGACATATTGGGGCTGACCTGGTATCAAGGGGTATAACCCGATGGTCGCCCAAATATACCAGGCCGACATCGTGCCCTGGTCATCGTCCATGCCATCGGCGAAGCCCTGGGGAGCCAGCCGAAAGCTGCGTCCGATCCAGGGTTCGGGGCGAACCCCGCTGTTGACGTAGCGGTGCGGCACCGGCTCGTTGACATAGCGCGAGACCAGCCGCGCGGTCGCGGCGGGGTCGCCCAGCCAGGCGAAAAGATAGGGCACGTGGATGTCGGGTTGATTGGTCATGTTGAACAGGTTTTCGGCGAAGAACCGGTCGAGCTCGGGTCGCATGCGCGGCCCCAGCGCCTCGGCCAGCCATGGCAGGTCGAATACCGGTGCCCAGCGATACTGCGCCAGCGTTCCCTGATACAGCCCGCGCGCCTTCACGATATCGGCATCGGCACCCAGATCGCGAAACGTCGCCAGCCACATCGGGCGGTACGCCAATGCCTTGGCGCGGAACCGCTCGGCGATCGCCGTCTCGCCCAAATCGCCGGCAAGCTCGGCGATCGCCCAATCGTCATAGGCGGCTTCGATCTGTTCGTCGGGCGTCGCGCGTGCCAGCGTCGCGCTTTCGGCGATCATGCCCGCCAGCGCGGCATACGCATCGAAATCGACGATTCCCTTGCGGCGGAAGTCCAGGAGCACGATCCCGGCATGCTCGGTCCGAACGGCGTCTCCGCCGGCTCCGCTGCAGCCCACCCCGACGGCACGGGTGTGCGAAAACCCCACCAGATGCGTCGCGGCGAAATCATAGCCGGCGAAATTGGCGGGGCGCGTGTCGGGGCCGAGCTGGACCATGCCGTGCGGCGCGACCGCAGCGGGGCTGAGTTGACCGAAATCGGCAAGCGTTCCGACGAACGGATCGACGATACGCCCCGGTGCCTGCGCATCGGCGCCGGAGAGCGCGAGCAGCAGCGCGGCCGCGAACGCCAGCAGCCACATGCCGAGGCGGGTCATGGATCGAGCGGGTCCATCGCCTCGACATGTAAGGCGAGCGGGGAGGGGGTGAAGCGTGCGGTGAAGCGATCCGGCCCCGGCGCGATACGCCCCGGCTGTACGCCCATCTCGTCGAGATTGCGCTGCGCCAGTTGCGGCCCGGTGATATATTGGATGGTGCGGTGATCGGAGACGATCAGCGCCTCGCGATCGGCGGGCAAGCCGGCGGCGAGCATCAGCCGCGCGACGTTCCGCAAATTGGTCGTGGTATGGCGGGCATGCGGCTCTATCAAAATGCGATCGGCGGGCACGCCGTGCTGCGTGACGAGCAGCCGCTTCATCTCGGCGGCTTCGTTGAACGGGGTACGGTTGGGATGCACGTTGCCCCCCGACACGATGACGAACGGCGCAACGCCGCGCGCGAACCGGTCGGCTGCGATACGAAGGCGGACATGCGTCAATGGACCCGTCCGCGACTGCGCATCTTCTGCGCCATGTCCGAACACGAGCAATGCCGAATAAGGGCTTTTCTGCCAATCGGTCCGCGCGACTGCTTGCGTCGCGGCGGCGTTCGGGCCGTCGAGCAACGGACGATATTCGCCCGCATTGGTGCGTTCGTTCAGCTGCAACAGCCCGGTGGCATAGCGAAGCGCCGGATCGAAAAACAGATCGTGGCTGCCGCCCAATGCGGCGGTTGCGACGCCATGAACGTCCAACAATGCGGCAAACTCTGGCGCCGCAACGTCGAAGATCGTCGCATCGATCGCCGGATAGCGCGGTGTCACGCCCTGGGCATAGACCGCGATCACTCGATTGATCGCGGCGGCGGCATCGCGCCACGCGGTTGCAAGCAGATCGGCATCGCGCAACGCCGCGTGCCGCCCGAAGCGTCCCGATGCGCGCATCTGGTTCGTGACCAGCGCGCGCGATAGCGCAGCGTTACGCGCCAGTGCGCGCAGTCGTGCTTCGACGGTGGCGATGTCGGCATCGGTCCACGTCCAGGCATCGGCAAGGCATTTGGGCGATGGCACACAGCCCGACGCCACCACCCGCGCCGCGCGCTCGGCAGCGAGCTTTTGCAGGTCTCGGTCCTGGTGTAGCGCGACGGCCCAATCGGGCGACTGCCGCATCATCGCGAACAGCGGGAAGATGCGGGTTGGGAGCGTGTCGCCGAAGGGCGCGCTATACCCCGGCAAATCCTGCGCCCCGACCGAAGTCGGGGCGAGGACTGCGATGCCAAGGCTGGCGGCGATGATCGCGCGGCGCACTACCATTCCCGGCTGACGACGAGGCGGAAGTTGCGACCGAACAAGGGGCGACCGTAGATGGCGTCGCTTGCGCCTTGGCCACCCAGCTGATCGGTACGCGGATTGCCCTCGGTCAGCCCGCGCGCGTTGGTCAAATTGTCCCCGACCACCTGGAAGCGCCATTGATCGACGGTCAGCGACGCGCTGGCGCCCAGCGTTTGGAACGCGGGCAGCGCGGTAAGGTTGAACAGATCGACATAGCGTCGTCCCTGCCAATCGAACCGACCCGCGATATCGAGCGTCCCGGTGCCGACGGGGACACGGAAAGTGGGGCGGATGTTGCCGAAGAATTTCGGCTCGCGGATGATCTGGTTGCCGTTGACCGCGCTGGGGTCGGCGCCCGAATTGTTCGCCAGGTTGCGATATTGCGGATCGGCCACCGTCACCGCGCCCGCCAGCTCGAACCAGCGCGCCGGTTTCAGCCGACCGTCGATCTCGATACCCTTCGCCACGGCTTCGCCGATGAACGGAACGACCTGATCGTTGCGGCCCGTTTCGGGGTTGAAGGCGACGAACGAGGCGTTGAACGGATCGAACTTGGTGTAGAAGCCCGTGACATAGAGCGAAGCCATGTCGAAGCTTGCCTTCAAGCCGACTTCATATTGGCGCGCCCGGGTCTTGAGGATCGCCGGATTGATGCTCGACACCACGCCGAGCTGCGGCGGCACTTCCAGGTTCGAAATGCGACCATAGGTGCCGAAATTGGCGCCGAAGTCGTAATTGACACCGACCGTCCAGTTGGTCGCGCTGGGCGTTAGCTCGGATGCGACGCTCGCGCCGGTAAAGGCGCGCGTGGCATCATCGGCCAGCGTCGTCGGGTCGCCCAGATTGGCATTGCCCGACAGCAGCGCAAACCCCTGATAATCATACCATTCCTGGCGAATCCCTGCGTCGAGGCGCAGGCCGTCGAAGACATCCCAGCTGTCGTTGGCGTACAGCGCCAGTACCTTGCCGTCGGCTTCACCCTGGTTGAGCGTGGTGGTGTAGCGCAGCACGCCATTTTGCGTGACCGATCCGAGCACCGTGCCGGTGGCCGAATAGGCCACCAGGTCGATCGTGCGCGGCTGGCCACGCAATTCGATGAGCATGTCCTGATAGGCGATGAAGCTGGTGTTGCCATAGGCCGAGCCATAGGCACCAACGCGCACATCATGCGTGCCGAACCCGGTTTCGAACTTTCTGGTGACGCTGACGTCCGCCTGGCTCGAATAGAAGTCGGCCTCGACCGCGCGATACTGGCCTGAAAGGATCAGGCCCGAATCGGCATAGGGGTCATAGGCCGTCGCGCCATTCGTTCCCGCGATCGCATAGCCTAGCCGGGCGACGGGATTGGCCGCGGTGCCGAAGGCCGTACCCGCGGCGCTGGTATAGCGTGCGGCAAAGGCGTTGGCGTCGACCGGATTGGTGGTCGAATAAAAGGCGTCGAAGCTGCTCTTGCCCTTGGTGACACCCAGCTTGGCGGCGACGAGCCAGCCGCCGAAATCGCCGTCCCAATCCAGCCCGGCATTGAAGAAGCGCATATGCCGACCATCGGCGAGATCGCGGCTCTGCGACTGCAGCACGCCGGCGCCATCGCGATATTTGATGTTCACGTCGCGCAGCGCGGGCGAGTTCAACGTCCCGCGATGATAATCGAGGAAGCGATCGAGCGAAACCGAAGGGTCGCGCGGATCGGCGACGGGAATCGGCAGATAGAAGATATTATGGTCGTTCACATACATGGCCGATATCTTGATCGAGCCATTGGCAAGGTCGTGCTTCAGATTGGCGCGGATCTGGCCGCCCTTGTCGCTGGGAAAGCCCGAATCGCGATAGCCGTCGTGCTGGCGCAGGAACCCGCCGATCGCGAAATGGGTATTCTCGCCGATCGGCCCCGATTGCATCAGGTCGAGCCGGTACAGCCCGGTATCGCCGAGCGTAACCTGTGCCTTGCCGCGGGGGACGTCGGAGCCGGTGACGGTGATGTTGTTGGCGATCGCGGCCGCGCTGCTGGCGTAGATAGGCGCCGGACCGCCACGAACGACTTCGACGCGTTCGGTCATCAGATCGAAGCGATGCATGCCTTCGCCCGAATTGAAGAAGACACCGTCGATTTCATGGTACAGCGGAAGGCCGTCCTGCTGGAAGATGAGGTAGCCGCGATCGGTGGGGATGCCGCGAACGCGCGTGATGTTCTGCACCTCGCCGCCGGTCGCCTCGACCTGGATGCCCGGCACCGTGCCGAGCAGCTCGGCGAAGTTTTTCGGCGCGATCCGTTGGATTTCGTCCTGGGACAGCGAATTGACGGCATAGGACACGTCGAAGCGGCGCTGCGCACGCGCCGCACCGGTCACGATGATGTCGGATTCCACCGCGTCTTCTTTTTCGGCGGTCTGCGCTGCATCGACAGGAGCATTCGCTACGGGCTGCGCCGCCATCGTCTGCGCCTGCGCACCGTGCAGCCATGCGGCATTCAGCGCTAACCCGGACACGGCCAGCTGCATGCAAATCCTAATCGCCGAGACGCTCATTACCATTTTCCCCTGACTGTGAGCTGGCGCCACTAGGGGTGGTTCACGACTGATTGATGAAACGCGGAAGGCATTTTGGTTACGCCGGCAATGAGACCCGCGCCAGGTGTATCGCCTAACGCGCGGCGCAACTTACCCCTGCCCACATTTCGGTAATGCACGTTCCGCCTGAATTGCCGTCGAAAACGCCATGCAGATCGCCGGCGCTGAACTCGCTTCCGAGCGAGGTTTGGCTGACGGTCGCGCTATAGGCCGCGTCCCGCTCGGCACGGGTGCTGCCGGGGCCGATACCAGCGGCGGTCGCGATGCCGCCAACGCCGCGCGTTCCCAGGCTCCATCCGGCAAAGCGGGCGCCCTGGAAGAGCAGGCTCAGCCCGTCGTGCCAGCCTGCGACGTGGACCGGGCCGGCGCCGCAATCGGCGTTGGTGCCTTTGACGGCGGGGCCGCGTACACGCTCCAAGGAACCGAGTACCTCGTCGTCGGGGGGCGATTCGACCACCGAGCCCTCGTTGCGCCAGCCATAGCCAGGCGCGGCGGATCGAGCGACGCGCTGGTCGCCAGCCCGATCGCCGACGGGTTCGAGCCGAAGGTGGAGACCGAATAATCGAGCCGGAAGCGACCATCGACGAAGCGGATGTCGGACGCCCACCGGTTGCGCGCACCGGGGATCGCCTTGGCGGCCCAATCGGGGATCCGGTCGAAGCGCGCCTTGCCCTTTTGCCAGGCGACCATGTCGCGCGAGCTTCAGGCGGCGATCAGCCCGTGCGGTCCCTCGCCGAAGCCGGTCGAGAATATATGCCAGCGATCGCCGGCGCGGATGATCACCGGGTCGTGGACGGGGGTTATGTCGGGCGCGGGGCTTGCTGCGCCGATGCGCCGGCGATCATGCCGAGCAACCCGCTCAGCACCAATGCCGAGCGGGTGTGCCGGAATGCGCAGCCTGAGGCGGCGGCCGGGTTCAGCGACGCCGCCGCGCCGGAGGCGGCGCAGCGGCCGCTGCTTCCGGCACGACACCCTTGGGCGCCGCAGCCAGGCGGCGGATCAGGTCGGTTTCGGCGGTGCGATAGGGGGTGCCGTCGGCGCGGAACACTTCGTGGAATCAGATGGTCGGCTCGGCGAGTACATAGGGTTTCTGCCAGCTGTCCCAGGGGAAGCGCGTCTGCGTCTTCCCGTCGACGAAGCCCCAGTTCGGCGCCTTTTCGTCGCGCGATCTCAAGACCTGGAAACCGCGCGGCGAACTGATCCGCCGCGACCAGATCAAGTGGATCGGCGACGACGGCGCGCCCGAGCATTTCCTGTGGGCGCCCGGCGTCGCGACGAAGGGCGGCAAATGGTATCTCTATTTCTCGGTCGGGCCGCAAAATCCCACGCCGAGCCGGATCGGCGTCGCCGTCGCCGACCAGCCGCAGGGGCCGTATCGCGATAGCGGCCGGCCGCTGGTGACCGGCGGCAAGGGCTTCGAAGCGATCGACCCGCATGTCTTCACCGATCGGCGGTCGGGGATCAGCTACCTTTATGCCGGGGGCAGCGCGGGCGCGACTTTGCGCGTCTGGGAACTCGGCGCCGACATGATCAGCCTCAAGCGCGAAGTGAAGGTCGCCCAGCCGCGCATGTTCACCGAAGGCGCGTTCATGCACGAGCGCCAGGGCACCTATTATCTGTCGTACAGCCATGGCCGCTTCAACGCCGACGATTATTCGGTGCATTATTCGACCGCGTCGTCGCCGATCGGACCCTGGCGCTATCGCGGGCGAATCCTGGGAAGCGATGCGCGGCACAAGGGGCCGGGGCACCACAGCTTCGTCAAGACACCCGCGGGCCAGGACCTCATCGTCTATCACCGCTGGGAAAACCCCGCCGGTCCGCCACCCTTTTCGTGCGAGCGTCAGGTCGCGATCGATCGGGTCAACTATACCCGCGACGGCCGCATTCTGCCGGTCGTGATGACCGATGGCGCTGCTTCGCCAACGCTGAAGGTCGCTCGCTAAGCCTGCCGATTGGCCCTCGCCAAGGCTTGGACCCGTAGCGATCCATGGGGCCGGACATCACCGGCCCCATGGCAGGAAAGACGCCAGGCATATCGGGCCAGCACATGGCCCTGGCGCCTTATGCGGGGATGTAGATCCCGCAAAGCTTGTTGCCGTCGGGATCGCGAACATAGGCCAGGTCGATCGTCCCCATCTGGGTCTCGCGCGGACCCGGCAGATCCTCGATCGAGGTGCCGCCGTTGGCGATCGCGGTGGCGTAAAATTGTTCGACCTGCTCGGGCGAGTCGCATGCGAAGGCCACGGTGCTGCCGTTGGCGACCGTTGCAGGCTCATCGTTGATCGGTTGGGTGACGACGAAGTTCGTCCCACCCTCACTCCGGAAGAACAGACGGGTATGGCCGCTGCCCGCGATGTTCAGCGTCGCTTCGCCATGGCCGAGGATTCCGAGCACCACGTCGTAGAATCGTTTGGATCGCTCAATGTCGTTCGACCCTACCATCGTGTGAAACAGCAAATACACTCTCCTCGTTGCTGTCGACGCTATCGGCGAATGTGCCGCTCGATCCGCGACCTCGCACAGGGTACGGTAGACCGACAGCTCCGCGCATCCATCCCATCGCGCCGCCCGTTGGCGATCCGCGTCGGCACGACCCGGCAAGTCGTGACGTGGCGCGGCGTCAGCCCTGATAGCGCAACGTGTTGGCGAACCCGTCATTCGCCTTGGTCATCTTGGCAATTTTTCGGAGGTTGGCGCGGACGTTGCGATCGAAGCGCCGGTCATCATAGATGCCCGTGATCGGATATTCATCGCGAGCCAGCAGCGCCTTGAGCTGTCCGGCGAACGCTGCCTGGTCATCGCCAAGCGCGGCGGTTTGCAGCGTCCGGCAGACCCATTCTTCGGCAGCGGCTTTGTCGAAGTCGTCCTGCGCCGCATATCCGCGCTTGTCCGCCGCTGCTTGGTCGAGCCGCGCAGCCTTGAGGCGGCTGTCCAGCCATCGACGAACGAGTTCACCATCCCAAGCCTTCGACGCGTCACCCATCATGCTTTCCCATCCTGATCGCGCGCTGCCTATCCGAAAGCCGACCGCCTGGACACGGCCAAGGAGGACAAATCGGAACCTCGATGCATGTCAGCTAGGCAGGGTGGAAGCTCCGAGCGCGTTCGGCGGCCTTGCTTCCCATCGGTTTCCAAAAGGCATATTCTGCGGGTGCTGCAGGAGACGATCGATGACGGCCACCGCCTTGGTACCCGACATGACCCGACCCTCTATGATCGGCATCGGCGCCGGCCTCGGCGGCATCGCCGAACGACTGGGAAGCTTCAGCGGACTGCCGCGTTTCGATTGTCAGATCGCGCTCGGCGCGGGTTCGGCGGCGGCGCGCAGCCGCTTCGCCTATCAGCTCGACGCCGCGGTGCGCGAGGCCGATCGGTCGGTGTTGCTGATCGGGGCGGGGGTCGCCTGCTCGGCGATCGCGTGGTGGGCGCGGCTGTCGCCGCGGCAATATACCAGCCGGGTCGTGGGCGCGTTGTTCCTCGCCCCCGAAGACGGCGATCGTGCGGCGCGCGAGGCCTTCTTATCGCCGCGCGAAAAGCTGGGTTTTCCCTCGGTCATCGTCGACCGACTGGCGAGCGACGCCGGTCACGGTCACGCGGCTGCATTCGCCGATTCATGGGGGAGCCGGATGCTGACCTATGTCGCCGACGAAGCACCCGCGCTGGGGGCCTCGACCCCCTGGAACTGGCTGGGGCATACGATACGCGATTGGACCGGCTCGGTAGTCGAGCACGACGTCAGGCGGGCGGCATCGCTGGCCGGTCGATCACCCGACTGAACCTGCCGCGCCGCCTATCCCAGCCGCTTGCGGTTCGCCGCCACCTTCTTCTTGTAATGCTTCAGCGTCTTCTGCGTCCCCGACAGCGCAGTCGTGCCAAGGCCACCGGTGAGCATCTGCATCTGCAGCTCGGCCATCGCCTGCATCTTTTCGCTTACCATCAGCTGCGCTTCCTTGTCGGCGGCGGCGCCGCCCACCGCCATCTTGGCCATCCGCATCCCGATGACGGTCGATGCCTCGGCGCCCAGCGTCCAGGCATCGATGCTTGCCTGCGTCCACGCTGCATAGGGCCATTTATACATTTGGAGTTCCCGTGCCGCATGATGCGGCGTTGTCATAACGATTGGCTGCGCGGATGGTTCGCCGCGTCATGGCAGCGCAGCGCGCAATTCCTCCAGCCACACCGTCGCGGTGCCGTCCGACGGCGCACGCCAGTCACCGCGCGGCGACAGCGCGCCGGCGGCGGCAACCTTGGGGCCGTTGGGGATCGCCGATCGCTTGAACTGGCTGGTGCGGAAGAAGCGATCGAGAAACGCCTCGAGCCATTTGGCAACCGTCGGCAGGTCGTACGCATTGCGCGATTCGGGGGGGAAATGCGCGGGCCAGCGGCCGGCCTCGGCATCGTGCCAGGCATGCAGCGCCATGAACGCGATCTTCGAGGGCGCGAGCCCGTGGCGGACGACATAGTGGAGGAAGAAATCGTGCAGCTCGTACGGCCCGATCCGGTCCTGCGTCGACTGGATCGCGCCATCGGCGCCGGCGGGCACCAGCTCGGGCGAAATCTCGGTCGCCAGGATGGTGTTGAGCACCTGGTTGGTCGCGTCGTCATATTGGCCGGTGCGCTCGGTCCAGCGGATCAGATGCTGGATCAATGTCTTGGGCACGCCGGCATTGACCGCATAATGGCTCATCTGGTCGCCGACGCCATAGGTACACCAGCCAAGTGCCAGCTCGGACAGGTCGCCGGTGCCGACCACGATCCCCTCGCGCTGGTTGGCGAGGCGGAAGAGATAATCGGTGCGCAGCCCCGCCTGCACATTCTCGAACGTCACGTCATAGTGCGGCTCACCATCGGCGAAGGGGTGGCCGAGATCGGACAGCATCTGGCGCGCGGCGGGGGTAATGTCGATCTCGGCGCCGCTGATCCCCAGCGCGCGCATCAGCGCCCAGGCGCTAGCCTTGGTCGCCTCGCCGGTCGCGAAGCCCGGCATCGTGAAGCCCAATATGTCGGTGCGCGGCCGCCCCAGCCGGTCGAACGCCTTGGCCGCAACGAGCAGCGCATGGGTCGAATCGAGCCCGCCCGACACGCCGATCACCAGCCGCTTCGATCCGCTTGCGACGACGCGCTTGCGCAACCCCTCGACCTGGATGTTGAAGGCTTCGTAGCAATCCTCGTCGAGCGTCGCGGGGGTGTTGGGGACGAACGGAAAGCGGCGGATGTCGCGGCGCAGCCCGGCATCGGCGAAATCGGGGGCGTGTTCGAACGCGATCCGACGGAAGCGCGTTTCGGGATGGCCCGCGGCGGCGGCGGCATCGTTGAAGGTGCCCATCCGCATCCGCTCGAGCCGCACCCGCCCGGCATCGACATCGGCGACGACCAACTCGGTCGCGAGATCGAAGCGGCCCGAGGTCGCGAGCAGCTCGCCCAGTTCGTGGACCATTCCCTGGCCGTCCCAGGCAAGGTCGGTGGTGCTTTCGCCCGGCCCCGTCGCCGAATAGACATAGGCGCACACCGCGCGCGCGCTTTGGGCCGCGCAAAGCAGGTCGCGCTCGCGCCCCTTGCCGATGACGATGTTCGATGCCGACAGGTTGCAGCAGATCAGCGCGCCGGCCAGCGCACCTGCGGTCGAGGGCGGGGCGGGGGCCCAGAAATCCTCGCAGATCTCGGCGTGGAAGATGAAGTCGGACAGGTCGCTCGCGGCGAAGAGCAGGTCGGTGCCAAACGGTACGGTCTGGCCGGCGACGTCGATCGTCAGGCCGCTGAGGCCAAGCCCCGAGGCGAACCAGCGCTTCTCATAATATTCGCGGTAATTGGGCAGGAAGCTCTTGGGCACCACGCCCAGGATCCGCCCGCGTGCGATCGCGACTGCGGTGTTGTAGACGCGCCCGTTGCGCCGCAGTGCTGCGCCGACCAGCAGCACCGGGCGGATCTCGGCGCTCGCCGCGACCACCGCCGCCACCGCCGCTTCGCTCGCCGCGAGCAGCGCGTCCTGCAGGTGCAGGTCATCGATCGCATAGCTGGTGAGGTTGAGCTCGGGATAGACCACCAGATCGACGCGCTCGCGATCCGCCTCCTGCGCCAGCGCGATCGTCGAGGCGGCGGCAGCCATCGGATCGCCCACCATCGCGGCAGGGGTCGCGGCGGCGACGCGGACGAAGCCATGGGTGTGGTGCGAGAAGAAACGGTGGCGCATGCGGCGGGTTTAGGCGCGGGCGTGGCGCAGGCCAAGACAAACCACACCGTTCGTGCTGAGTAGCCGCTGAGCTTGTCGAAGCGGCGTATCGAAGCATCCGCCCGCTTGTGGCAGGGTCCTTCGATACGGGTCTTCGCCTTCGCTCAGCCCCTACTCAGGACGAACGGAAGTGCCCTCAAGCCTTCGCGGCGTAGATCAGCGCGCCTTCGCCCAGATGGTTGAACACCTGCTGCAACCGCGCTTCGCCCACCGCGAAGCAGCCTTGGCTGCGCCCCAGCTTGCCGTGGAGCGCCAGCATCTCGGCCTCGGCATACCAGGCGCCGTGGACGACGATCGCGCGCGCCAGCGCATTGTCGTTGGTCGGATCGAGCCCGAGCAACCGCTGCGATCGGCCATGCTTGCCGACATAATAGTCGCTGGTGGCATAGGCGCCTTCGGACGTCGCGTTGGATCCATCGACGTTCGAGAAATGCTGGAGAAAGCCGGTGTGGCGGGGGTCCGACCCGCTGCCATGCGCGACCAGCAAATCGGTGACGCGACCATTGGCGACATCGACTAGGTGCATCCGTGGCGCCGCCGACCCCGCGCCGAAATCGACCACCGCGATCCGATCGCGCTTGGTGATGCTGCGGCGATGCGTGTCACGCGCCGCCAGCGCGCGTTCGAGCAGCGGCCGCCGCACCCCCGCGATCCGGCGGGGATCGACCTCGGGTGCGACATAAGGAGCAGGGGCGGGGGGCATCGACGCCAGCGGCTCGACCCCGCGCGCCGCCATGCCATCGACCGGCGCGCGTACGCAGCTCGGTATCGCCAACACAGCGCCTGCCACCAGGCTGCCGCGTAAAAGCGTGCGCCGCGAGGCCGATTTGGTTAGCAGGTTGTTTACCTCTTCCGAGGTTTGATTTACGCCATACATACGGAGGCTATAGCAGATGACGGTAAAGCCTTTGGGTGGTTTCGCGGTTTTGTTGCGCGGTCTGGCGGGTAACCACCACGGCTCGTCTCGCCCGCAACGACTTGGCATGGTTAATGCGGCGTTCGTCGCGGTCGGCTTGGTCGCAGCGCCGCTCGACACGGTGCGCGCGCAAACCAACGTCGAATCGCGCGCTGCGGCCTTGCAGGCGGGCGAATATGTCTGGCGCGAAGACGCCGCCACCACCGGCGATGTCGCGATCGTCATCAGCCTGCCCAGCCAGCTCGCCTATGTCTATCGCGGCGGCAAGTTGGTCGGCATTTCGACGGTATCGACCGGCAAGCCCGGCAAGGATACCCCGGTGGGCGCCTTCACGATCCTGCAAAAGAAGGTGTTCCACCGCTCGAACCTTTATTCGGACGCACCGATGCCCTTCATGCAGCGGCTCACCTGGACCGGCATTGCGCTCCACGCCGGCGACCTGCCCGGCTATCCCGCGTCGCACGGCTGCATCCGCTTCCCCGCCGACTTTGCCGAGCGGTTGTTCGACCTCACCAGGATGGGCGGCAAGGTGCGGGTAATCGATACCGCCGTCGACGGCGTACTCCCGCGCGCCGCGCCGCGCGAAATCGAACTGCCGCCGGTGCTGATCGCCGATCGCGGCGTCCTCACCGGCCCCGTCGCCGACGATCGCGTGCTGGCAAGGGCGGAGCCGCTGCCAAGGATCGAGCTGGCGAACGAGGATGTGCGGTTCGCGGTGTATGATGCGGTGTTCGCCGAGGGCTATGGCGCCAAGGGCGGCGCGCGGAAGCGGTGAATTGATGGGATAGCGTCCCCCCGTTCGTCCTGAGCTTGTCGAAGGACCGTACTTCTTTTCGACGGTGGCGAAGAAAGAACGGTGCTTCGACAAGCTCAGCACGAACGGGGAGGGGGCGTGCCCGATCAAGTCGCCTCGGGCAGAACCCCCGTCACGATCATCCCCGCCTCGACCACCAACGGCCAGGCCCCCAGCCGCGCCCCCACGCACGGCCCGCCGACGCATTCGCCATCATCGATCCGAAACAGCGCGCCATGCCACGCGCACGCGATCAACCCGCCATCGGGGGTCAGATACGCATCGAGACTCTGCGCCAGCGGCACCTGCATGTGCGGGCAACGATCGACATAGCCGACCACGCCGTCCCCGCGCCGCACCGCAAAGCCATGAAACCGCCCGGCACGCATCTGCACCACGAAACTGCGCGCCGCGCCGTCGGCGACCAAATCGAGCGCGCCCAGAGTCACCCCCGCCGGGGTCGCGAACACCCGCGTATCGGCGGTGCTCACTGCGGCAGCTTCGCCTTGGGAAAGTCGTTCCACACCGCGTCGTAATCGAGCTGCGCGCGATCGAGCGCGCCCTGCGTCGGGCGATACGGCCAGCAGCTCTCGAGCATGAACGCCATCGTGCCGTCGATCTTGTGCGGCTTCAGTTCGGCGGCGCTCGCGGCCTTCCACGTCGCGACATCGGGGCCGTGGCCCGACATCAGATTGTGCAGCGAAATGCCGCCCGGCTGAAATCCCTCGGCCTTGGCGTCATACGCCCCCTGGATCAGCCCCATCGCTTCGGACATCACGTTGCGGTGGAACCAGGGCGGGCGGAAGCTGTCCTCGGCCACCATCCAGCGCGGCGGGAAGATCACGAAATCGGCATTGGCGCGACCCGCCACGTCGCTGGGCGAGGTCAGCACGGTGAAGATCGACGGATCGGGATGGTCGAAACTGACGGTGTTGATCGCGTTGAACCGCGCCAGATCATAGCGCCACGGGGCCAGGTTGCCGTGCCACGCCACCACGTCGAGCGGCGAATGGTCGATCGTCGTCGTCCATAGCGAGCCGAGAAATTTCTGCACCACCTCGAACGGCTCGTCGCGATCCTCGTACCAGGCGACCGGCGTCTCGAAATCGCGCGGGTTGGCGAGGCCATTGGCACCGATCGGCCCCAGATCGGGCAAGCGAAAGAAGCTGCCGTGATTCTCGCAGACATAGCCGCGCGCGCTGCCGTCGGGCAGCAGCGCACGAAAGCGCACCCCGCGCGGAACCAGCGCGATCTGCCCCGGCGCAACGTCGATCCGCCCGAGCTCGGTCAACAGTGCCAGCCGGCCATGTTCGGGGACGAACAGCATCTCGCCATCGGCGTTCATGAACACGCGCGCGTCCATGTCGCGGCTGGCGGCATAGACGTGCAGCGCGACGCCGTTGAGGCTGGCGGGATCGCGGCTGGCCATCATCGTCGTCATGCCGTCGATCAGGTCGACCGGGGTTTGCGGCAGCGGCAGCGGATCCCAGCGCAGGCGATTGGGCGCAAGCGGCGCGTCGGCGGTGCCGGGCGCGAAATCGGCCGCGCCGGTGTAGAGCACGAACGGCGGATGCTCGGCGGTGGGCCGCATCCGGTACAGCCACGACCGGCGATTCTCGTGGCGCGGCGCGGTGAAGGCGGTGCCCGACAATTGCTCGGCATATAGCCCGAACGCTGGCCGCTGCGGCGAATTGCGCCCGATCGGCAGCGCGCCGGGGATCGCCTCGGTCGAAACATGATTGCCGAAGCCGGGGAGGTAATGGGTCATGGTCGCCTCTCTACCCCTCTCCCGCCAGCGGGAGAGGGTTGCGTAGCCTTGGTCGCGCTACTTCAGCGCGGCCTAGGCGAAGCTGGGTGAGGGTGGTGCGGTCGCACTTGCGACCGCGCGGCCCCTAGGGGCCGCACCACCCTCATCCAACCTTCGCTAGGCCGCTTCGCAGCCAAGCTTCGGTATCCTTCTCCCGCCAGCGGGAGAAGGTTTGATTACGCATCCACCGTCACCACACCCCGACGGATCTGGTCCAGCTCGATCGACTCATACAGCGCCTGGAAATTCCCCGCGCCGAAGCCTTCATTGCCCTTGCGCTGGATGATCTCGAAGAAGATCGGCCCGAACATATTCTCGGTGAAGATCTGCAGCAAAATCCCCTCGTCGCCGGTGTCGCCGTCGATCAGGATGCGGTTGCGCTTCAGCCGCTCGACATCCTCGCCATGCCCCGGCACGCGCTTGTCGAT
Organism: Sphingomonas sp. S1-29; assembly: GCF_026167545.1. NCBI lineage: Bacteria > Pseudomonadati > Pseudomonadota > Alphaproteobacteria > Sphingomonadales > Sphingomonadaceae > Sphingomonas > Sphingomonas sp. S1-29. The sequence goes on along the minus strand of NZ_CP110678.1, from coordinate 1,242,493 downwards.
CAGTTCGTAGTACGTCTCGATCGTGTCCTGCAGCTTCACGCCGCGCGCGCGAAGCTTTTCCACCGTCGCGTAGATGTCGTCGGTGGTGAAGGCCAAATGCTGGATGCCTTCGCCATTATATTCGCGCAGATATTCCTCGATCTGGCTCTTGTCGTCCTGGCTCTCGTTCAGCGGGATGCGGATCGCCTTGTCGGGGGCGATCATCGCCTGGCTGAACAGCCCGGTCGCCTTGCCCTTGATGTCGAAATATTTCTGCTCTTCGAAGCCGAAGATCGCGTTGTAGAATTGCGACCACACCCGCATCTGCCCGCGCCGGACATTGTGGGTAAGGTGATCGAGCAGGTCGAGCCCGACATTGTTCGCCGCCTCGGCCTCCGCCGCGCCCTCGACCGGGGTCCAGTCGTCATACAGGCTGCCGCGCGCGCCGTGGCGGTCGACCAGGTACAGCATCGACCCGCCGATTCCCTGCAGCGCATAGCCTTCGCCCAGCGCGCCTTCGGCAGCATCGGCCGCGATCGCGCCGCGCTCGAGCGCCGCATCGAACGCCGCCTGGGCGTCCTGCACGCGGAACGCCATGCCGCTGGCCGAAGGGCCGTGCGCGGCGCGGAATTCGGCGGCATGGCCGGTCGGTTCGCGGTTGAGCAGGATGTTGATCCGCCCCTGCTTGTAGCGAACGACGTCGCGCGTGGGATGCACCGACGCCGCAACGAAGCCCATCGCCTCGAGCTGGCCCGCCATCCGCTCGGGATCGGCCGAGGTGAATTCGCAAAATTCGAAGCCGTCGAGGCCCATCGGGTTCACGTCCATATGATCCATGGTCGGCATCGCTCCTAAACTGGTAACAGTTGTTACTATATGCCCGTTGCGACGGCGGGGGTCAATCGCCGGCGCGGGGCAGGGCGCGATTGACTCGGCTCGGCGATCGGCGCGATAAGAACATATAGTGAACAATTATGACCGAGTCGTCCGCCTTGAGCGACCTGCGCCGCAGGATCGCCGCGATCGAGCCACCGTCCTCGATCGCGTCGACGTGCGTGGCGACCGGCCATGTCGCGATCGACCTGGCGCTGGGCGGCGGGCTGGCGCGCGGGCGGGTGCACGAGGTGTTCGCGCTCGATGCCGCCGATGCGAGCTGCGCGGCGGGGTTCGCGGCGATGCTCGCGCGGCGGCTGGGGGGCGGGATCGTGTGGCTGCGCGAGGAAACCGCCGATCGGCAGGGGGGACAGCTCCATGCCGCGGGGCTGGTCGAGATCGGTATCGACCCCGACCGGCTGATCCTGGGGCTGTTGCCCGATCCGCTCGCGGTGCTGCGCGCCGCTGCCGATGTCGTGCGCTGCCCCGATGTCGGCATCGCGCTGATCGAATTGTGGCGCGATCCGCGCCGGCTCGATCTCACGGCAAGCCGGCGGCTGGCGCTGGCGGCGGAGGAATCGGGGGTCACCGCGATCATCCTGCGGATCGCCGCCGAACCTTCGCCAAGCGCCGCGCAAACGCGCTGGGCGGTGCGCGCGGCGGCATCGGTGCCGCTCGCTGCCGATGCGCCGGGGCATCCCGCGCTCGAAGTCGAATTGTTGCGCCAGCGTGGCCGCGCCCAAAGCGGGGTTTGGCGAGTGGAGTGGGATCGTGAACAAGCAAGCTTCCGCGCGCCGGCGCTATCTGGCGCTGTGGTTTCCCTTCCTGCCGGCCGATCGGCTGGTGCGGATGGGGGTGCCCGATTGCGACGTGCCTGATGACGCGCCGTTCGCGCTGGTCGAAAGGGATCGTGGCGCGATCCGCCTTGCCGCAGTCGATCCACGCGCGCAGACGCTGGGGCTCATCGCCGGGCTCTCGCTCGCCGATGCCCGCGCGCGGGTGCCCGAGCTTGCGGTGTTCGATGCCGATCCGGTCGCCGATATCGGCTGGCTCGAACGGCTGGCCGATGGGTGCGAGCGCTATACCCCGATGGTTGCGCTCGATTCGCCCGATGGGCTGACGCTCGACATCACCGGCGCGGCGCATCTGTTCGGCGACGAGGGCGGCTTGCTCGCCGATGTCGAGGCGCGGATGGCGCGCTGGACCGGGCATCTGCGCCACGCCTTCGCCGCCAGTCCCGAGGGCGCGCAGGCGCTCGCGCGCTTCCAGACCGCACCCGCCGCGAGCGAAGATGCGGCGCTACGGCGCTTGGGGGTCGAGGCGCTGCGGCTCGATGACGAGACCGAAACCGCGCTTCGCCGCGCCGGGCTCAAGACGCTGGGCGATCTGGCGGTGCGCCCGTCTGGCCCGGTATCGGCGCGCTTCGGCAAGGGCACCACCGACATGCTGGCGCGCGTGCTCGGATCCTCCGACAGCCGAATCTCGCCGCGCCGTCCGCCGCCTGCAATGCTGTTCGAGCGCCGCTTCGCCGAGCCTATCGCGCGGACGCAGGATGCCTTGGCGGCGATCGGCGATCTGGCGCAACAGGCCGCGATCGAGCTCGAGGAGCGCCACATGGGCGGCCGCCGCTTCGCCGTCCGGCTGTTCCGCAGCGACGGGCGGGTGTTCGATCTCGCGGTCGAAAGCGGCCAGCCGCTGCGCGATGCCGCGATGCTGGTGCGGCTGTTCGGCGAGCGCGTCGATTCGCTCGCCGATCCGATCGATCCGGGCTTCGGCTTCGACATGATCCGCCTGGCGATCCCCGCGATCGAGCCGCTTGCGCCGACCCAGCTCCAGCTCGAAGGCGGGACGATCAGCGAAGAGGCGATGGCGGCATTGGTCGATCGCCTCAGCGCGCGGCTGGGGCGCGGGCGGATCCGCCGCTTCGCCACGCGCGACACGCATATCCCCGAACAAGGCGTGCTGACGCTGCCCGCGGTCGATACCGGCACCCCCGCCGCCTGGGACACCCCCGAGCCCGGTGAGCCGCCGCTTCGCCCGCTCCACCTGTTCGACCCGCCACAGCCGATCGAGGTGATGGCCGAAGTCCCCGACGGCCCGCCGCATCGCTTTCGCTGGCGGCGCACGCTGCACGACATCACCCGGTTCGAAGGCCCTGAGCGGATCGCCCCTGAATGGTGGCGGCGCGCCGACAATGGCGGGCTGACGCGCGATTATTACCGGATTGAGGACGCGCGCGGCCGCCGCTTCTGGGTGTTCCGCCACGGCCTCTATGGCCGCGAGGCCGCCGATCCGCGCTGGTACGTACACGGCCTATTTGCATGACCGGGTTCGCCGAACTCGGGGCGGCGACCAATTATTCGTTCCTGCGCGGCGCGTCGGCACCGTCGGACATGGTCGCGCAGGCCTTCGCGCTCGGGATGGCGGGGATCGGCATCGCTGACCGCAACAGCGTGGCGGGGGTGGTGCGCGCGCACGTCGCGCTCAAACAGGCGCGCGCCAAGGCTGCCGAGGCGGGGCTGGGCGAGATCGACTTCCGCCTGGTCGTCGGCGCGCGGCTGGTGTTCGCCGATGATACCCCCGACATCCTGGCTTATCCCGCCACGCGCCACGGTTGGGGTCGGCTCACTCGGCTGCTGACCTTGGGCAATCTGCGCGCGCAAAAGGGCGGCTGCGTACTGCGGCTCGAGGATCTGCTGGCGTATTGCGACGACCTGCTGCTGATCGTGATGGCCACGCCCTCGCTCGGCCCCGTTCGCGCGCCACCCGTCGAACCCAAACTCACCCTGCTTCGTCACCCCGGACTGGTTCCGGGGTCCACCTCTCCACCACCTGCGCCAGCGGTTGGCGCACGCTGGACCCCGGAACTAGTCCGGGGTGACGATGGGGTGGGGGGCCAAGAGCGCATCCTCGCCACCCTCCAGTCCGCCGCCCCCGGCCGCGTCTGGATCGGCGCGACCATGCACCGCGCAGGCCGCGACCGTCGTCGCCTCGCCGCGCTCATCGACCTGGCCGCGCGCACCGGGCTGCCGCTGCTCGCCACCAACGATGCGCTCTACGCCACCCCCGATCAGCGCCAGCTCCACGACGTCCTCACCTGTATCGAGCAGAAGACGACGATCGCCGCCGCCGGGCGCCGCCTCGCCGCCAATGCCGAACGCTATCTCAAGCCCGCCGCCGAAATGGCGCGGCTGTTCCGCGATTGCCCGCAGGCGGTCGCCGAAAGCCTGAACCTGCTCGCCCGCATCGCCTTCACCCTCGACGATTTGCGCTACGAATATCCGCACGAGCCGGTGCCCGAGGGCTGGCAGCCGCAGGCATGGCTCGAACATATGGTCGTCGAGGCGGCGCACCAGCGCTACGGCGCCGATCTGCCCGCCGATGTCCGCCGCCGGCTGGCCGAGGAATTCGCGCTGATCGCCAGCCAGAACTACGCCTATTATTTCCTCACCGTCCACGATCTGGTCCGCTTCGCGCGCACCCGCGATCCGCCGATCCTGTGCCAGGGGCGCGGCTCTGCGGCCAATTCGATCGTCTGCTTCCTGCTCGGCGTCACCTCGGTCGATCCGACCGAGCACGATCTGCTGTTCTCGCGCTTCGTGTCCGAGGAACGCCACGAGCCCCCCGATATCGACGTCGATTTCGAGCATGAACGCCGCGAGGAGGTGATGCAGTATATCTATGCCCGCTATGGCCGCGAGCGGGCAGGGATCGCCGCGACCGTCATCCATTACCGCCCGCGAAGCGCGGTCCGCGAAGTCGGCAAGGTGCTGGGCTTTTCGGAGGACGCGACCGTGCGGCTGGTCGGCACCGTCTGGGGCAGCTTCGCCAGCCGCATGGAGGAGCGCCGCTTCACCGAATCGGGCTTCGATCCCGCCAACCCGCATGTCGCGCGGCTGCGCTGCCTGGTCGACCAGATCCTCGAATTCCCCCGCCATCTCTCGCAGCATGTCGGCGGCTTCATCCTCACCCAGAACCGGCTCGATGAGACGGTGCCGATCCACAATGGCGCGATGGCCGACCGCACCTTCATCGAATGGGACAAGGACGATATCGACGCGCTGGGGCTGATGAAGGTCGACGTTCTCGCGCTCGGCATGCTCACCTGCATCCGCAAGGCGTTCGCGATGATGCGCGAGCACGGGCTTGGCGATCACGACCTCACCGTCGACATCAAGGCCGACGACCCAGCAGTCTATGCCATGCTCGACAAGGGCGACAGCATCGGTGTGTTCCAGGTCGAAAGCCGCGCGCAGATCAACATGCTCCCGCGCCTCAAACCGCGCTCGCTCTACGACCTCACCGTCCAGGTCGCGATCGTCCGCCCCGGCCCGATCGAGGGCGACATGGTCCACCCCTATCTTCGCCGCCGCAGCGGGATCGAGAAGGTCGACTATCCCTCGCCCGCGCCGCCGCACGACCCGAACGAGCTTCGCACCCTGCTCGGCAAGACCTTCGGCGTGCCCTTGTTCCAGGAACAGGCGATGAAGCTGGCGATCGTCGCGGCGGGCTTCACCCCGGGCGAGGCCAACCAGCTGCGCCGCGCAATGGCCACCTTCCGCAACCATGGCGGGATCGACAAGATGAAGGACAAGCTCGTCGATGGCATGACCGCGCGCGGCTACGAACGCGCCTTTGCCGAGCGTTGCTATCGCCAGATCGAGGGCTTCGGCAGCTATGGCTTTCCCGAAAGCCACGCGCTGTCGTTCGCGCGGCTGGTCTATGTCTCGTCATGGATCAAATGCCACCAGCCCGCGGTGTTCACCTGCGCGCTGCTCAATTCGCAGCCGATGGGCTTCTACGCCCCCGCGCAGCTCGTGCGCGACGCGCGCGAACATGGCGTCGAGGTGCGGCCGATCGACATCAACGCCAGCATTTGGGACAATGACCTAGAGGGCGGCATGAAGCAGCCGGGGCAGGGCGCGCTCGCGATCCGGCTGGGCTTTCGCCAGATGGACGGCTTCCGCCAGGCATGGGCGCAGGCCTTGGTCGCCGCCCGCGCGTACGGCCGCTTCGACAGTGTCGAGGCACTCGCGCGCCGCGCCGATCTGCCGCAGCGCGCGCTTCGCCTGCTCGCCGATGCCGATGCCTTTGGCTCGCTGGGGCTGGGGCGGCGGCAGGCCTTGTGGGAAGCGCGCCGCACCCCCAGTGGCGAGCTGCCGCTGTTCGCCGCCGCGCGCGCGCGCGAGCTTGCCGACGAACCCGATATGGCGCTGCCCGCCATGGCGGCGTCGCAGGAAGTCGCGATCGATTACCAGACGCTTCGCCTGTCGCTGAAGGATCATCCGATGACCTTCGTGCGGCGCACGCTCGATGCCGAACGCGTCGCCACCTGCGCGCAGACCAGCGCGGCCAAGGCGGGCACCCGGCTTCGCACCGCGGGCATCGTGCTGGTCCGCCAGCGCCCCGGCAAGGGCAATGCGATCTTCGTCACGATCGAGGACGAAACCGGCGTCACCAACGTCGTTTTATGGGCGCGCCTGTTCGAAACCTATCGCCGCGAGGTGATGACCGCGCGGCTGATGCTGGTCGAGGGCGAGGTCCAGCGCAGCCCCGAGGGCGTCGTCCACCTGATGGGCGCCCGCGTGATCGACCGCACCGCGCTGCTCGACACGCTGGGCGACGCCGCGCCCCCGACGACGCTATCGCGCGCCGACGAAGTCGCGCGGCCCGTGTATGATCGCCACCCCCGCGACGTGCGGGTGCTGCCGAAATCGCGGGATTTTCATTAGAGGGAGTATGGTATGCCAGCAATGTTTCGCGTCTAAGAACGCGGCCATTGATACGTTCGAAAAAGGGGGCGCAGCTTTCGCCACGCCCCCCCCCGATAACGTTATCGGAGCCGATTACCGGCCTCGAACCTGGCCCTTGGTTTCGTCATTGCTGAGGGCTGCGCCTGCAAGCGTGGCGATTTGGGCTTTGGTCGGCTTCACACGCCCAGCGAGGACGTTTGAGGCCAATGTGGAGACCTTCGGAGATGTTTGCTTCTTCGGGGTAGGCATTTTATTAAAACCTTCATTCTAGCGTCAAATTAGACACGCAACGCGGATTGCGTTATAGAGAAGGTCGCCGAGAGGCCCGGCAAGGCCCCCGGCGACCGGTATCACTGCCCTAATAAGAGCAGTGGGAAGTGGATCGGCGGCAACCGAACCAACTTCCCGAAGGGATGCACAAACATCCCGTATTACCTTTCTGCGGGGTCCGAGCACCCCCGCTGTGCTGACACACAGTTGAAATGACGACCCGTAGGCCCTGATGGGCTTGCGGGCGTCACCCCATGCAATAAACCTACTGCACGCGGCACCGCCATTGTATACCAATCAGATACGGCACGCAAGGGCCGTATCTTGCGTTGTATATCGAAGGGTGTATTCTCGAGGTGAACCTAATCGTGGAGGCCAACGTGCACGATGTACCAGCCGATAATCCTGTCAAACTTCGCGATCAGTTCGTGGAGCGTTTGCGTGCAGTAGAGGAGCAGATTGCTGGGCTCCGCGAAGAGCGTGACATACTCCAGAGAGACCTGCAGGTGACCGAGCAGTTTATTGCCGTATGGCGGCGTACGAATAACGTACAAGGCCCTCCCGAGCGGATCGAGGCGAAAATAAACCTGACCCATAACGACGTACCGTCTCACTCCAAAAAGCCGAAAAATCCCCGGCGTGAAGCTGTCGCTGAAGCTGTACTGGAAATCATTTCCAACCGCGGCGCGCCCGTTAGTCGTAGCGAGCTGTATGAAGCTCTCAAAGCTCGCGGTGTTGCTGTCTACGGAAAGGACCCGGTGATGGTTCTCAGTACGATGCTGTGGCGGTCACAGGATCGAATTGTGCGGCTAGGAAGCGAAGGATACTGGTTCAGAAACCGTCCCTATCCCCCGGCGAACTACTATCCGGATACGGCAGACGTCACTGGAGTGGCTCATACGGATCCGGAAGATGGCGCTATCGAGGACCCCGATGACGACCCCGAAGTAACTTCCAGCGAGGACTAAGCGGTTGCACGCTGGCACCGGTGCAACGGGTTGCATGACTTGTATCGATGCAACCCGTGCACAGAAAGTGCAGAACTTTCAGAGGGTTAAATCCCTTTTACATCACAGCTTGGATTGGGTCATCTGTATGGGATCCAAATGATACCCGAATGCGACCTTTCAGCGTTCCACGAATGACGCATACGAGCCAAGCTCGATCTGAATAATTGTCGACGTATGGGATGATCTCTAGCCTTTTGAACGGCTGGAAATGGGGCTTTAGCTGCTGCGAGATGCTATTCGGCAAATGTCCAAATGCATTCCCCCAACACTCCCCCCCAATCAATCCCCCACCACAACCCGCGGCAGCGCCTTGATCGGCTCCACCGTGATCCCCCGAAACCACGTCTCCGCCCCCTCCGACTGCAACTGGATTTGGCCATGCGTCAGCGGCACGCGGGTGCCGTCGGGGGCGATCGTCGCCAGGTCGCGGACCTGTGCCACCGGGACGCCGTTGACGACATGCACCGCGCGGTCGCCCACCACGTACAGGTCCAGCGTGTTCCATTCGCCCACCGGGCGCTCGGCGTCGGTCGCCGCCTCGACATTCCAGGTCGGGGTGCCGTTGACGATGTCGATCTCACGCCCGCCCGCGCGGTAGCGCAGATGCGGCGCGATCAGCGTCGGATCGAAGCTTACAGTGGTGCGCCCGCGCAGCTTGCCGCCCACCGCGACGATCATCCCGGTCGATCCGGTCATGATCTCGAACTCCGACGATGGCCGCCAGGTGCCGAACACTTCGCCGGGCGCGCCATGCGTGTGATAGAGCAGGCCGTTGTTGCGCGGCAGCGTCTCACGCGGGGCGAAGGTCCTGGCCCCCCATTTGAACTCGAGCCGCAGGTGATAGTCGCGCAGGTCGGCGCGGTGGACCAGGCTGCCCCAGGTCTCGCCCTTTACCCAGATCGCCGGCGCGCCGTCGATCTCGCGCACCGCGAAATCGCCCTTGGTGTCGCGGGAGGTGCCGATCGGCGTCGCGCCGGGATTGGCCTGATAGGTGATCGCGGGATCGGCATAGCCCAGCCACGCCGTCCACCCGTCGAGGCTGCGCCCGTCGAACAGCGCGGTTCGCTTGCCTGTCGGCTCGGGCAGGTCGGTGAGCGTCAGCCGCTGCGGCGCGGCGACGGGCTCGCCCGCGATCGCGCGCGCCTGTTGCTGTGAGTCCTGCGCCAGCGCCGGTGTGCCAAGCGCCAGCAGCGCCGCGAATGCCCGATGAACCCGCATGATATTCCCCTCCGCCCTTCGCCCGACGGCGATTATGGCAAGAAGCATAGCGCGGTAACGCTAGGCGGCGTGGACAAATTTGAGCCAGTATCTGGCGGCGGCGATGTGGACCATGCTGAGGAAGCTTTCGGAGAGTTGGTCATATCGGGTTGCGATGGCGCGGTTGGTTTTCAGGCGACCGAAGAAGCGCTCGATGTGGTTTCGCTCTCTGTAGAGCCCCCGGTCATGGTCGATCTTGATACGGCGGTTCGAACGGCCCGGGATGACCGCCTGGATGTTGCGGCGTGCAAGGTCAGCGCGGATGGCGTCGGCGTCATACCCTTTGTCGGCTAGCAGCGCCTTGGGCACCTGCTCGGGCAGGGCGATCAGCGTATCATAGGCCTTGCAATCGGCCGCTTCGCCAACCGTCAGGTGGAAGGCGAGCGGTCTTCCTCGGGCATCTGCCAGACAGTGAAGTTTACTGGTAAACCCGCCCCGCGAGCGGCCAAGAGCGCGTCGATGAGCCCCCCTTTTCCGCCCGCTGCCGAGACGTGAGCGCGAACAGTGGTGCTGTCGATGCTATAGTGGCCGCTGTCGGCCATCATCTCCGCCAGCGTGACCGATACGGCCTCCCACACCCCGGCCTCGCTCCAGCGCCGAAACCGCCGGTAAATCGTGTTCCAGTTGCCATATTTGGGCGGCACATCGCGCCAAGGCGTGCCGCACCGTAGCCGCCAGAGGATGCCGTTAATGATCGAACGGTTCTCTTCGGGCGGCCGCCCAGGCCCCCGGTTTGCCGCATCAATCGGCAGCAAACCCTTCAAAACACGCCACTCAGCTTCGCTCAGATCGCCCCGGCTCAACCCCGCCTCCAAAAGGAAGCCTTGAATCAACCACCAAGTTTCGCGTCAAACAATTTGTCCACGCCGCCTAACAGGCGAAAGCGTTTTGCTTCAGATCATCGTCGCGAAATCGATCAGCAGCTTCACGTTGAGCGTCACGATCACCGCCGCGACGATCCACGCCGCCCATTTGAGCGCGGGGCGGTTGGCGAAGCCGCCCATCTTGGCGCGATCGCTGGTGAAGGCGACCAGCGGGATCACCGCGAAGGGCAATTGCATCGACAGCACCACCTGGCTGAACACCAGCAATTGCGCGGTGCCGCTGTCGCCATACAGCGCCGCGACGGTGACCGCGGGGATGATCGCCAGCAGCCGGGTGATCAGCCGCCGCTGCCACGCGGGCAGGCGGATGCGCAGGAAACCCTCCATCACGATCTGCCCGGCGAGCGTCGCGGTGATCGTCGAATTCTGCCCCGATGCCAGCAGCGCCACCGCGAACAGCGTGCTGGCGACGCCCACCCCCAGCATCGGTGCGAGCAATTGATACGCATCGCCGATCTCGGCGACGTCGGTGCGGCCGGCGGTGTGAAAGGTCGCGGCGGCCAGGATCAGGATCGCCGAATTGATCAGCAGCGCCAGCATCAGCGCGATCGTGCTGTCGAGCGTGGCGTATTTGATCGCCTCGCGCTTGCCCCGCTCGTCGCGCTCGAACGCGCGCGTCTGGACGATCGACGAATGGAGATACAGATTATGCGGCATCACCGTCGCGCCCAGGATGCCGATCGCGACGTACAGCATCGCCGGGTTGGTCACGACCTGCGCGGTGGGGATATAGCCGCGCAGCACATCGCCGATCGCGGGCTGCGCCAGCGCCAGCTCGACCGCGAAGCAAACCCCGATCACGATCAACAGCGCGATCACGAACGCCTCGAGCTTGCGGAAGCCGCGTTGCTGCAGCAGCAGGATCAGCAGCACGTCGAACGCTGTGATGACGACGCCCCAGACCAGCGGGATGCCGAACAGCAATTGCAGCGCGATCGCGGTGCCGATCACCTCGGCCAGGTCGCAGGCGATGATCGCCAGCTCGCACGCCACCCACAGCATGAAACCGACGGGGCGGCTGTAGTGGTCGCGGCACGCCTGCGCCAAGTCGCGCCCGGTCACGATGCCGAGCTTGGCGGCCAGCCCCTGCAACAGGATCGCCATCACGTTCGACAGCAGCACGACCGACAACAGGGTATAGCCGAACTGCGATCCCCCCGCGAGGCCGGTGGCCCAGTTGCCCGGGTCCATATAGCCGACCGCGACCAGATAGCCGGGGCCGGAAAAGGCACCCATCTTGGTCCAGAAGCGCGCATCGCGCGGGATCGGGATGCTGCGGAACACCTCGGGCAGGCTGTCGCCCGATTGCGTCCGCCAGCCGCGCGGCTTGGCGGGGCTGGCCTCGGGCGTGATGGCGTCGTCGGTCATGCAGGGCGTCTCCGGTCGCCCAGCCTATATGCGCGCGCGATCAAGATTAGCTAGGGCTAATATTTGGACTGAAGGCAATCTCGTGCCAAGGGTGCGGCTACGTACAGGAGCTGCCCGCCGTGACCTTGCCCGAACCCCAGGAACATGCGCGCCGCTTCGCGCGCCTGCGCTCGGCGCACCGCACCGAAACGCAGGAGGACTATGTCGAGCTGATCGCCGATCTGATCGCCGAAACCGGCGAAGCGCGAGCGACAGAGCTGGCCGAACGGCTCGGCGTCACCCCCGCGACGGTGGCGAACACGCTCACCCGGCTCAAGCGCGACGGGCTGGTCGAAATGCGCCCCTATCGCTCGATCTTCCTGACCGATGAGGGGCGTGCGCTGGCGGCGCGATCAAAGGCACGCCACGACATCGTCGTCGGCTTCCTGCTGCGGCTGGGCGTATCGAGCGAGATCGCCGAGATGGACGCCGAGGGGCTCGAACATCACCTCAGCCAGGAAACGCTCGACGCGATGCAGGCGTTCGGCACGCAGCGATAATTCTCCGTCGGTTTAACCGTTGCTCGTGCGCGGATATCGAACGCCGACCCTCCGCTTCGTGTTAAGCCCTGCCGATGGTCCGATACGACATGCGCATCAGGTTGCTGGCCGCTTCGCTGTCGGCGCTGGCGGGGTTTGTCGACGCGGTCGGCTTCGTCCATCTCGGCGGCTTCTTCGTCTCGTTCATGAGCGGGAACACCACGCGGATCGGGGTGGGGTTGAGCGAGCGCGGCGGTGACGCGGTGGTCGCCGGCGGGCTGATCCTGAGCTTCGTTGCGGGGGTCGTGTTCGGATCGCTGGTGGGGCGGCGTTTCGGCACCGCGCGGCGAAGGGCGGTCCTGGCGTTGGTGGCGGCGCTGCTCGGGCTGGCGGCGTTGCTCGCGGCGTGGGGCCATCACGGCGCCGCCGCGGTAGCGATGGCGCTGGCGATGGGGGCCGAGAATGCGGTGTTCGCCGAGGGCGCCGACATCCATATCGGGCTCACCTATATGACGGGAACCCTGGTGAAGCTGGGCCAGCATCTCGCGATCGCACTGGGCGGCGGCGATCGCTTCGGATGGGCACCCTATCTGCTGCTATGGGCAGGGTTGCTCGCCGGGGGGATATTGGGCGCGGCGAGCTATGCCGTCGCCGGAATGGGCGCGCTGTGGGCGGCGGCAGCGGCGGCGGGCATTGCCGCGATCGTCGCACCGCCGGTCGAGGCGGCCAGGGTCGCCGCGCGCGCACACGCTACGAAACCGAACGAATAAGAGGAACATCGATGCCCCGAATTGCCAGCGACCGCCTGCGCGACAGGATCATGAGCGCCGATGCGGCCGCCGCGTTGATCGCCCCCGGCAGCACGGTGGGGCTGAGCGGCTTCACCGGCTCGGGCTATCCCAAGGCGGTGCCGCTGGCGCTCGCGGCGCGGATCGAGGCCGAGCATTCCAAGGGCAACCCGTTCCAGATCCGCGTCTGGACCGGCGCATCGACCGGCCCCGAGCTCGACGGCGCGCTCGCCAAGGCCGACGGCATCGAATTCCGCCTGCCCTATAATTCGGACCCGATCGCGCGCCAGAAGATCAATCGCGGCGAGATGGACTATTTCGACATGCACCTGAGCCAGGTCGCGCCGATGGCGTGGCAGGGGTTCCTCGGGCCGCTCGACACCGCGGTGGTCGAGATTTCGGGCATTCGCGCCGACGGATCGCTGATCCCGTCATCGTCGATCGGCAACAACAAGACCTGGCTCGATCGCGCCGACCAGATCATCCTCGAGGTCAATCGCTGGCAGAACCCCGCGCTCGAAGGGATGCACGACATTTATTACGGCACCGCGCTGCCGCCGCACCGCGTGCCGATCCCATTGATCCGCCCCGACGACCGGATCGGCGAGGCCTATTTCCGCGTCGATCCCGAAAAGATCGTCGCGATCGTCGAGACCGAAGCCCCCGACCGCAACCTGCCCTTCGCCGCGCCCGATGCCGCCGCGCATGCGATCGCCGGGCATCTGATCGAGTTCTTCGCGCACGAAGTCGCGCGCGGGCGGCTGCCGGCATCGTTGCTGCCGTTGCAATCGGGGGTGGGCAACATCGCCAATGCGGTGCTGAGCGGGCTGGTGACCGGGCCGTTCGACGACATGACCTCGTACACCGAAGTGATCCAGGACGGGATGCTCGACCTGCTCGATTCGGGCAAGCTGCGGATGGCGTCGGCGACCGCCTTTTCGCTGAGCCCCGAGGCGGCGGCGCGGCTCAACGCCGATCTGGGGGCGTATCGCGATCGAATGATCCTGCGGCCGCAGGAGATCAGCAACCATCCCGAGCTGATCCGCCGGCTGGGCTGCCTGGCGATGAACGGGCTGATCGAGGCCGACATCTATGGCAACGTCAATTCGACGCACATCATGGGATCGCGAATCCAGAACGGCATCGGCGGATCGCGCGATTTCGCGCGCAATGCCTATGTCTCGATCTTCATGACCCCCTCGACCGCCAAGGGCGGCGCGATTTCGGCGATCGTACCGCAGGCGAGCCATGTCGATCACATCAGCCAGGACGTCCAGGTGCTGGTGACCGAGCAGGGGCTGGCCGACCTACGCGGGCTCAGCCCCAAGCAGCGCGCGGCGTTGATCATCGAAAAGTGCGCGCATCCGGAGTATCGCCCGGCGCTGATCGATTATTACCAGCGCGCGCGGACGGGTTCCTACGGCCAGCAAACCCCGGTGCTGCCGGGCGAGGCTTTGTCCTGGCACCAACGCTTCATCGAGACGGGGACGATGCGGATGTAGCCCGCTTCCAAGGGCGGCGCGGACCGAAAGTGTCGGGCAGGGGTTTGGACGACGTCGTTCCCAATTCGGACGTGCGTGTTCGCCGGACTTGGCGCATGCAAAGCATCCCCTAGCGCAAGGCAAGCTCCCCGATGGCGGTGAATCGTGAACGCGTTGAGAATGGCGGTTTGATCGCGTTGGTCGTGCTCGTCACGCTGGCGCTGCTGCTGGTGGTGTCGGACTTTATCGGCGCGTTGCTGTGGGCGGCGCTGGCGGCGATCCTGTTCCAGCCGCTGTTCCACCGGCTGCTCGCGCGCTTCCCCGATCGGCGCAATACCGCCGCGGCGCTGGCGATCCTGATCATCACCGTCGCGGTCGTCATCCCCGCCATCATCATTGCCAGCTTGGTCGTCGACCAAGCGGCGGGGGTGTATAGTCAGATGCTGTCGGGGCAGATCAATTTCGGCCTGTATTTCGAGCAGGTCCACGACGCGCTGCCGCTTCGGCTGCAGCGGCTGCTCGACAATTCGGGCTTCAACAGCCTCGAGCAGGCGCAGGCGAGCCTCGCCCGTGCGGTCGGCAGCAGCGCGAGCATGCTCGCCACCCGCGCGCTGTCGATCGGTGCCAATGCGGCGGGCTTCCTGCTCGCCTTCGGCGTCGGGTTGTACATCACCTTCTTCCTGTTGCGCGACGGCGACGACATCGGGCCGGCGATCGTCCGCGCGATGCCGCTCGAGCGGTCGGTCGCCGAGCGGCTGGCCGACAAGTTCGCCGCGGTGGTGCGTGCGACGATCAAGGGCTCGGGGATCGTCGCGCTGGTGCAGGGCGCGATCGGCGCGGCCACCTTCTGGGTGGTCGGGCTGCCCGCGGCGTTGCTGTGGGGGGTGCTGATGGCGATCGCCGCGCTTCTGCCCGCGATCGGCCCTGCGCTCATCTGGGCGCCGGTCGGCATCTATCTGTTGGCGACCGGCGCGATCTGGCAGGCGGCGATCGTGATCCTGTCGGGGGTGCTGGTGATCGGGCTCGCCGACAATATCCTGCGCCCGATCCTGGTGGGGCGCGACACCGGCATCCCCGATTGGCTGGTGCTGGTGACCACGCTCGGCGGGATCAATCTGGTGGGCTTGAGCGGCATCGTCGTCGGCCCGCTCGCCGCGGGATTGTTCATCGCGGCGTGGCAGGTGCTGACCGAGCAACGGCTGGGCGATGCGCCGGACACCGAATGATGGCGGGCCATGCTGCGGTGGTAAGGCGGCGCTTGCTGCGATAGGGGCGCAACCAGCTTTCAGGAATCAGATCGACCCATGGCGCGCAAACATTCGAAGCATGATCCCTATGGCGATGCCGACCGCGAGGACGAGGCGCCCGCGGCGCCGGTAGTGTGCTGGCTGTGCGGCCGGCCGACCGGCAAGACGATCGTCTGGCACCACCCGGTCCCCAAGAGCCGGGGCGGGCGCGACGTTGTGCCGATGCACGGCATCTGCCAGCAAACGCTGACCGCCAACTTCACCAATTCCGAACTCCAGCGCCACGGGATGGACGTCGAGGGGCTGCTGGCGAACCCCAATGTGCGCAAGTTCGTCGACTGGGTGGCGAAAAAAGACCCCGACTTCACCGCGACCATCACCAAGAAGCAGCGCTGAGCGACTTAACGCAGCAGACTTCGGGTATCCGTTTTATAGTGCTTTGCCCCCGCAATACACCGTGTTAGGCTTGCCGCCTGACCGGGGGGTAAGATGCTCGAACTCAACAACATCAGCCATGTCTATGCCAATGGCACGCGCGCGCTCGACGGCGTCAGCCTGTCGATTCCCAAGGGAATGTACGGGCTGCTAGGCCCCAATGGTGCGGGCAAATCGACGCTGATGCGCACGATCGCGACGCTCCAGACGCCGACCGAGGGTGCGATCACCTTCGGCGACATCGACGTCATCGCCCAGCCCGAACGATTGCGCCGCACGCTCGGCTATCTGCCGCAGGATTTCGGGGTGTATCCGCGCGTGTCGGCCTATGACATGCTCGATCACATGGCGGTGCTCAAGGGCGTCGCCTCGGCCGCCGATCGCAAGGCGACGGTCGAGACATTGCTCAACCAGACCAATTTATGGTCGGTACGCAAGAAAGCGATCGCGGGCTTTTCGGGCGGGATGCGCCAGCGCTTCGGGATCGCGCAGGCGCTGATCGGCAATCCCGAGCTGATTATCGTCGACGAGCCGACCGCCGGGCTCGACCCCGAAGAGCGCAACCGCTTCCTCAACCTGCTCGCCGAGATCGGCGAGAATGTCGTCATCATCCTGTCGACGCATATCGTCGAGGACGTTGCCGATCTTTGCCCGCGCATGGCGATCCTGGCGGGCGGGCGAATCCAGCGCGAAGGTGCGCCGCACGATCTGATCGCGCAGACCCGCGGCAGCATCTGGGCCAAGACGATCGCGCGCGACCAGCTCGACGCCTATCGCGAGCGCTATGAGGTGATCTCGACCCGGCTGTTCGCCGGCCGGACGGTGATCCACATCCTCGCACCAGCCGATCCCGGCGACGGGTTCGCCAGCGTCGATGGCGGGCTCGAGGACGTCTATTTCTCGACGCTCGCGCACAGCCGCCGCGCGCCCATGCCCGCGCAAGCCGCCTGAGCGGGGGAGCGCAGCGCATGTTCGCCCGTATCGCCGCCTTCGAGCTTCGCTACCAGCTCGGCAGCCCCGTCTTCTGGGTCGTCGCGATCCTGTTCTTCCTGCTGACCTTCGGCGCGACGACGATCGACCAGATCCAGATCGGCAGCGGCGGCAACGTCCATGTCAATTCGCCCTTTGCGATCGCGCAGACGCATCTGATCCTGTCGATCTTCTTCATGTTCGTGACCACCGCGTTCGTCGCCAACGTGATCGTGCGCGACGACGAAAGCGGCTTCGGGCCGATGGTGCGATCGACGCGAGTGGTGAAGTTCGACTATCTGATCGGGCGCTTCGCGGGCGCGCTCGGCGCCGCCGCGATCGCCTTTGCCGCGGTGCCGCTGGCGATCTGGCTCGGTTCGCTGATGCCGTGGCTCGATGCCGAAACGCTGGGGCCGAACCGGGTGCGCGATTACGCCTTCGCCTATTTCGTGCTGGCGCTGCCCAATGTGGTGCTGACCGCGGCGATCTTCTTCGCGGTCGCGACGCTGACGCGGTCGATGGTGTACAGCTACCTCGGGGTAATCGTCTTCCTCGTCGGCTATTTCGTGCTGATCGGCGTGATCCAGGCGCGTCCCGAATGGCGCGATACCGTCGCCTATTTCGAACCCTTCGGCATCGGCGCGTTCGGCGTGACCGCGCGTTATTGGACCGCGGCTGAATCCAATACGATGATTCCCCCGCTCGAGGGTGCATTGCTCGTCAATCGCTGCCTGGCGTTCGGCGTCGCTGCGCTCGCGCTGCTGTTGGCCTATGCCCGGTTCAGCTTTGCCGAACGCGGCATGTCGAAGCGGCGGCTGCGACGGCAGGCCAAGCGCGAGGCCAAGCTCGCCGCGCAGCCGCCGGCAATCGTCACCAAATTGCCCGCGACCAACCCGGAAGCGGCGCGCGGTACCCAGTTGCTGGCGCGGTGCCGGTTCGAGATCGGCCAGGTGCTCAAGAGCCCCGCCTTTTTCGTGCTGTTGGCGATCGGTCTCGCCAATGCGGTGGGCGGCCTGCTCGGCGCCAACCAGTCCTATGGCACCCCCGGCCGGCCGCTGACCTTCGCGATCCTCGAAGTGCTGTTCGGCAGTTTCGGCATCATCCCGATCGTCATCGCGATCTATTATGCGGGCGAAGTCGTATGGCGCGACCGCGATCGGCGGATGCACGAGATCGTCGATGCCACCGCCTTGCCCAATTGGGCGTATATGGTGCCCAAGACGCTCGCGGTGGCGATCGTGCTGTTCGCGACGCTGGCGGTATCGGTCGTCGCGGCGATCCTGGTCCAGGTGAGCCGCGGCGGCGGCAGCATCGAGCTCGGCCAATATCTCGGCTGGTATCTGCTCCCGCTGTCGATCGACATGCTGCTGATCGCGGTGCTCGCGGTGTTCCTCCAGGCGCTCAGCCCCAACAAATATGTCGGCTGGGCGCTAATGGTCGTCTATCTCGTCGCGACGATTACGCTGTCGAACATCGGCTTCGAACACCCGCTATATCTGTACGGCAGCACTGGCACGCCGCAGCTTTCGGACATGAACGGCGATCAGGTCGGCGGGCCGGCGGGATGGTGGCTGCGGCTGTACTGGGGCGCTTTCGCGGTCATCCTCGCGGTGCTGGCGCATCTGCTGTGGCGGCGCGGTACCGAGACGCGGCTCAAGGCACGGCTGGCACGGCTCCCCGCCCGGCTCATGGGCGCACCCCGCGCGATCATCGCCGCCGCGCTGCTGGTCTTCGGCGCGACCGGCGGGTTCCTCTACTGGAACATGAACGTCCTCAACGACTATCGCACCCGCGACGACAACAATGCCAAGCTCGCCGAATACGAGAAGCGCTATCTGCGCTACGAGACCGTGCGCCAGCCATCGGCGACCGCGATGCGCATCAAGGTCGATCTCTATCCCGAGCGTCGCCGGATGGAGGCACGCGGCCGCTTCTGGCTGATCAACGACACCGGGGCGCCGCTCGAGACGCTGCACGTCCGTGCCGCCGATCCCTCGATGCGGATCACCGGTATCGGCGTGCCCGGCGCCCGGCTGGCGATCGACGACGCGAAGAACCAATATCGCATCTATCGCTTCGATACCCCGCTCGCGCCGGGCGCGCGCACCGTGCTCGACTTCACGACGATTCGCGAGCAGCGCGGGCTGCGCGCCAATGGCGACGACACCCGGCTCGTCGCCAATGGCAGCTTCCTCAACAACACCGAATTCGCGCCGCAGATCGGGATGCAGCGCTTCGGCTTGCTCACCGATCGTGCCGAGCGGCGCAAATACGGCCTGCCCGCCGAGCAGCGCATGGCCAAGCTCGAGGATATATCGGCAACGCGGCGCAACTACATCGCCAATGCCAGCTGGGTGATGAGCGACATCACGCTGTCGACCAGCGCCGATCAGGTGCCGATCGCGCCCGGCCGCCGCGTATCGGACACCACCGCCGATGGCCGCCGCACCGCGCGCTTCGTGTCGACCGCGCCGATCCTCGCCTTTTTCTCGGTCCAGTCGGCGCGCTATGCCGAGGCGACCGCGCGTGCGGGCGATGTGGCGCTCAGCGTCTATCACCACCCCGGCCATGCCTATAACGTCCCGCGGATGCTGGCGGCGATGCAGCGCTCGCTCGGCTATTTCGAACGCGCGTTCGGCCCCTATCAGTTCGACTATGCCCGGGTCGTCGAGTTTCCCGGCTATGCCGCCTTCGCGCAGGCGTTTGCCGGCACCATTCCCTATTCGGAAAAGATCGGCTTCATCGCCGATACGCGCGATCCCAAGGCGATCGACTATGTGACCTATGTCACCGCGCACGAGCTGGCGCACCAATATTGGGCGCACCAGCTCATCAGCGCCGACATGCAGGGCGGCACGATGCTGGTCGAGACGCTGGCGCAATATGGCGCGCTGATGGTGATGAAGGACATGTATGGCGACGATCGCATCCGCCGCTTCCTGAAATACGAGCTCGACAATTATCTGCGTTCGCGCGGCAGCGAGGCGATCGAGGAGCTCCCGCTCAACCGGGTCGAGAACCAGGGCTATATCCATTACCGCAAGGGTTCGCTGGCGATGTATCTGCTGCAGGACCGGCTGGGCGAGGATCGCGTCAACGCAATGCTCGCGGCGTTGCTCGACCGCTATCGCTTCAAGGGTGCGCCCTATGCGCGATCGACCGATCTGGTCGAAGGCTTCCGCGGGCTCGCGCGCAACGATGCCGAGCGGCAGCTGGTCGCCGACCTGCTCGAACGCATCACCATTTACGATCTCAAGACCACCGCAGCGACGGTTCGCCCGATCGCCGGCGGGCGGTTCGAAACGACGCTGACCGTCGCGGCGGGCAAGGCCTATGCCGATGGCAAGGGAGTCGAGAAACAAGCGCGGCTGAACGACACGATCGAGATCGGCGTGTTCACCGCACGCCCCGGCGTGGGCGACTTCGCAGCGCCCAACGTGGTGGCGATCGAACGCCGCCCGGTCCGCAGCGGGCAGCAGCAGATCCGCATCGTCACCGCGCGCCGCCCGACCTTTGCCGGCGTCGATCCGTACAACAAATATGTCGATCGCAACTCCGACGATAACGTGGTGGCGATCACGGACTAATCGCGGCGGGGGGCCGGCGAGGCCACACCCGGCGCGCTCGAGCGCGGAAATGCGGTGAAAAGCTGGCTGGGGCGGCAGGGTTCGAACCTGCGCATGGCGGCATCAAAAGCCGCTGCCTTACCACTTGGCGACGCCCCAGCAAGGCGTGCGCTTATAACCGCGCACGCGGGTTAGGGAAGGGGCTTTAGGCCAGGTATTCGACCCAGCCGTGCGGATCGGGCGCCTGGCCGCGCTGGATCGCCACCAGTTGCGCGCGAAGCCGCGTCGTCACCTCGCCCGGCCCGCCATTGCCGATACGGAAATCGCGCGACGTGCCGCGCACCCGGCCGATCGGCGTCACCACCGCCGCAGTGCCGCAGGCGAAGCTCTCGCGCAGCCGGCCACTCGCGGCATCGGCCTCCCACGCATCGATCGCATAGGGCGCCTCGCGCACCGTCATGCCGGCGTCGCGCGCCAGCGTCAGAATCGAATCGCGGGTGATGCCGGGCAGGATCGTGCCCCCCAGCGGCGGGGTCTGCAGGCTGCCGTCGTCCATCACGAAGAAAGTGTTCATGCCGCCCAGCTCCTCGACATAGCGGCGCTCGACCGCGTCGAGGAACACCACCTGGTCGCATTCCTGGCGGATCGCCTCGGCCTGCGCGAGCAAGCCGCTGGCATAATTGCCGCCGCACTTCGCTGCCCCGGTGCCGCCGGGGGCGGCGCGGGTGAAATCGTCCGACACCCAGACGGTGATCGAGGGGGCACCGCCCTTGAAATACGCGCCCGCGGGCGAGGCAATGACCATGTAGAGATATTCGGCCGAGGGCTTCACCCCCAGGAACACCTCGCTCGCGATCATGAACGGGCGCAGGTACAGCGATCCGCCGTCGATGCTCGGCAGCCAGGCGCGGTCGGCACGGACCAGCGCGCGGATCGATTCGAGGAACAGCGCCTCGGGCAGTTCGCCCATCGCCATCCGCCGCGCCGATTCGGCGAAGCGCCGCGCATTGGCATCGGGGCGGAACAAGGTCGCGCCGCCGTCGTCGGTGCGATAGGCCTTGAGCCCTTCGAAAATCTCCTGCGCATAATGCAGCACCGACGATGCCGGATCCATCTGCAGCGGTGCGCGCGGGCAGATCCGCGCATCGTGCCAGCCCTGCTCGGTGTTCCAGCGGATCATCGCCATATGATCGGTGAACACCCGCCCGAAGCCCGGATTCGCCAGCAGCGCCTCGCGCTCGCTCGCCGCGACCGGGTTGGGATTGGGTTCGATCGTGAAGGGCAGGGTGGCGGTATCGAGCATCGGGGCATCCAGCGTCAAAGCGCCATGGGAGCGCCATGGCCAAGGGTTGCCGAACGGTAGGGGCGCTGCCAAAACAGGTCAACATGGCTGGCCCAACGATCCCCGATCCGCTGCGTACCGCCTCGCCCTTGTTCCTGCGCGAGCCCGAGATCCGCAAGGGGATCGAGCTGCTCTATTTCGGCTATAGCCACCTCACGCGCTCGGTCGACGATGCGTTGGCGGTGCAAGGGCTGGGGCGGGCGCACCACCGCGCGCTGTATTTCATCGCGCGCCAGCCCGGGCTTACCGTCAGCGAGCTGCTGGCTTTGCTGGCGATCACCAAACAGTCGCTCGGCCGCGTGCTCGGCGATCTCGCCGAGCGCGGGCTGGTCGAGATGCGCCCCGGCGACCGCGACCGGCGCCAGCGGCTGCTGCGGCTGACCGCCGAGGGCAACGCGCTAGAAACCGTGTTGTTCGATCAACTGCGCGAGCGGCTGTCGGCAGCCTATGCCAGCGCAGGGCAGGGCGCGGTCGGCGGCTTCTGGGCGGTCCTCGAAGGGCTGATCCCCGACGAGGAACGCGCGCGCATCGCGATGCTGGGCCGCTAAATCCCCTCCCGCGCACGGGAGGGGGCAAGCGTCACGCGACCTTGAACCCTTCCTTGTTCATCGCGCTCGTCAGATGCTTGTTCTTCTCCTCCGACAGCTGCGCGCGCAGCGCCGGGAACAGCTCGGTTTCTTCCTCGGTCATATGCTGCTCGATATCGGCGCGGAACTTGCGCACCTTGATCAGGAAATCGGGCGAATCCTTGGGGCTGTTGTCGAGCTCGTACAGGTGCTGCTTCACATAGCCGTGATCCTTGGTGAGGTGATCGGCCGCCTCGACCTGCCCCGCCTCGCGCAGCGCGGGGTAGATCACGCTCGATTCCTCGACGTCGTGCTTCACCAGCGCGTGCTTCATCTGCGCCAGCAGCATCGCCCGCTTGGTGGTGTTGCGCGAATCGGTCGCCTCGAGCGCGTCGAAGATCTTCAGCACCGCCTTGTGCTCGAGCGTCAGCGCCTCGACCCAGTCGCGCGCCAGCGCGCTCGGCGCCTGTACCGCTGCCTTGCGGCCGATCATCGCCAGCATCCCCAGCGCCGCACCCGCGGTCGCCGCGCCAGCCAGCAGGCCCAGATTGGGCTTCTCGGCCTTGGCGGTACGACCTTCGCTATCGCGGTCGATGGTGGTGGTCGTCGTCATGGGTGCCTCCGTTGCAAATCCGTCTGACGGGACAACGGGTCGGGGCAAGCGGCGTTCCGTCGGTTTCAGCCGCGCGCGGCGGCGGCCATCTCGGCATTGCGGCGGGTCGCCGCCTCGAGCGTGCGCGTGACCAGCGTCACCAGCGCATCGTCGGCGTCGAGGACGTTGAGCCCCTCGCGCGTCGATCCGCCCGGGCTCGCGACCCGATCCGCCAGCACGCCGGGGCTCTCGCTTGCCCCCGCGGCGAGGATCGCCGATCCCTCGACCGTCGCGCGCGCCAGCCGCAGCGCCTGATCGGCGGGCAGACCCAGCGCCGCACCGCCCTGCGCGAGCGCATCGATGAAGCGATAGGTGAAGCCCGGCCCGCTGCCCGACAGCGCGGTGACGACGTCGAACAGCGCCTCGTCGTCGATCCATTCGACCAGCCCCAGCGGCGCCATCAGCGCTTCGGCAGCGGCGCGTCCGGCGCTATCGCCATGCAGCGCCACCACGCCCTTGCCGATCGCGACGGGCAGATTGGGCATCGCGCGCACCACCGCATCGGCGGCAAAACGCTCGGCAAGCGTCGATACCTCAACCCCGGCAAGGATCGACACCAGCAACGGCACCGGTGCGGCGCCCTTGCGCAGGCTTGGCAGCGCCTGGTCGATCAGTTGTGGTTTCACCGCGAGCACGACGATCTCGGGCAGCGGGCCATCGGGCGCCTCCGCCACCACGGTCACGCCCTCGGGTACCGAAGGACTGCCCGGATCGATCACCGTCACCTTGGCCGTCGGCAGTCCGCTGGCGACCCAGCAGCGCAGCATCGCGCCGCCCATGTTGCCCGCGCCGACCAGCCACAAGGTCGGCATCGCGTCGCCGCTCACGCCTCGCCCTGCGTCTCGATCAGCGATGCCGCGATCGCTTCCTTGGGGGTCTTGCCGCCCCACAGCACGAACTGGAACACCGGATAGAAGCGCTCGCATTCGTCGATCGCGCTTTCGATCAGCATCTCGGCCTGGTCGAGCGTCAGCGTGCCGCCGCCTTCGCCGTCGATCATCGCGGCGTGGCGGTACAGCAGGATGCCGCTGGTCGACCAAAGCTCAAAATGGCCGATCCACAGTTGCTCGTTGACCAGCCCCATCGTCTCATAAATCGTCGCGCGGCGTTCGTCGGCGACGCGGACGTCGGGAAAGGCCAGGAACTGCAGGACATTGTCGTCCTCGCGCCAGATCGCGCGAAGCTCATATTCGGCCCAGCTGCCCTTCACCTTCGCGACGATCTCGTCATCGTCGCGCTCATGGCTCCAGCCATGCGCGGCGAAATAGCTCTCCAGCATGTCGATGGGTGCCGCATCGTCGCGGTCGAACTCGGCTTCTTCGAGCATGGTTATCCTTTGCACGGCCCGGGTGCCCGATGCAAATCGTGTCGCGCCGCCGTCCCCCGCGCAAGCGGGTTGCGGGAAGGACGGCCAGAAACCTGTGGACGGTTGCTCAAATCGCGGGCGGCGGTGCCAGCTTGGCTTCGAGCGCGTCGATCCGGGCTTTCAGCACGTCGTTCTCGTCGCGCGCGGCGGCGGCCATCGCCTTGACCGCGTCGAACTCGTCGCGCGCGACGAAGTCGAGCCCGCCGATCCATTCGCGCGCACGCTCGCGCGCGGCGCCTTCGGCCTCGCGCCCCATGCCGGCGATGGTGCCCGCGGCGCCATTCAGGATCTTGGCGAAATCGTCGAACAGGCGGTTTTCGGTCTGCATGATTCTATCCTCGAAGCGTTCAAAGCTCGATTTGGGTGGACGCGCCCGATGGCACAAGGGTTTCGCCATAGGGATTGAGCCGATCGATCTCCCACGACAGCAGCAGCGCGAAGCTGATCCAGCACAGATACGGCGCCATCAGCCACGCCGCCAGGCTGCGCACGCGCCCGAACGCGAAGGTGGTGGCGATCGCCAGCACCAGGATGGCCGCGATATGAATCACCGCAAAGCTCACCAGATGCGCGCCGAAGAACAGCGGCGCCCAGGCGAGGTTCACCAGCAACTGCAGGACGAATAACCCGATCGCTAGCCCGCGCCCGCGTGCCCGGCGCGCGTTGAGGATGATCGCCAGCGCGAGGCCCATCAGCACGTACAACGTGGTCCACGCGACAGGGAACGCCCAACCGGGCGGCTGCCATTCGGGTTTGGCGAGCGCCATGTACCAGGCGTTTTCCGAGCCCGTCGGCGCAATCCGGCCCGACAGGAACCCCAACAACACGACTGCGGGAACGGTAACCACCGCCCAGCGCAGGAAGGATAGTCGCAACTGGCCCCGTGACGCTAATTCGCGCATGCCGTTCCTTCTCGTCGAACCGCATCCGCGCGGCGCTCCGCCCTAAACCAAGACGCCGGGCGATGAAATGATCCGTATCGCACCGCGATGGGACGATTTTTTCAGACGCACCCGCCAATTCCGTTGGCACTGAGCTTGTCGAAATGCCGATCTTCTTGATCGCCCGAAATTTACGCTTGGGTCGCCTTTAAGTCGGGCAAGCTGGCGGCGATCAGGAACTCGACATTCCCCTCGGGCCCGGTGATCGGGCTCTCGACCACCCCCTCGACCGTCCAGCCGATCCCGGCCAGCCAGCCCGCGACCTCGTCGCACACCCGCGCATGGATCGCTGGATCGCGCACGACGCCGCCCTTGCCGACCTCGCCGCGCCCCGCCTCGAACTGTGGCTTGATCAGCGCCAGCAGCCGGCCGCCGGGGCGAACGAACGACAGCGGCCGGTCGAGCACCTTGGCAAGCCCGATGAAGCTAGCGTCGCACACCACCAGGTCGATCGGTTCGGCGATGTGCGCGGCGGTCAGGATCCGCGCGCTGGTCTGTTCGTGGACCACCACGCGCGCATCCTGCCGCAGCTTCCACGCGAGCTGGTTGGTCCCCGAATCGATCGCATAGACCCGCGCCGCGCCGTTGGTGAGCATCACATCGGTGAACCCGCCGGTCGACGACCCGACATCGATCGCCACCGCGCCCTCGACCCCCCAGCCGAAATGCACCAGCGCGTGCGCCAGCTTCACCCCGCCGCGCGACACCCAGGGATGGTCGCGCCCGCGCACGTCGAGCACCACGTCTTCGGCCATCGCCTGGCCCGGCTTCTCCACCTTGCGATCACCCGCGAACACCAGCCCCGCCATCACCAGCGCCTGTGCGCGCGTGCGGCTTTCGGCGAGCCCGCGATCGACGAGCATCTGGTCCACGCGCATCTTGGGCATTAGTTAGCTCTCGCGATCGCTGCGCTTGGAAGCGAGCGGTTTCCGATCGACCGGGTCAATATCCCAGCCGCACCAGCTTCGCCTTGCGCGTCGTCAGCTTGGCCAGCACGCTGTCATGCCCCGCCAGATGCCCCGCGCCGACCGCCATGAACACCGTCCCCGGCGTCTCGAGCCTTTTTTCGATCCAGTCGGCCCAGCGTTCGTTGCGGTCGTTGAGCAGCACCTTGGCGACTTCGCGGCTCTCGCGCAGGCTGTCGTTCATCAGCTTGCCCAGCGCCTCGGGGTCGCCTTTCGCCCATGCACCGACCATCGTCTTGATCATCGGCCCCAGCCCGTCGAGCTCGTCGACCGTCGATACCAGCAGCTTCACCTGCGCCGGCTGCGATAACGCGTCGAAAAAGCCCAATTGCTCCTCGGCGGTTTCGAGCCCGATCACCGTCTTGCCCGCCGCCTTGGCCGCCGCGCTCACCTGCGCCTCGACCCCCTGGGTGGGGTCATAGCCCAGCTTCTGCAGCGGCAGCAGGCTGAGGTTGACCGAGGCGAACCACGGATCGAGCCGGTCGAACGCGTTGGCGGGCAGCCCCAGCCCGGTCACCGCCTTGGCATAGGCCTCGCGCTTGTCGGCGGGCAGCTTTTCGGTCAGCGTCGGCCCGGTCGGATTGACCGCCAGTTTCATGATGAGCCCCTGCATCGCCGCCGGCTCGGGCGTCACCAGCTCGAGCACGACCTGGTCGCTCTGGTCGAACGCGCGGCGCACCGCATCGTCGAACCACGACAGGCCGGGTTTCAGGACATGGATCGTGCCGAACAGATAGATCGTCGTGTCCTCGTCGCGCACCGCCCACAAGGCGGGATCGGCATCGACCGAGGCTGGTCCGGCGGCGGCGGGGGGTGCCGCGGTGAGCGCCGGCGCGGCGGGCGCGGTCTGCGCGGCCGCGATCGTGGGCAGCGCGGCGAGCCAGAGCGCCGTTCCTACCTTCAGCAACGTCATTTTCATCGTCATTCTCCCTGCGATCGCGCCGCGATCAGTTGCGATATTTGAGCCAGCCATAGCTGATCGCCGTGACGATCATGGTGGCCATGAAAATGGTCTCGCCGTTCGGCGCCGGAACTAGCGCGCCTTTCCACAACGTCCACCACGCGGGGTAGGTAAGCGCGTACATGTTGAGGCCGATCATCGACGCCAGCATATTGTCGCGGCGATCGAGCTCATCGGTGCTCTGCCAATAGCGCAGCCCGCCCCATAGGATCGCGACGATGCCAAGGACGACCGCACCGATCGCAAAGGCGGGTGGCAGTGCTCCGACACCGGCCACCGGTCCCTTGGCGTCGTCTTCGAGCAGCGCCATGACCAGTCCGGTGACAAAACCCGCCGCAGCCAACGCAGCGAAAAGGCGCCGAATGCGTCGCTGCCGCAACCGCGCCGCCTGTTCCCCGGTGCCGATCGAACCGTCACGCATCTTCACCCCCATGCTCGTCATCGAAAATCTCCTCGATCGGGGCATCGAACAGGCGTGCGATCTTGAAGGCCAGCGGCAACGAGGGGTCGTATTTCCCCGTCTCGATCGCGTTCACCGCCTGACGCGACACCCCCAGCCGGCCGCCAAGCTCGGCTTGGCTCCAGTCGCGTTCGGCGCGCAGCACTTTCAGGCGATTTTTCATCCACACTCCGGCTGGTTCCCCTGCCATGTCTAGCTGACCTTATGTCAGGCGACCATGACAAAATGCCACATCATGCGAAGATGTCAAGCGTCCATGACTAAAGGTCGTGGTTGCATGACGTGGGCGGTCACGCAGCCGCGTCGAACTTGTCGCGTTTCCTCTGTCCGAACAGCAGCTTGCGCTCGAGGTGCAGCCGAACCGCGGCATAATAGGCGTCGAGGAACTGGCGGTCGTCGGGCATGTCGTCGCGCCCGATCCGCCGCCGAATCGCCGCCGCGACGGTAGTGATCGAATCGCGGTCGCTCCGCCGCAGCACTTCCTCGAGCTTCTGCAGCTCATATTGGCCGTATGCGTCGAGCTCGGCATCGCTGAAGGGCGTCGTTGCCGCGATCGGGGCGGCGGCGAGCAGGTCGGCACCGATCCGTCGCCGCTGCGTCTCGATCACCCAGGTCCCCGCGATCAGGTCGCCCGCGCGCAGCCGGTCGCGGTTGAAGGCGGGGAAGAACAGAAAGATCGCTGCCCACAGCAACCCCGCCGCGCCCGCCCAGCGGTCGCCGATCCCCTGCGATGCGCTATAGGCGGTGAACATCAGCGGCAGGAAGATCTCGATCTCGCGCATCAGGTTGCGCGCGACGATCGCGCCGCCGGTCAGCCGCCCGCCATCGCGCGCGATCACCCGCAGCCGCATCACCCGCTTGCCGAGCGTCGCCGCGCGCGCACCGCTTTCGGACAGGATGAAATAGAAGTTCCGCAACGCGAAGAAGCCTAGCATCCACAGGATCAGCAACAGGCTGCCGAACGCGCTGCCCAGGCCGGCATGGAAGGCGAACAGCGCCAGCGTCGTGCCGATCAGGATCGCCAGCATCACCAGCGCATCGATGATGAACGCCCCCGCACGCGCACCCGACCCCGCGAGCTTGAGCTGCAGCGTCACTCCCTCGGGCGTCACCAGCCGCCGTTCGAGCCCGATTCGCTTAGCCTTGGCCACGCGCCCGCCCTCCGAACGCGAAATACGCCACCCATCCCGCGAGCATCGTCAGCGCGATCGCAAACCTTGCTTCGTCGGTGCGCACCAACTGCCGGGCAAAGCCTTCGAGCAGCCCCGCCACCAGCAGCATCACCACCACGCCGATCATCGCGATCGCCGCGCGCCGCCCCGCCTCCGACGCTGCCGCCATCCGCGTGCGCTGCTCGGGAAACGCCACGGCGCGCCCGATATGGAACCCCGCGCCCGCCGAAATCAGGATCGCGAAAATCTCGGTGGTGCCGTGGATCGACAGCCAGCCGAGCAGCCCCCAGCCGAGCCCATGCGGGACATAGACCGCGAAGAACGCTCCCATCAGCGCGCCGTTCGACGCCAGCAGCAGCATCGTCGGCACCCCGAAGGCAAAGCCCAGCGCGAAGACCAGGATCGAGATCTGCGCATTGTGCGTGAACAATTGCGTCGCGAACACCTCGAGCCCGCTATCCTTCGGCGCGCCGTACAGCGTATCGCGCAGGAACGCGGCGCTCGCCTCCATAT
Source organism: Sphingomonas sp. S1-29 (assembly GCF_026167545.1). Taxonomy (NCBI): domain Bacteria; kingdom Pseudomonadati; phylum Pseudomonadota; class Alphaproteobacteria; order Sphingomonadales; family Sphingomonadaceae; genus Sphingomonas; species Sphingomonas sp. S1-29. The sequence continues at coordinate 1,213,157 of NZ_CP110678.1, read as the reverse complement.
TGCGCCCGCTCGCCATGCCTTCGTCGACGATGCCGGCGAACCAGGCGGGGTCGGCGACGACCAAGGCATAGCCCGCCACGGCGCTCGCCGCGAACAGCGCCAGCGCGAGCAAGATTTCGGGCACCATCCGGCGCACCGCTTGCGGCCAGCCGCGCGCGAAGAAGCCGAGCAGCTGGCGCCGCATCGGCGTTCGCCCGCTGTACAAGATGAAATAGGCGCGGGTCGCCAGGCTCTCGAGATAGCCGACAAGGCTCGCGTCGAGCGAGGTTTCGCGCGCGATCGACAGCGCCGACAAGGTCGCGCGGTACAGGCGTGGCAGCTCGACCAGTTCGTCGGATGACAGGCGCTTGGCCGATCGTTTCTCGACGATGTCGAGCAATGCCTCGAGCCGAGCCCAATCGCCCTCGCGCTCGGCGCGGAAATTGCGCGTGGTGAAGAAGGGGGTGGTCATCGATCCTGCGCTTCGCGGCGGTGCAACCTACCTCCGTCATGCCGGGCTCGACCCGGCATCCAGGTGAGACAGTCGCCCCCGGCGTCCGGCACGCGGTACGCGTCGCGCCTGGACCCCGGATCAAGTCCGGGGTGACGCTCCTCTGAGCGCATCGTCCGCAGCCCCATCACCCGCGCTCCCGCAGCGCCAGATACCGCTCGACCAGCACCAGCGGCATCGCGTGCGGATCGGCCTCGATCAGCTCGATCCCCAGCCGCTTCACCCGCTCGATCACGATCCGCCGCTCGCGCAGCAGCGCCTGCGCGACATTTGCGTGCGTCACATCGTCGGCGCTCGCAGGCCGCGCCGCGACGAAGCCTTCGAGCTCGACATCGTGGAACAGCACGAACAGCACGCGGTGCCGCTTGAGCAGCCGCTGGCCCGCCGCGAGCAGCAATTCGGCGGCGGTGGGATCGGTGAATTCGGTGAAGATCACCACCAACGACCGCCGGTCGAGCCGTTGGTCGAGCGCGGTCAGCGACAGCGTGTAGTTGCTCTCGCCCGTCCCGTAATCGATGTCGGCGGCATGCGCGTGGAGGTTCGCGAAGCTGCGCGCGCCGGTCAGCGATCCACTGTCGACTTGCGGCCGCGCGGCGAAACCGAACAGCCGCACCCGGTCGCCCGATTTGAGCGCGACGAACGCCGCGAGCAGCGCCGCCGACACCGCGCGATCGACCCGCGGCACCCCCTCGACCGGATCGGCCATCGCGCGCCCCGAATCGATCGCCAGCACCACGGCATGGTCGCGCTCGGTGCGATATTCGCGCGCCTGCAGCGACAAATGCCGCGCCGATGCCTTCCAGTCGATCGCGCGGCGCTGCATCCCCGGCTGGAAATCGGTCAGTGCCTGGAATTCCTGTCCGTCGCCGCTTTCGGTGCGCATCCGGCTGCCGAACTGCGTGCTGCGCAGATATTGCCGCATCCCCTGTTCGCGCGTCGGGCGGATGTCGGGGACGACGCGGATCGCGGTGTCGGTGGCGATCTTGCGTTGCCGCCACGCGAAACCGAGCGGGCCGCGGCGGCGCGCCCAAAGCGCCGAGACACGCGCGGTGCCGCGGCGTGGGGCGGTGTAGGATAGCGCGCCATCCTCGCTGCCGTCTGATTGCTGGGGGATATCCTCTCCCCGTTCGCCCTGAGCTTGTCGAAGGGCCGTTCTGTTCTTCGAAGCGAAGGACGGTGCTTCGACAAGCTCAGCACGAACGCGGAGGGGATGGGGTGTCCTCTCGAGTGGCGCGCTCACCTCAGCCGCAAATTCCGCCGCCACCCCACCCGCAATCGCAGGCGCAAGCAAAACCCGCCCCCCCACCGGCACCATCGCCGGTGCGTCCACCGTCGCCGCACCCGCCAGCGAAGGCGCAAGCAACCCGTCGACGAACACCGCCGCGACCACGACCACCACCCAACCAATCGCCGCGACCCAGCCGCCGGGCACCGCCACCCCCAGCGCCAGCGCCACCGGCGCCGCCACCGCGACCAGCATCGCCGCGCGCTGGGTGGGGTAGATCAACGCGGCGCCTCGGTCGCCTCGATCAGCTCGGCGACGACGTCGTCGACCTGCCGCCCGTCGATCTCGGCGGCGGGTGACAGCAGGATGCGGTGGCGCAGCAGCGCGGGGGCCAGCGCCTTCACATCGTCGGGGATCACATAATCGCGCCCGTCGAGCGCCGCCGCCGCGCGCGCCGCGCCGGCCAGCGCCGATGCCGCGCGCGGCGATGCCCCACTCGCGCAATCGCGATGCGTCCGCGTCGCGCGCACCAAAGCGACGATATAGTCGATCACCGGATCGGCGAGCGTCACCCCGCGCACCGCCTCGATCGCGGCGGCCACCTGCGCTGCGCTAGCGATCTCGCCGACGCCGCTGTCCTCGGGCCGCGGCGTGCCGGTGCGCTTGCCGTACTGCGCGACGATCGCGCGTTCGCTCGCCTCCGAAGGATAGCCGATCGCGATCTTGAACAGGAACCGGTCGAGCTGCGCCTCGGGCAGCGGATACACCCCCTGCTGCTCGATCGGATTCTGCGTCGCCAGCACGGTGAAGCGCTCGGACAGTCGCTCGGTCCGCCCGTCGAGCGTGATCGCGCGCTCCTGCATCGCCTCGAGCAGCGCTGCCTGCGTCTTGGGCGGGGTGCGGTTGATCTCGTCGGCCAGCAGCAATTCGCAAAAGACCGGCCCGCGGGTCAGCTCGAACTGGCTGGTCTGGAAATTGAACAAATTCGATCCGACGATGTCGCCGGGCATCAGATCGGGGGTGAACTGGATCCGCCCGAAATCGAGTCCCGTCGTGCGCGCGAAGCTCTGCGCCAGCAGCGTCTTGGCGGTGCCCGGCGCCCCTTCGAGCAGTACGTGCCCCGCCGAGAA